>NZ_JARESO010000025.1:0-125400 GCF_046030175.1 Paraburkholderia sp. RL17-373-BIF-A
CATCAAATGAACATGGCCGGCGCGCATTGCTGCGACGCCGGCCATGTTCGTTCAGGCCCGGTTCAGGCGAATTGCGGCTTACGCCTCGAATCCCGTCAGCACCAGTTTGCCGATCGCGCGCCCTTCTTCGAGCAGCTGATGCGCGCGGCGCAGATTCGCGGCGTTGATGGCGCCGACGTTCTGGCCGACGGTCGTGCACAGCGTGCCCGCGTCGACGAGACGCGCTACTTCGGTCAACAGCTTGTGCTGCTCGATCATGTCCGGCGTGCCGAACATCGAGCGCGTGAACATGAACTCCCAATGAAAGGCGGCGCTCTTCGCTTTCAACAATTCGACCGGCACCGGCTTGCTGTTTTCCACGATCGTGCAGATGCTGCCTTGCGGCTTGATCACCTCGGCCGCGGCCGGGAAGTTCTTGTCGGTGTCGTTGAACATCAGCACGTAATCGACCTGGTCGATGCCGAGCTTTTTCAATTGCGCGGGCATGTCGCCGAAATGATCGACGATGTGATCCGCGCCCAGTTCCGTGGCCCATTTGGCCGACTCGGGACGCGACGCGGTCGCGATCACCTTCAGCTTCGCGAGTTGCTTCGCGAGTTGAATGCCGATCGAGCCGACCCCGCCCGCGCCGCCGATGATCAGCACGGTGCGGCCTTCGTCCGCGCCTTGCGGCGACACGCCGAGACGGTCGAACAAGGCTTCCCATGCGGTGATCGCGGTCAGCGGCAACGCGGCAGCGTGGCTGAAATCGAGCGACGCCGGCTTGCGCCCGACGATCCGCTCATCGACCAGGTGGAACTCGCTGTTGGCGCCCGGCCGTGTGATGCTGCCCGCATAAAACACCGGATCGCCGACCTTGAACAGCGTGACGTCCGGTCCGACCGCGACTACCGTGCCGGCGGCGTCCCAGCCGAGGACGCGCGGCGTCTTTTCGACCGTGTCTTTCGGCGCGCGCACTTTGGTGTCGACCGGATTGACGGAAATCGCCTCGACCTTGACCAGCAGGTCACGACCGGTGGCTTCCGGTTTCGGGATTTCGACATCGACCAAGGCTTCGGCTTGATCGATCGGCAAATAGCGATAGAGACCGACGGCTTTCACACATGCTCCTGTTGGTTCAGACGAGGTTTGAAGGATCGCGGTTTTTGCGGGCGGTCTGTCGTGCCGTTTGCGCGTCATCGATCCCATTGGCGTCATCCTAAGGCGGTTCTTATTCTCTTAAAACCGTCATAATGGCTGAAACATCTTTTTGAATTCCAGAAGAATGAACCTTCCGGCCTCATCCACACGTACCTCGCCCGGAGAACGGGAGCGCCTCGATCTGCTCGACGTCGCCCTGTTCATGCGCGCCGCGCTGCTGGCCAACGTGTCGGCGGCCGGGCGCGAATTCGGGCTGTCGGCGGCGGTGGCCAGTTCCCGCATCGCGCAACTGGAAAAGCTGCTCGGCGCGCGCCTGTTGCACCGAACCACCCGCCGCATCAGCCTCACGCAGGACGGTGAAGTCTTCATGACGCGCGCCGAAGCCCTGCTCGACGCGGCCGCCGCCGCACGCGCCTCGGTGGGCCGGGCGCAGGCCGAGCCGCAGGGCCGCTTGCGGGTCTCGATGCCGTCGTCGTTCGGGCGGCAGCACGTGTCGCCGGTGATCAGCGAATTTCTGCGCCGCTATCCCGGCGTGAGCGTCGATTTGCGGCTCACCGATAAGTTGGTCGATCTCGTCGATGCGGGTATCGACGTGGCGATCCGCGTCGGCGTGCTGAAGGATTCGTCGCTGGTGGCGCGGCGCCTCGCGGTGAATCGGCGGGTGCTGTGCGCGGCGCCCGCTTATCTTGCCGGGCGCGGCACGCCGCATCATCCTTCGGACCTCGCGGAGCACGAGTGCATGATTCTGTCGGACCAGCGCGACTGGGCCTTCGTGACGCCCGCCGGAGCGCTCGAGGTGCGCGTGAGCGGGCGCCTCGTCACCGACAACGGCGAAGTGATCCGCGACGCCCTGCTGGCCGGTTTCGGCATCGCGCTGAAATCGACCTGGGACGTCGCGCCTTATTTGCGCAGCGGCGAACTGGTCAGCGTGCTGGACAGCTATCCGCTCGCCGAGAACGTGGCAATCTGGGCGGTGTACCCGAGCCGTTCGTTCGTGCCGCCGAAGACGCTCGCCTTGATCGAATTCCTGGCGGCGCACTTCGGCGATCCGCCTTACTGGGACAGAGAGCCGGGCTGAGACAGATGCGCCGGCGACGGTGCCCGAATCGATACGTCGTCAATGCTTGCCGCGTGCTCCGCCGGCGCCTTTGCCGTCGGAGTTGACGTCGGTGTGCGCGTCGTTCTGCGTCTTTTGCTGATACTCGTCGCCGCCGCGGCGGTCGGTATCTTTCAGCCCGCGTTCGAGATCGCGATGCGCCTGCTTGCCGATATGGCGCGGACCGTCCTCGTGCTGCGATTCGGGATCCTGATCGGCTTCATGCGGCAGCGGCGCGGCAGCTTCCTGCATCGATTTGGGTTGCTTCTTGGCATGCGGGTCTGCCTGCTTGTCGCCGTCGGACGATTGCGGTGAGGTCTTCATGGTCTTGCTCCTTGTCGTTCTGAATCGGGTCCGTCGAAGCGCTTACTCTGCGTCATCCAGACGCTTCTTCATGGCTGCGGTGATGCGCTGACGCGTCTTCGTATAGTCCGCCCACGGGTCGCTTTTGAGGTCGGCGAGGCGCTCATGCAAATTCTCGATGGTCCATTGATCGCCGCCCGTGGTGCTGGCGACTTCATCCCACGAAAGCGGCACCGATACGCCCAGGCCCGGACGCGCCCGCGCCGAGAATGCGGCGACCGTGCTAGAGCCGCGGTTGTTGCGCAAATAGTCCACGAAGATTTTCTGCTTGCGATTCTGCGCGCCCATCTTCGCGCTGAAGTACTTGGGCAGCGTCGCCGCCATGTGTTGCGCGACGGCTTGCGAGAAGTCCTTCACTTCGTCCCAACCGGCCTGTTTCGCGAGCGGCACGACCACGTGGAAGCCCTTGCCGCCGCTCGTCTTGCAGAACGACTTGAGGCCGAGTTCTTCGAGTAGCGAACGCGTCAGTTGCGCGGCTTCGATCATGCGCTCCCAACCCAGCGACGCGTCGGGATCGAGGTCGAACACCACGCGGTCCGGCTTTTCGATATTCGACACGACGGCATTCCACGTGTGAAATTCGACGGTGCCCATCTGCGCCGCGCCGACCAGCGCCTTGAGCGTATCGACGGTGATCAGCGCCGGATGGCCCGGATCGAGGCCAGGATGCTGCGTGACATTCGGAATCGACAGCTTCTGGCTATGCTTCTGGAAAAACAGCTCGCCGCCGATGTCCTCGGGCGCACGCACCAGCGACACTGGGCGATCTTGCAGATGCGGCAGCATCCAGTCGGCGACCGATTCGTAGTACTGCACGAGATCGATCTTGCGCGCGCCGCTGCTTTTGTCGATGACGCGATCGGGATGCGAGATGCGGACGCCGGCGACTTCGGCGGGAGCGGACGCGGTGCTTGATTTTGTGGCTTTGCCTTCGGTTGCTTTGGCTTTGGTGGCCGAGGTTTTCGTTGCAATGGTTTTCGCAGCACTCACCTTCGCGCTGCCTGTCTCCACGCCGCGGCTCTTCATGCCGACGTCTTTCGCGCCCGCCGTCTTCGCCTCGGCCTTCGACCTCGCCGCACCGGTTTCCCCCCCGCCGGATGCGGCCGCAGTACTGACGGAAGATTTCCGCGCCACACGTTTCTTCGGCGCTTCGTCGGACCCAGAATCGGTTTGCTGTTGCACGTCGGCTCCTTGGCGAGGTGTTTCCTTGACGATCTGGCGCGCCGGCTTGTCATTGCGCAGACTCACGAACGACGCCTGACGCACGATGCCCTCGCTCGTCCATTCCGCGAAATTGCATTCGGCGACGAGCACCGGTTCGACCCAATGCAACGGCGTGCGACTACGCTCGCGCGGCGCGGCGGCAAACGGCATGCGCTGGGTCGCGTGCGCGTCGAGTTCTTTCTTGACCGAGCGCAGTAACGCCGCGTCGAAGCCGGTGCCGACGCGGCCCGCATACTGCAATTTGCCTTTGCCGTCGTAGACGCCCAGCAGCAGCGCGCCGAACGCCGCGCGGCTGCCGGACGGTTCCGAATAGCCGCCGATCACGAACTCCTGGCGTCGGCGGCATTTCAGCTTGATCCACGTCGACGAACGACCCGATAGATAGCCGCTGTCGCGCCGTTTGCCGATGATGCCTTCCAGCGCCATATCGCACGCGCTCCTCAACAGATCTTCCGCGCTGAAGTCGAAATTGTTCGAGAAGCGCAGGACGCTGTCGTCGACCTCTTCCATCAAGGCGCGCAGAATCGCGCGGCGCTGTTCGAGCGGCACGCCGCGCAAGTCGTAGCCGTTCAGGAACGGTATGTCGAACAGGTAGACGATGATGTCTTGCGGACGGTTCGCATCGAAGGCGTTTTGCAGCCCCTGAAAATTCGGCACGCCGTTCTGGTCCAGCACCACCGCTTCGCCGTCGAGCCATGCGCTTTCGATGCCGAGTTGTTCGAACGCCTTGACCTGTTTGCTGAATTTCGCGGTCCAGTCGTTGCCCGCGCGAGTGAATACTTTAACTGCGCTTCCCTTGGCGTCCCGATCGATTCGGGCCAGCACTCGGTAGCCGTCGAACTTGATTTCGTACGACCATTCATCGCCGGGAGGCGCGGCGTCGACAAGCGTCGCCAGTTGCGGTTTGAACGTCGCGGGCAAGCGCGCTTTCACCGCGCCCTCGATCGAGGGCGAGGCGGCTAGTTCGCGCAGCGACTGCGCGTTGCGCGTCGCTACGATGTCGGGTCGCTTGGGATCGGCGCGGCTCGATGACGCGGCTTTCGCGCTGTTCTTGCCGGCTCGTTTTGCGGCTGGCTTCGCATCGGAAGCCCCAGCAGTCGCTATTGCGGCTGCTGCGGCTTTGCCAGTGCCCTTGGTTGCCGCTGTCCGCGTCGTTTTCGTGTCTTTACCCGCCGAGGCGCCGACGCTGAGCACGCTGCCCGGACGCTTCTTCAGAATGTCGTAGTCGCTCTCATCACGCGCTTCATCGTCGCGTTCCTTGATCAGCAGCCACTGCTCCTTGTCGCCGCTGCCGCGCATATGGCTGCGCACCAGTGTCCAGCCGCCTTGCAGCTTCTCGCCATGCAGCCGGAACTTGAGTTTGCCGGCCGCGTATGATCGCGCCGCTTCCGCCGCGCCGCCGACCGGTTCCCAGGTGCCGCGATCCCACACGATCACGCTGCCTGCTCCGTAGTTGCCAGCTGGGATTTCGCCTTCGAACGAACCGTATTCAACCGGATGGTCTTCGACATGCACCGCAAGCCTTTTTACCGACGGATCGAGGCTCGGCCCTTTCGGCACCGCCCATGAGAGAAGCGTGCCGTTCAGTTCGAGCCGGAAGTCGTAGTGTAAGCGCCGCGCGTCATGCTCCTGAATCACGTAGGAGAGCGCTTCGTCGGCTGCCTGTCTTGTCGTTTTCCGGGCGCCTTGCTTGCGACTTGCACGCGCGCCCGATGGCTCCGGCGTTTCGTCGAAACGGCGCTTGCGGTTGTAGAGGTCGAGTCTGTCGTTCATGGCGATGACTTCGTCGTGAGTGGCTCAGCGCGACGTTGACGATCAGGCCGCTGCCCGACGTTTGCGGGCCGCTGGCGTGGCTGCCGTCTTGGCAGCTGCACGGCCGCCGGTGCCGCTGCCGCGCGTGGTGGTCTTGCTTGCCGTGCGCGTCGTGCGCGGTTTCTTGCGGGCTGGAGCCTCTGCTTCGGCATCAGAGTCGTCCTCATCGCCGTCCTCGTCCGCGGCGCGCTTGCGGCCGGCCGCCGCCGGCTTGCTCTTGCCGCGTCCAAGGCTGCGCTTGAGCAGGTCCGACAGATCGAGAATGTCGGCGGATTGACGCGACTCGTGCGGCGCTTCGACTTCGGTGATTTCCTCGGTCTTGCCCGCGCGAATCTTGCGATCGACCAGCGCCATGATGTCGTCGCGGAAGGTATCGTGATACTGCGACGGATCCCACTTGTCGCTCATGTCGTCGATCAGCTTCTTCGCCATGTCGAGCTCGCGAGCGGACACGCCCGCGGCTTTGACACCGTCGGCCGGCAGCTTGAAGTCGTCGAAATCGCGCACCTCCGCGGCCCAGCGCAGCGTGTTCAAGGCCAGCACCGGACCGACCGGAATCAGCGCCGCCAGATGCTGCTTGTTGTGCAGCACGACGCTCGCCACGCCGATCTTGCCCGACGCCTTCATGGCTTCGCGCAGCAACGCGTAGACCTTTTCACCCTTGCGGTCGGGCGTGAGGAAATAAGGCGTGTCGAGATAGAGAAACGAGATGTCGGGGGCGTCGACGAACGCGAGAATATCGACCGTTTGCGTCGACTCGGGGTTCGCCGAGCGGATCTCGTCGTCCGAGAGCACGACGTACTTGTCCTTCTCGTACTCGAAGCCGCGCACGATGTTCTCGCGCGTCACATCCTTGCCGGTGCGCTTGTTGATCTGCTTGTAGCCGATCGGATCGATCGTGCGCTTATCCAGCAGATTGAAGCCGACTTTCTCCGACTGCGTCGCCGGATACAACTGCACCGGTACGTGGACGAGGCCGAAGCTGATTGCGCCCTTCCAGATCATGTGTGCCATCGTGCGCTCCCCTAGGCCTAAGACCTGACGTCAAGCAGCAAGCGTGCCACCGCTTGTCAGCCATAGCCGGCGCGCGCCGCCATTTGACGGCCTCATACACAGGCTGTAAGTCTTGCGTCAGGTCTGCAAAAGCTACGCCGTGCGCTACGCCGTTTGGGATCCCGCCGGTTCGAGTTCGAGCGGCACCGCGGCGAAGCCGCGAAACCGCACGCGCCCGCCGCGCGTGGGCTCGCCATTCAGGCGATAGGCCGGAATGCGCTCGACGAAACGGCCGATCGCGATGCGCGCCTCGAGCCGCGCGAGCGACAACCCGGCGCACTGGTGGATGCCGAAACCGAATGCAAGGTGCCGGTTCGGATCGCGGCGAATGTCGAGGCGGTCCGGATCCGCGAACTGCTCGGGGTCGCGATTGGCCGCACCGATGCACAGCGTGACCGGCGTGCCGCGCGCCACCGCGACGCCGCCGATCTCGGTGTCGACGGTCGCCATGCGGTTGCCGAGCTGATTCGAACTCTCGAAACGCAGACACTCCTCCACCGCCGATCCGATCAGCGACGGCTCGCGCAGCAGCGCCTCGCGCTGCTCGGGCCATTGCGCCAGCGTGACGAGACCGTTGCCGATCAGATTGGTGGTCGTCTCATGACCGGCGTTCAGAATGAAAATGCAGTTTTGCAGCAACTCCGCTTCGGACAATTGCTCGCCGCCCTCTTCGCCCTGAATCAGACGCGTCAGCACGTCATGCTGCGGGTCGCCCGGCTCGCGCCGGCGTCGCGCGACCAGACCGCGCAAATAGTCGACGAATTCGCTCACCGCGCGATTGCCGCGTTCGAGCTGCGCCTCGGTGAGCGACGGCTCGAGCGCGCCGAGAATCGCGAGCGACCAGTCACGCAGCGGCTCGCGTTCCGCGTGCGGCACATCCAGCAGATTACCGATGATCTCGACCGGAATCGCCGACGCGAACTCGCCGATCAGATCGATCCGGCCGCGTTCGGCGGCGGCATCGAGCAAGCCGTCGATGAGGCGCACCAGTCCCGGCTCCATGGCCGCGATGGCGCGCGCCGTCAGCGCCCCGGCGATCAGCTTGCGCACTCGCGTATGGCGCGGCGGGTCGTTGAAGACGAGACTCGTCGTGTGATGCGCGTAGAGCGGCGAGTCGCCGTACTTCGGCTTGAATTCGACGGTCTTGTCGGAGCTGAAGGTTTTCGGGTCGCGATAGACCGCCTGCACGTCGCGAAATCGCGTCAGAAACAGCGAACCGTCCGGCATGCGCTTGACCGGCTCGTGAGCGCGCAGCGCGTGGTAGACCGGATACGGATCGGCATAGAAAGCGGGATTCAGGTGGCGCAAATTGAAGTCGCGCGCAAGAGTGGATGCGTCGCTGGCGGTCGCCGGGGGCATGCGTTGTCTCCGTAGTGATGCGCCTCGTCATGGGTGCCGGTGTGAGCGCATAGCGACGTTGCGCACCGCGTGTGGTGGCGCGGCCGCCGGCCGGTGCGCTTACTGGCTGCGAGGCGTTGTTTGTTCGAAGCGCCAGTATGGACCGCGCGCCGCAGGTTTGCACGGCGCGACGTGCGGCGCGGCGTGCCCGGTGGATTGCAAGAGGTGCGGCGCGACGCAACGTCCCAAGCGGATTGCAACAGGTGCGGCTCAGCGCTCCATGCCGATCGCAAGAGGCGTGGCCAACTGGCGAACCGTTACAATAGCGGGATTTTCCGCGCGCGCCGCGCGTCCGTCCTTTTCCGCGTTACTGCGTCGTCGTCCATGAACCTCGTCATTCAAAGCTCCGCGCCCCTTTCCGCCGATCATCACAAAGCGCTCGTCGCGCTCGCGCGCGGTTCGCACGCCAGCGTCATCGACGCGAACGCGATTCGCATCGCCGATGCAAATGTCGCCCAGCGCGCCGACCTCGACGTGTATTGCGGCACCCATCAACTGGACTATGCGTTCGTCGAAGCTGGCCGCCAGTTGCGCGACTTCGGGCTGGTCGCGATGGACATGGATTCGACGCTGATTACGATCGAATGTATCGACGAGATCGCCGACTTCTGCGGGCTGAAAGCGGAAGTGGCCGCGATCACCGAGGCCTCGATGCGCGGCGAAATCAAGGACTTCAACGAAAGCCTGACGCGTCGCGTGGCGCTGCTCGAAGGCCTCGACGCAAGCGCGCTCGAACGTGTGTACGAAGAGCGGCTGCAACTCTCACCGGGCGCCGCGCAGATGCTGGCTGGTGCGAAGGCCGCTGGGTTGAAAACGCTGCTCGTGTCGGGCGGATTCAACTTCTTCACCGAGAAGCTGAAGGCACGTCTCGGCCTTGATTTCACACGCGCGAATACGCTTGAAATCGTGGACGGCAAGCTGACCGGCAAGGTGATCGGTGAGATCGTCAATGCCGATGTCAAAGCACGCACACTGCGCGAAACATGCGCGCAATTGGGCATTGAACCGAGCCGGGCGATCGCCATGGGCGATGGCTCGAACGATCTGAAGATGATGGCCGAGGCCGGGCTCTCCGTTGCGTTCCGTGCGAAGCCGGTAGTGCGCGAAGCGGCCAGCGTGGCGTTCAACCATGTCGGGCTGGACGGGCTGCTGCGCCTGTTCTGACATTGGTTCGATGCGCTGGCCGATGCAATGACGGCCAGCGCTGGCAGTGACTCTATTTTTTCAGAATGTCCGTTGTGAGTACCACGATCATGCTGATCGCATCAAGGCTCACGATGATCGTGGTCCACATCAAAAAGCGTGGGTAGATTTCCTCTGAGACTAGCCACAACGAGAATTTTTTCATGATTGCCTCCTTGAGAGGACCAGTATAAATGCTGCACTATCTGAAAAATCTAAATGAGCAGCACATGTAGGAATGCAAAGAAAGCTGCGGCAGCGAGCGTGAAGAAAATTGACAGTGCTATTTCCGTTGGCGAAAAGCTTCCATTTGCAAGTGATCTGTTCCGCTGCGCCGCCGTCGCCCTTGCCCGTCCGGAATGTGGATTGACCAGCGCCGACATCACGAGGCCGGAACAGGCAAATGCCATCACACACAGCCCAACCGCACAGTACGCCAGAACCGACGCCTCGCCACGGCCCCGCTCCAGCGCCGTCACCACCTCATAAAGCGCCGACGCAAACAGCCCGATCGCACACCAGAACAGTTGGCCGTCTTTCACGGATCCGGCGATCAATGTCTTCGCGACGCGCCAACCGTGCGCGGGTGCCACAAGCGCTAGCGTAAGATCGGGCCGATGATCGGCACGCCGAGATTCAGCAACATCCAGAAGAAAAAATTCATCGAAGCTCACCATAGTGCGGCAACCGTTAGTCGGGACGCACGCCATCGTAGCGTCGAGATTTCACACTGAACATTCAGCCGAATGGTTAGGCTTACTGGCCACCTTGACACACACTGCTGACAAGAAAAAAGCCCACCGGGAACATGTCCCGATGGGCCTGCTTGTCCTACGGAAAAACGTCGCTCGGACGTTTAACCCAGTGTCGCCAGAGACTGCTCCATATCCGCACGCAAGTCCGCCTCGGCTTCGAGCCCGATATAGAACCGCACCAACGTCCCGCGATGCGGCCACTGCCCCGCCGTGCGCATCGACGCGACGTTGTACGGCATCACGAGGCTGTGCGCCCCACCCCAGCTCCAGCCGAGCGAGAACAGTTCGAGCGACTCGCAGAACGTGTCGATTTGCGCCGGGCTGTAGCGGCCGTCGAACACGACCGAAAAGAGCCCGCCCGCGCCCGTGAAGTCGCGTTTGTAAAACTCATGGCCCGGACAATCGGATAGCGCCGGGTGCAACACCGCTGAAATTTCCGGCCGCGTCTTCAGCCATTTCGCCAAGCCGAGCGCCGCGCGATCATGCTGCTCGAAGCGCAATTGCATGGTCGGCAGGCTGCGCAGAATCAGCGAGCAGTCATCCGATGAGACGCCGATGCCCATGCGCATGCGCGCCGCCTTCAGCTTCAGATGCAGCTCGCGATCGACGGTGATGGTCGCGCCCATCAGCACGTCGCCGCCGCCCGATTGATACTTGGTGAGCGCCTGCACCGAGATATCGACGCCGTGATCGAACGGCCGGAAACCCAGCCCCGCCGACCACGTGTTGTCGATCGCCGTGACGACGTTGCGCGCGCGCGCCGCCGCGGTGATGGCGGGCACGTCGGCCACTTCCATCGTCACCGAGCCGGGTGCTTCGAGCCAGATCAGGCGCGTGTTCGGCTGGATCAGATCGGCGATGCCCGCGCCGATCATCGGATCGTAGTAGCGCACGGTGATGCCGAAATCGCGCGCCAGCCAGTCGCCGTGATCGCGGTTCGGCGAGTAGACGTTATCGGGAATCAGCACGTCGTCGCCGGCTTTGACGAGGCCGAAATACACGTTCGAAATCGACGACAGCCCCGACGGCTGCAGCAACGCGTGGTTGCCACCCTCGATGGTGGCAAGGCGTTGCGCCAGCGCGAGCGAAGTCGGCGTGGCATGCAGGCCGTAGCGCCATTGCGCGTCGTTTTTCCAGTCGAGCGCGCGCATGGTCGCGAGATCGGGGAACACGACCGTCGATGCCCGCGTGACCGGCATCGAGAACGACTCGAAGCCCGGCGTGAGCTGGTCCTCGGCACGCACGATGCGGGTTTGCAGACCGCGTTGGAGTTTGGATTGGGTCATGGTGAGTTTCGTTGAGAAGCAGACGGAAACGGAGGCACGCGGTTTCAGGGCGCGCGCCGCACACGCAAGAGTAGACGAGCCGGCAGGATTTCGCTTGAGAGACAGCGCGCGAGTTGTTGGGCGCCGCGGCTGCTGGTTCACTCGCCGGTTTGCAAGTTGCTGACGCCGCCCACGGCGTGGCCGCCGGTAGCGGCGGCGCTTGAAGCCGGCACCGTGGCAGCGCCCGCGGAAGGCTGCGGCGCAGCCTTGTTCGCGGCGCTCGCCGGCGCGCCGGCAGGCGGCACCGCCTGCCCCGCTGCCAGCGGTTTCAGGTCGAACGGCTGCGGGTCGGAATCATCGACGTTCATGCGGTCGCCCGCCACCGAGCCGTCCGCCGCGAACTTGCCGACCCAGTTGCCGGTGATATGCGTGCCGTCGTTCGATTCCTCGACTTCGAGCGTGTCACCGTCGCGGTCGCCCGCGATCAGGATCACCGCGCCGGTATCCGTGAACTGATACTCACCGTGGACGCCGGATGGGTCGTCGCTTTTCGGGCCGAGCTTCAGCACGATCTGGCGCGAGCCCAGCATGCCGGCGTAGCGCGGGAATTTCGCGAATTCGGGGCTCGGCTTGAGCGGCAACTGGATCGGCGGGGGCGCCGCCAGCTCCTTCACCGCGCCGCTTTCCGCCCATGCCTGCGCGGGCAGCATCGCCGCTGCGCCGGCACACAGCAATGCGGCGACGCCCGTCACTACCCAACCGCGCCGGCGCACCGCACCCTTCATCGCTTTCAATTCCCGCATCCCTTCCTTCCTCATTGCTCGATACCGCTTGCTACTGACATGCCGCGCATCAGATCCGTTCGAAGATCGCCGCGATGCCTTGCCCGCCGCCGATACACATCGTGACCAGCGCATAACGCCCGCCGATCCGCTGCAGTTCGTACAGCGCCTTGACGGTGATGAGCGCGCCGGTCGCGCCGATCGGATGGCCGAGCGAAATGCCCGAGCCGTTCGGATTGACCTTGGCCGGATCGAAGCCCAGTTCCTTGCTGACCGCGCAGGCCTGAGCGGCGAACGCTTCGTTGGCCTCGATCACGTCGAGGTCGGCAACGGTCAGCCCGGCGCGTTCGAGCGCCTTGCGCGTGGCTGGGACCGGCCCGATGCCCATATACGCCGGATCGACGCCGGCATGCGCGTAAGAGACTAGCCGCGCCAGCGGCTTGATGCCGCGCTGTTCGGCGACGCCGCGCTCCATCAGCACGACGGCCGCGGCGGCGTCGTTGATGCCCGACGCGTTGCCCGCCGTCACCGTGCCGTTTTCTTTCGCGAACACCGGCTTGAGCTTCGAGAAGTCTTCCGCCGATGCGTTCATGCGCGCGTGCTCGTCCGTGTCGAATACGACGTCGCCTTTCTTCGACGGGATCGTGATCGGCAGGATCTGTTGCTTGAAGTAGCCGCTCGTGATCGCGTTGGCCGCGCGGCGATGCGATTCGAGGGCGAGCGCGTCCTGCGCTTCGCGCGAGATGTCGTATTTGCGCGCGACGTTCTCGGCGGTCACGCCCATATGGATCGACTGGAACGGGTCGTTCAGCGCGCCGACCATCATGTCGACGAGGCGCGCGTCGCCCATGCGCTGACCGAAGCGCGCGGCCGGCATGGAGAAAGGCGCGCGGCTCATGTTTTCCGCGCCGCCGCCGATCGCGATATCAGCGTCGCCGAGCAGCACGCTTTGCGCGGCCGAAACGATGGCCTGCAGGCCGGAGCCGCACAAACGGTTCACGGTCAACGCCGGCGCATGTTGCGCCACGCCGCCGTTGATCGCGGCCACACGCGCCAGGTACATGTCTTTCGGTTCGGTATGCACGACGTTGCCGAACACCACGTGGCCGATTTCGTCGCCCGATACGCTGGCGCGCGCGAGCACTTCACGCACCACGCGTGCGCCGAGATCGGTCGGCGAAAAATCCTTCAGACTGCCGCCGAAACCGCCGATTGCCGTACGCACACCGCTTACCACCACTACGTCCCGTTGCATCGCTCGCTCCTCTTCCAGTCTCTAAAGATCATCTTGCCTCGGCGGGCCGCGCTCCATAGCGCGCGTGTTCAGCCCGCCAGAAGTTGTTCGACTGTCGCGCGCGGCGGAATCGGCGCCACCGCGCCGTAACCTTGCGTGGACAGCGCCGCGGCGACGTTCGCATAACGCGCCGCTGCGAATGGATCGTCACCCGCGACGATGCGCGCGATGAACGCGCCACCGAAGCAGTCGCCCGCACCGGTTGCATCGACGGCATTGACGACGTGGCCCGGCACGACGCGCCGCTCGTTCGGCGTCGCGATATACGAGCCCTCTTTGCCGAGCTTCAGCGCAACGACGCTCGGACCCTGCGACAGCAGGAAATCGACAATCTCATCACGGCCAGTCAAGCCGGTGAGGTCGGTGACGTCGTCCCAGCTTGGCAGGCAGATGTCCGTCTGGCGGATGGCTTCGAGCATCACCGCGCGCGCCCGCGCGAGCGGCCACAGCTTCAGACGCAGATTGGTGTCGAAGCTCACGCGCACGCCGTTGGCGCGCGCATGCGCGATCGCTTCGAGCGCCGCGTCGCAAGCGCTCAGGCTGATCGCGAGGCTGATGCCGGACAGATGAATCACCTTGGCCGCGGCGATCGCGTCGAGCGGCAGATCGTGCGGCGCATAGCGGCTCGCGGCCGAGCCGGCGCGCAGATAGTCGAACGCGTGGCCATTCGGACCGTGCGACACGAAATAGACGCCAGTGGGCGCCTGCGGATCGACGCGCACCAGCGACGTGTCCACCTGTTCACGTTCCCACAGATCGACCAGCAAACGCCCGAAGTGATCCGCGCCGACCGCGGACACGAAACCAGTCTGCGCGCCTTGACGTGCAGCCGCGATACAGAAGTTCGACGTATCGCCGCCGAAGCCTTGCAGATAGTTCGGCTGGTCTTTCGCCGACTGGTTGAATTCGATCATCGCCTCGCCGAGCGCGAGGATCTCGGGGTGCCGTGCTTGCGGCACTGCGGCCGTGCTCACCGTCATCGATTAAACCTCGCCCCACAGGTCGTGACCGTCGGCGCCGGTAATCCTCACCGACACGAAATCGCCGACCTTGTAGCGTTTGGACGCCTTGACGGCCGGCGCGATATACACGACGCCGTCGATCTCCGGCGCGTCAGCCGCGGTGCGGCCGATGCCGCCATCCGCGTTGATCTCGTCGACCAGCACCTTCAGCGTCTTGCCGACCTTCTTTGCGATACGCTTGGCCGACACTTCTTCGGCGACTTCCATGAAACGCGCGCGGCGCTCTTCGCGCACTTCGTCGGGCAATGCGCCGTCGAGTTCATTGGCCGTCGCGCCTTCGACCGGCGAATAGGCAAAGCAGCCGACGCGATCCAGTTCCGCCTCGCGGATGAAATCGAGCAGCGTCTGGAACTGCTCTTCCGTCTCACCGGGGAAGCCGGCGATGAACGTGCTGCGAATAGTCAGATCCGGGCACATCTCGCGCCATTTCTTCACGCGCTCCATCACCTTCTCGGCGTTGGCCGGGCGCTTCATGCGCTTCAACACTTCCGGATGCGCGTGCTGGAACGGCACGTCGAGATACGGCAGCACGTGGCCCTTGTACGGGCCTTCGGCCATCATCGGAATGACTTCGTCGACGCTCGGATACGGATACACGTAATGCAGACGCACCCACGCGCCGTATTGCGCGGCGAGTTCGCCGAGCGCGCCGACCAGATCGGTCATGCGCGTCTTGATCGGCTTGCCGTTCCAGAAACCCGTGCGGTATTTGACGTCGACGCCATAGGCGCTCGTGTCCTGCGAAATCACCAGCAGTTCCTTCACGCCCGACTTGAAGAGATTCTCCGCTTCGAGCATCACGTCGGCGACGGGACGCGACACGAGGTCGCCGCGCATGGACGGGATGATGCAGAACGTGCAGCGGTGATTGCAGCCTTCGGAAATCTTCAGGTACGCGTAATGACGCGGCGTGAGCTTCACGCCCGCAGCCGGCACCAGGTCGACGAACGGATCGTGCGGCTTCGGCAGATGGGTGTGCACATGCTGCATCACTTCGCCGAGCGCGTGCGGGCCGGTCACGGCCAGCACCTTCGGATGCACTTCTTCGATCAGCCCCGAGCCGCTCGCGCTCTTCTTGGCGCCAAGACACCCGGTCACGATCACCTTGCCATTTTCGTTGAGCGCTTCGCCGATCGCGTCGAGACTTTCCTGCACCGCTTCGTCGATGAAGCCGCAGGTGTTGACGACCACGAGGTCCGCGCCGTCGTACGTGCCGGAAATCTCGTAACCTTCGGCGCGCAGTTGGGTGATGATCTGCTCGGAATCGACCAGGGCTTTCGGGCAGCCGAGCGACACAAAGCCGACCTTCGGCGTGACAGTCGGGGCAATCGGGGGGGTGGCAGACATGGGGGACCGCTTGAAGACGTTAAACGCTGAATTGTAGCGGTTCGCCAAGGCTGCCGCTCGTAAGTCTTTGAATATTCGCCCTCAAACTACTGCGGCGTCCGCCGGGTCGAGTCGGCCGACGCGCGCGGATTGATGTGTCGCCATTAATTGACCGACGCTCAAAGCGCGTTCGATCACTTGCAGGATTTCGTGCGAATCATGCACTCTGCGGATCGCCGCATGCAGCTCGGCCGCCTGCGACCAGGTGCGCTGCAGGTAGCTGAGCCACTTTTTGACGCGTCCGTGCTCGTGCCGGGAGCCGACACGGGCCTGCAATTTCCGCAGATAATCGGCGATGTGGCCAAGCACGTGCTGCCATTCCCCGGCGGATGGGGAGCGGTCCATCAGTCCGCGTATCCTCAGCGCCAGGAAAGGGTCCGATACGGCGCCGCGCCCGATCATCACGTCCGCGCAACCGCTGACCGCGCGGCAGCGCTCCCAGTCGGCCACCGTCCAGACTTCTCCATTCGCGACGACAGGCACGTCCACGGCGGCATCGATACGCGCGATCCACTCCCAATGCGCGGGCGGCCGGTAGCCGTGATCGCGCGTTCTTGCATGCACGACGAGCGAGGCCGCGCCGCCTTCCGCCAGCGCCGTGGCGCAATCGATCGCCAGCGAGGTGTCGGACACGCCGAGGCGCATTTTTGCCGTCACGGCGATGCCGACAGGCACAGCGGCGCGAACGGCGGACACGATACGGTTGAGTTGTTCAGGGTCGGCCAGCAGCATGGCTCCGCCGCCGTGCTGATTCACGACCTTGGCGGGACATCCGAAGTTCAGGTCGATTCCATGTGGCGACAAGGTGGCCGCGTGGGCGGCATTCAGGGCCATCCATTCGGGATCGCTGCCGAGCAGTTGGATCACCATCGGCGTGCCGCTGCGAGTGTGGGCTCCATCGAGCACTTCGGGCGCTTCGCGCTCGTAGACGCGGCTCGGAAGCAGGGAGCCCGTCACGCGGACGAACTCGGACACGCATCCGTCGAATCCGCCGATGCCGGTCAGCACGTCGCGCAATACGTAGTCCGCGAGGCCTTCCATCGGCGCGAGATAGAGCCGGCTCATGCAGGAATAGGCGCCGGGAGGTGGCGCTTTCCCTGAGGATAGGTGGGACATCCATGAAACATGCGATCGGCCGTCGGAATGGGGTTGGAGTTGGCGGCCAGAGCGCCCTCTCCGAGGAAAATGCCCCACACACGCAGGTGGCGATTGTACCGCGTCGGCACCAACCGGCCGCCGCCAGGCCACCTGGCCCCAACGCAAAGGCTGAGCTGCCGACGCGTCAGGGCTCCGGGGCCGTGCCCCGGCGGCGCCCAACGCCGGGAAACCCCGCTCGCCCGAACGCCCTTGCCGCCCTTACTTCTTCTCCGGCTCCGGATTGACTTCCGGATTACTTTGCGGATTGGCCGGCGCATTCCCGGGATTGGCCGCGTTGACCGCACCACCCGGCGTAAACGGGAACGTGGCGAACATCGACTTCGCCTGGTTCTGCATCTGCTCCTGCATCTGCACGAACATGTTCTTCGACTGCTCGATATAGCTGGTCATCATGCCCTGCATCATCGGCGCCTGCATGTTCATGAACTGCGACCAGACCTCGGGGTTCATGGCCTTGCCTTCGTACAGATTCTTCGACTGGTCGGCGAGCTTCGCCTGAATGTCGATGAAGGCCTGGATGTTCTTTTCCAAGTACGTGCCCATCATGCCCTGCATGGCATGACCGTAGAAACGGATGATCTGCGAGAGCATCGACGACGAGAACATCGGCAAGCCGCCGCTCTCCTCCTCGAGAATGATCTGCAACAGGATGGCGCGCGTCAGATCCTCGTTGCTCTTCGCATCGATGACCTTGAAATCCTCCTGATCCAACACGAGCTGTTTGACGTCCGTCAGCGTGATGTACGTGCTTGTCTCGGTATCGTAGAGCCGACGATTCGGATATTTCTTGATCAGTCGTTCGGCTGTTTTCTTTGTAGTAGTGGTCATGTAACGCCTTTGAGCGCAAGTTGAGCGCGGAAACGGCGTCATGCGGCTGCGCAATCGGGCTATTGCGCAGTCGAGACGCCGCCGAACCATCTGAGCCGAAGCGCGCTGCCTTGTGAGCGGCGCGCCGCTGACTCAGCCCATATGCAAACCGCCGTTCAGCGAAAAATCAGCGCCCGTGGAGAAACCCGATTCATCCGATGCCAGCCATGCCACGATCGAGCCGATTTCGTCCGGCTGGCCGAGACGGCGCACCGGAATCGTCGCGACGATCTTTTCCAGCACGTCGGGGCGGATCGACTTGACCATATCGGTGCCGATGTAGCCCGGCGACACGGTGTTGACCGTCACGCCCTTGGTGGCCACTTCCTGCGCCAGCGACATCGTGAAGCCGTGAATGCCGGCCTTCGCGGTCGAGTAGTTGGTCTGGCCGAACTGGCCCTTCTGGCCGTTCACCGACGAAATGTTGATGATGCGGCCAAAGCCACGCTCGACCATGCCGTCGATCACCTGCTTGGTGACGTTGAAGAGGCTGGTCAGGTTGGTGTCGATCACCGCCGTCCAGTCTTCGTGCGTCATCTTGCGGAACACGACGTCGCGCGTAATGCCGGCATTGTTCACCAGCACGTCGATCTCGCCGACTTCGGCCTTGACCTTGTCGAACGCGGTCTTGGTCGATTCCCAATCGCCGACATTGCCTTCTGACGCGACGAAATCGAAGCCCAGGGCCTTTTGCTCTTCGAGCCACTTCACGCGGCGCGGCGAGTTCGGGCCGCAGCCCGCGACGACCCTGAAGCCCTCTTTGTGCAGCCGCTGGCAAATGCTCGTGCCGATGCCACCCATCCCGCCCGTTACGTACGCAATTCGCTGTGTCATAAACTACACTCCGTTATCGTTTTCGAGGCGCCGACTGGCTGCCTCTTCCCTCGCCTGTGCTTCATCTCCGCTGCCGCCGGGCGACCGGCTGACGAGGCCTCCGCTGACCGCGCGCCACAGCGCGCGGCAACGTTCCGTTCGACGCGTGGCCGACGCCTGCGGCGCCCGCCACGCGCCCTTGCTCAGGCGCGCTCGAGCGCCAGCGCCACACCCATGCCACCGCCGATACACAGCGACGCCAGACCCTTCTTCGCATCGCGCTTCTGCATTTCGTGCAGCAGCGTGACGAGAATCCGGCAGCCGGATGCGCCGATCGGGTGACCGATTGCAATCGCGCCACCGTTCACGTTGATCTTCGACGTGTCCCAGCCCATCTGCTGATTCACGGCGCACGCCTGTGCGGCAAACGCTTCGTTGATTTCCATCAGGTCCAGATCGGCCGGCGTCCAGCCCGCGCGTTCGAGACAGCGGCGCGAGGCCGGCACCGGGCCCATGCCCATCACCTTCGGATCCAGACCCGAAGTGGCGTACGCCTTGATGCGCGCGAGCGGCTTGAGGCCGAGCGCTTCGGCCTTCTTCGCCGACATCACCAGCACCGCCGCCGCGCCGTCGTTCAGACCCGACGCATTGGCCGCCGTCACCGAGCCTTCCTTCGAGAACGCCGGCTTCAGGCCCGCCAACGCTTCGGCCGTCACGCCATGACGCACGAACTCGTCGGTGGCGAAACGTAGCGGTTCGCCCTTGCGTTGCGGAATTTCGACCGGCACGATTTCGTCGTCGAAACGGCCCGACTTCTGCGCGGCTTCAGCCTTGTTCTGCGACAACGCCGCGAACGCGTCCTGCTGCTCGCGCGTGATGCCGTATTCCTTGGCGACGTTCTCCGCCGTCACGCCCATGTGGTACTGGTTGTAGACGTCCCACAGGCCGTCGACGATCATCGAGTCGATCAGCTTTGCGTCGCCCATGCGGAACCCGTCGCGCGAGCCCGGCAGCACGTGCGGCGCCGCGCTCATGTTCTCCTGACCGCCGGCCACCACGATATCCGCGTCACCCGCGATGATGGCGTTGGCCGCGAGCATCACGGCCTTCAGACCCGAGCCGCACACCACGTTGATCGTCATGCCGGGCACAGCCGCGGGCAAGCCCGCCTTGATCAGCGACTGACGCGCCGGATTCTGGCCCGACCCTGCCGTCAGCACCTGACCCAGGATCACTTCGCTCACCTGCTCGGGCTTCAAGCCAGCCCGCTCGAGTACGGCGCGAATCACCGTGGCGCCGAGTTCGGGCGCGGCGATCTTCGCCAGCGACCCACCGAATTTGCCTACTGCCGTACGGGCGGCCGATACGATCACAACATCAGTCATTTCCATATCCTCCGGGCGGTCGGCCGCATGCGCCGCTGCCCGTCAAGTTAAAAATCTCGTTGCTCTTAATCACGCCCTAACTCAATCAGACGCTCATTCACACCGCAAACAACCGCGCCATGAAGCGCGCTCGAACCTACTCTCGTTGCCGCACATAACGCCCCGGCGCCGGTTCGATCACCGGGAAGTCAGCCGAGCCGGCCGTGGCGCGCGGCTTCACCTTCTTGCCACCGTACTGATCGAGCCAGGTGGTCCATTCGGGCCACCAGCTGCCAGGGACTTCGGTAGCCTGATCGAGCCATTCTTCCGGGTTCTCCGGCAGCGCCTTGACGTCGCCGTCCAGCATCCAGAAATTGCGCTTTTTCTTCGCGGGCGGATTGATCACACCGGCGATGTGACCCGAGGCGCCGAGCACGAACTTCAACGGCCCGTTGAGGAGCGGCACCGACGCGTACGCCGTTTGCCACGGCACGATATGGTCTTCGCGTGAACCGTAGATGAAGGTGGGCACATCGATCTTCGAGAGATCGATCGGCTCGCCGCACGTGGTCAACGCACCCGGCTCGCGCAGACGATTCTCGAGATACGTGTTGCGCAGATACCAGACGTACATCGGGCCCGGCAGGCTGGTCGAGTCGCTGTTCCAGTACAGCAGGTCGAACGGCACCGGCGTGCGCCCTTTGAGGTAATTGTCGACGACGTAGTTCCACACCAGATCGTTCGGGCGCAGGAACGAGAACGTGTTGGCGAACTCGATGCCGCGCATCAGCCCCGGCGGCGTACCGTTCTTGCCGCCGATGGTCTGCTCGCGCATCTGCACGTGCGCCTCGTCGACGAACACGTCGAGCACGCCCGTGTCCGAAAAATCGAGCATGGCGGTAAGCAGCGTCATGGAGGCGGCCGGATGTTCGCCGCGCGCGGCGGCCACCGCCAGCGCCGCGGCGAGCATCGTGCCGCCGACGCAGAAGCCAAGCGTATTGATCTGCTCGCGCCCACTGATCTTGCTCACCGTATCGATGGCGGTGAGCACGCCCTCGCCGATGTAGTCGTCCCACGTTTTATGCGCGATCGATTGATCGGCATTGCGCCACGAAATCAGGAACACCTGGTGCCCCGAATCGAGCCCGTGAGCGACCAGCGAATTCTCCGGCTGCAGATCGAGAATGTAGAACTTGTTGATGCAAGGCGGCACGATGAGAAGCGGCCGCTCACGCACGGTCGCCGTGCGCGGCTTGTACTGGATCACCTGCATCAGGTCGTTTTCGAACACGACCGAGCCTTCGGTGTTCGCGAGATTTTCACCGACCACGAAACCCGATTCGTCGGTCTGCGAGATCTTGCCGCGCTGCAAGTCGCCGAGCAGGTTCATCACACCCTGGCGCAGGCTCTCGCCCTTGCTGTCCAGCAAGGTCTTTTGGGCTTCCGGATTCAACGCGAAGAAGTTGCTCGGCGAGGCCGCCGCGGTCCACTGCTGGACAGCGAAACGGATGCGCTCGCGAACCTTGGGTTCCGTGTCGAGCGCGTCGACCATTTCCTGCAGATAGCGCGCGTTCAACAGATACCACGCGGCGGTGAATGCATAGGCCGGCGCCGAACTCCATGCGTCGGAGCTGAAGCGGCGGTCTTTGAGTTGGGGCGCCTGAGTCGCGGACGTGGTGGCTTGCTGGATCAGATCCATTGCCTCGCGCGAATAGTCAGCCTGCAGTTTCTGTAGACGCCCGGAGGGAATGGCCGCGCTCGGTATGCTCAGACCGGCGAAGGACGGCATGCCGGGCATCGATCCCGCCGCCAGTTTGCTGAAGTCCGGCATGCCGGGAAACGACGGCATTTGAGGGAAACCCTGCGGCAGACTCATTTGAGGCATTTGCAGCGGCATCTGAGGCATCGCGAAAGGCATGCCGCTACCGCCAGGCGATGTGCCGAGCGAACGCCATGCGTTCATCCAGGCGTCGAGAAACTGCTGCATGCCTGCGGCCGGTGTTGCACCGCTCGTACCGGCCTGCTGCGTGTGCTCCGTCGAGGAGTCCGTGCTGGGGGAAGCTGAGGAATGTGAAGCTGCCATACCTGCTTTTGACCGGTAAGTCCTTGCGGACGGGTTGAGAGGCAGGTTCGTGCGCACGTGAGCAAATGCTCGCGACCTCGTCACGCCCTGTCCCTTGTACGAGGAGCCGTGAGGAACATTCTTGCTCCCCATCGCAAGGCATGTCAATGCTTGTTCCCGATTTTGCCGCAGTGCGATAGTTTTTTAATTATCGTTTTCCCTGTGTAGAAGAACGCGCTTTTGGAACCTGCGTGATTCGAGACGCACGCGAACGAAAAAAGCTCCCAAATTGCATGGGCTTATGTGCATTTATCCGTTCGCGGGCGGACAGTTTTGGCGGCAGATTTACGCCAGCGTCGGGAATTCCGGCAGCGCAGCAAAAACGCCTGCGCTTCTCCGAACAAACCCTCATACGTGTGTTCGTGGGCAAGGGGCATGCGAGCCGTGGCAATGCTCAGACAAGCATGCCCGCATGCAGGACGTCTCGCCATGTGGACGTCGTGATGCGGGCACACGTGCCTTGGATTCCGCAGAAAATGGCCGCGCGCGATGCGCGTTGCAAGCTAGTCCGCGATCGACTGCGCCTGATCGTCCAGCCAGATCAACGCGGCCATGCGGCCGGTCTCGCGATCGCGGCGATAGGAATAGAAACGCTCACGTTGCGTGACCGTGCAGAGATCGCCACCGACAATGCGCGTCACGCCGAGCCGTTGCAGACGCAAACGCGCCAGCGCCGGGAGATCGGCGAGATATTTGCCTGGATTGTGCGGATGCTCGACGAAGGCGTTCGCAGTCGCATCGCGTTGTGCGGCGCCGACGCCGTTCATGAAGGCGTCACGCACGTCTGCACCGACTTCAAAGGCATCAGGACCGATCGACGGACCGAGATAAGCGTGCAGTGCGCCCGCCTCCACGCCGGCAAGTTCGGCGACGCGCTGCGCCGTCTGTTCGACGATGCCCGCCGCCAGCCCGCGCCACCCCGCGTGCGCCGCGCCGACCGCGCGGCCGGCTTCGTCGCAGAACAGCACCGGCATGCAATCGGCCACCATCACGACGCACACGGTGCCGGGACGATCCGTGACGCTGGCATCGGCGCGCGTCGGCGTGCCGTTCGCATGTGCCTGTGCGAGCACGTCTTCTGCTCGCACGATGCCGGCGCCGTGAATCTGCTCGAGCCACGCGGCCTCGCTCACGCCGGCCAACTTCAGCAGACGCGCGCGGTTAGCCGCGACCGCGGCCAGATCGTCGCCGGATTTCATGCCCAGATTCAGGCCGCCAGGCAAGTCCACGCCGTTCTGCCAGCGGCCGAACGGCGCTTCGCTCACGCCGCCGTCACGCGTGGTGACGAGCGCACGCACGCGCGGCGAGACATTCCATGCGGGTTGCACGACATCGGCAAAGCTCAGCTCGGGCACATTCATGTGTGATCGTCCTCGTCGTGTTCATCGGCTTCGTCGTCGGCTTCGTCGTGTTCGACTGCGCCGTCTTCATCGGCGTCCTCGTCGAGCGACGCATCGTAGTCGTCTTCCTCGTAGTACGTCTCGTCGAACTCGCCCGCGTCGTCGCGGCCGAGGCCGAGCGCCGCCGACAGCGCTTCCATGTCGGCCGGCACATCGGCGCGCCATTGCATCGTGCGGCCGGTCTGCGGATGAATCAGACCGAGGCGCCATGCATGCAAAGCCTGGCGCGCGAACCCGTCAGGCAGCGGCGTGACGGAACGCTTGCCACGGGCGCGCCCGTACACCGGGTCGCCGAGCAGCGGATGACCGATGTGCGCGCAATGGACGCGAATCTGATGGGTGCGCCCGGTTTCCAGATCGCAATGAATCGCGGTGACCGGCTGACGCTGCCAGATCGCCGAATCGACACGCCGGAAATGCGTGCGCGCCGGCTTGCCCGAGGCGCTCGTCACCACCGCCATGCGCGTGCGTTCGCGCGGATCGCGGCCGATCGGGGCGTCGATCGTGCCTTCTTCGGGCATGTTGCCCCACACCAGCGCGAGATAGCGGCGCTTCACCGTGCGCGCCTGCAACTGCCGCACGAGGTCGGTCTGCGCCTCGAGTGTGCGCGCCACCACCATCAGGCCGGAGGTTTCCTTGTCGAGCCGGTGCACGATGCCCGCGCGCGGCAGGCCCGCCGCCGCGTCGCCATAGCGATACAGCAAACCGTTGAGCACGGTGCCGCTCCAGTTGCCGGCCGCCGGATGCACCACCATGCCGGCCGGCTTGTTGATGACCACCAGGGTGTCGTCTTCATAGACGATTTCGAGCGGCACCGGCTCCGGCGTGAACGCGAGCTGCTCCGGCAGCAGATCGGGCACGAGCTCGATGGTCGCGCCGAGCGGCACCGGCTGGCGGATTTTCGCGGGCTTGCCGTCGATCCGCACGCGCTCAGCCTCGATCCAGCTCTGCAGACGGTTGCGCGAGAACTCGGGAAAAACCCGCGCGAGCACCTTGTCGAGACGTTCGCCGGCCATCTCGTCGGGCACCACGACGCTGCGCGGCGTCTCGTCCGCCACGCGGCTCGCCACGGTCGGCACGTGGCTGGGCAGAACGGCGGCGCCGAGCGCGTCGCTGCCGAGATCGTCGTCGAGGGAATCAACGCCCAACGCGTCGGAGGGGTCAGCGCTTACGCTATAATCTTTGTTGCTATTCCCGGCGCCGGTTGCGGCGCCTGGAGTATTTGAGCGGGTCATTGAGTCTGGGTCACCTGGACGTAAAGCTAGACTGGAAAATGCGAGCCTTGAACACCATCACTAAAGCGGCGATCAATTTGGCGGCCATCAAGAAGGCGGCCCGGAAAGTGGCCGGATACATTGCGTGCGCCGCAGCCGTCGCCGTTGTCGCGGCTTGCCACGGCCTGCCGGAAAAGACCGACGAGACGGCAACGTGGAACAACAACAAATTATATACGGAGGCGAACGACGCCCTGAGCGGTGGTGACTTCGGCAAGTGCGCCAAGTACTTCGAAATGCTCGAAGGTCGCGATCCGTTCGGCCACTTCGCCCAGCAGGCGCAGATCAACGTTGCGTACTGCAACTGGAAAGACAACGAAAACGCCGCCGCCGACCAGGCTATCGACCGCTTCATCCAGCTGCACCCGGATCATCCGGACATCGCTTATGCGTACTACCTGAAGGGCATGATCCACTTCAACGACGACCTCGGTCTGTTCGGCCGCTTCTCCGGCCAGGACATGAGCGAGCGCGATCCGAAGTCGCTGCGCGAGTCGTACGACGCCTTCAAGGTCGTGGTGGACAAGTATCCGAACAGCAAGTATGCGCCGGACGCCGCGCAGCGCATGCGCTATATCGTCAACGCGCTGGCGTCGCACGAAGTCCACGCGGCGGATTACTACTACCGCCGTGGCGCCTATGTCGCGGCGATCAACCGCGCGCAACTGGCGCTCACGCAATACAAGAACGCACCGGCTATCGAAGACGCACTGCACATCATGATGCTGTCGTATGAGAAGCTGAACCAGCCGCAACTGGCCGACGACACGAAGCGCGTGCTGGCCGGCACCTTCCCCGACAGCCCGTACATCACGGGGCATGCAAGGCCGGGTAAGGAAAAGTCGTGGTGGCAGTTCTAAGCCACGCGACTCCCTGAAATTCAGCCGGAAATAGAAAACGCCACGACTTCCGTCGTGGCGTTTTTGTTTGCGCCTTACTTTGCCGCGGCGCGACTCAATCCCGCTCGAACAACGCAATCGACTCCACATGCGACGTGTGCGGGAACATGTTGACCACGCCCGCACCCACCAGCCGGTAGCCCGCCTCGTGCACGAGCAGGCCGGCATCGCGGGCGAGCGTCGCTGGCGCGCACGACACGTAGACGATGCGCTTCGGCAGTGGCCCATTGCCGCTCTGCGCAATCTCCACCAGCGCCTTGGCGACGGCTAGCGCGCCTTCGCGCGGCGGGTCGATGAGGAACTTGTCGAAGTGGCCGAGCGCGCGCAGGTCGTCGGCGGTGATGTCGAACAGGTTGCGGCACGCAAACGATGTATGCCCTGCCACGCCGTTCAGCTCGGCGTTCTCCAGCGCCCGCGAGGTCAGCACCTCGCTGCCTTCAATGCCCACCACTTCCTTCGAGATCCGCGCAAGCGGCAGCGTGAAGTTACCGATCCCGCAGAACAGATCGAGCACGCGATCCGTGCGAGCCGGCGCCAGCAACCGCAACGCGCGGCTCACCAGCACGCGGTTGATGGCGTGATTCACCTGGGTGAAGTCGGTCGGCTTGAACGGCATGCGGATGCCGTATTCCGGCAGCGTGTAGTCGAGTTCCACGTCGAGCGGATAGAACGGCGTGACCGTGTCCGGGCCGCCCGGCTGCAGCCAGAACTGCACCTTGTGCTCGTCGGCGAAATCGCGCAGCACCTGCTCGTCCGCGGCCGTGATGGGCTCGAGATTGCGCACCACCAGCGCCGTGACCGACGAGCCGACCGCCAGTTCGAGCTGCGGCATACGATCGTAGATCGACAGCTTGCGAACCATAAAACGCAGCGGCATCAGCATGGCCGACACATGCGGCGGCAGCACTTCGCAGGTCTTCATGTCGGCGATGTAGCTGCTCTTCTTCTCGTGGAAGCCGATCCGCATACCGCCCTTTTCCGGCAGAAAACGCACTGCCAGACGCGCACGGTAGCGATAACCCCAGGACGGCCCGTGAATCGGCCGGAACACCGTTTCCGGGCGCAGCTTCGCCAGATGCTGCAGGTTGTCTTCGAGCACGCGCTGCTTGACCGCCACCTGAGCGCGGATGTCGAGATGCTGCATCGAACAGCCGCCGCAGATATCGAAGTAAGTGCATTTCGGCTTGGTGCGCATCACGCTTTCGCGGAACACCTGAACCACTTCGGCCTGCTCGAATTTGGGCTTGCTGCGATGCGTCGAATAGCTGACGCGCTCGCCGGGCAACGCGCCTTCGACAAAGATCACCTTGCCGGGCGTACCGTCGTCGGTCTCGGTGCGGCCAACGCCGCGCGCTTCCATATCGAGCGAAACGATTTCGATGACCGGCTCGTTGCCGGTGACGACGTGTGCCGGCGCGGGCGGGGGCGTCTTGTAGCGCTTCGGCGCGCGGCGATGGGGGGCAGTTCGGGACACCTGCGACTTCCTGACAAACTTGGGGAAAGGCGAGATTGTAGACGAAGCGCCGCGCCTCGCCATCATTCGGCACGGCGGCAACGGCCGCTGCACGCGCTGGCCAGTCAGACGGCGTCGCCCCCTCCCCGTACAACCTTACTGATCGAATGCCGCCAGATACTCGGCCCATTGCGGCGCCGTTTCCAGCGCCAGTGCGTTCTTGACCAGGTTGATCTCATCAGCATACTCCGCGGGCGAAAACGCGCCGCGGATCAGTTGGAAGCGGCAATAGAGCAAGTACGTGTTGACGACGTCGGTCTCGCAGTAATTGCGGATTTCCTCGATGCGCCCTTGCTGGTACGCGTGCCACACCTGGCTGCCGTCCATGCCCATTTTGCCGGGGAAGCCGCACATCTTGGCGAGCGCGTCGAGCGGCGCGTTGGCGCGCGCCTGGTACATGGCGAGCACGTCCATCAGATCCGTATGACGCGCGTGATAGCGGCTGATGTAGTTGTTCCACTTGAACTCGCGGTCGTCCTCGCCGAGATCCCAGAACTTGTAGGCGGGAATACCGTTGACGAGCGCCCGATAGTTCAACACCGGCAGATCGAAGCCGCCGCCGTTCCACGACACGAGTTGCGGCGTGTACTTCTCGATTACGCGATAGAACGACTGCACCAGCGCCGCTTCGCCGTCTTCCAGCGTGCCGAGCGAGCGTACGCGGAAACCGTTGTTGTCGCGGAACACGCAGGAAATCGCCGCGATCCGTTGCAGATGGTGCGGCAGGAAATCGTTACCGGTTTTTTCGCGGCGCGCGGCGAACGCATGCTCGGCGACTTCGGCGTCGCTCAAGGTGGCAGGCAAATCTTCGAGGCGGCGAATGCCGGCGACATCGGGAATCGTCTCGATGTCGAATACAAGAATCGGTGTCATCAGGTTATAGAACGGCGTCCTTCCGAACACCGTTGGAGGCGAAGAAGCGCTTCAACCGCACGAGCGCTTCCTGTTGGATCTGACGCACACGCTCGCGCGTGAGGCCCATTTCGTCGGCCAGCTCTTCGAGCGTGGCGGGTTCGATGTGATTCAGGCCGAAGCGGCGCTCGATCACATGACGATGCTTGTCCGACAGGCGAGCGAGCCACGCGCGTGTAAGCGTTTCCAGTTCGCGGTGCTGCACTTCGGCATCCGGCGACTGGCTCTGGTCGTCTGACAGCAGATCGAGCAGGCTGCTCGCCGGATCGAGATCGAGCGGCGCGTCGAGCGATGCGGTGTGCTCGTTCAGCGCGAGGATGTCGGTAACTTCGTCGGTGGTCTTGCCGGTCAGATAGGCGATGTCGTCGATGCTGGCGTCGCGGCGCTCGGCGGCCTCGCCGGAATTCATCGAATTTTTTTCCAGATGGCGCTTGGCGCGCAGCACCTGGTTGAGCTCACGAATCACGTGCACCGGCAAACGGACGGTGCGCGCCTGGTTCATGATGGCGCGCTCGATACTCTGGCGGATCCACCACGTGGCGTAAGTAGAAAACCGGAAGCCGCGCGTCGGATCGAATTTTTCGATGGCGTGCATCAGGCCGAGATTGCCTTCCTCGATCAGATCGAGCAGCGGAACGCCGCGATTCAGATAACCCTTGGCGATACTGACGACGAGCCGCAGATTGCGCTCGATCATGACCTGCCGCGCTTCGAACTCGCCCGCCTTGGCAAGACGCGAATACTTCTGCTCTTCCTCGACGGTCAGGAGCGGCTTGACGCTGATACGGTTCAGGTAGTGCTGAATCGTGTCGGCCGTCAGCTCGGCTTGCAGCAGCGCGCGGAAATCGTCCGCATCCGGCGCGGCTTCGGCCGCGCCTTCACGGGTCTCGCCGGCTTCATCCACGCCGCCCTGGCGTTCGTCGAGATCGCGCTCCTCGGCGATCTCTTCTTCCACTTCCGAAGCGCCGCTTTCTTCGACCGAAGCGGACATAGCGTGGCTGATCGTCTCAGACTCGGCTTGCGGTGGGCGGCGCTTCGATTTCGGCATGGTCGTATCGTATCGCTTATTGCGGCGGCAAATACTTCAGTGGGTCGACAGGTTTACCCTGCCGGCGAACTTCGAAATGCAACATCACACGGTCGGAATCGCTATTGCCCATCTCGGCGATCTTCTGCCCCTTCGTTACCGCGTCTCCCTCTTTTACCATCAAAGCGCGGTTATGTGCATACGCCGTGAGATAAGTTGCATCATGCTTGATGATAATGAGATTGCCGTAACCACGCAGCCCATTTCCTGCATAAACGACGCGACCGTCCGCCGACGCCTTCACCGGATCGCCCGCAGCGCCGCCGATATTCACGCCCTTGTTGGTCGAATCGTTGAACGTGCCGAGCAGCGGTCCGCGCACCGGCCATGCGAAGGCGACGTTGCCGGACGCGCCGGCGTTCGAGTCGCTGGCCGCACCCGGGCTGGCCGGCGGCGTCAGCGACGCGTTGTTCGTGGCGGAACCGTAGAGCGGCGGCGCCGCGACGCCGGCTGCGCCAGCAGTCCCACCCGACGGCGGCGTGCTGCCGAGCGGTGCGCTTTGCACCGCACCACCACTGCCGATCGGCGCAGTCGACACGCCCGGCGTCAGCGCCGCGGTGTTCGCTCCCGGCGGCACGACGCGCAGCAACTGATCGACTTCGATCTGATTCGGGTTGGTCAGATTGTTCCACGCCGAAATGTCGCGGTAGTTCTGGCCGTTCTCCAACGCGATCCGGTACAGCGTGTCGCCCGGCTTCACGCGATAGTAGCCCGGCGGCGGCGGTCCGAGCGGCACGGCCGGCTGCGCGCCTTGCGTGGTGAGCACGCCGCCGCCGGAGCGGTCGACGACCGGCGCCTGATCGAGCCGGGATGCACAGGCCGTCATCAACAGGGACAAGGCGAGCACGCACACGCTACGCTGGGTTACGGTCATGGGGACATTCAGTCTGGTTCTTTGCATCGCGCGCAACATACTCATCGGTGTCAAATCACTCCGGATTTTAAGGGTACAAAGAAAACGCGATCAAGCCGCGACTCGCGCCACTGCGCGGGTCCGAGGCGCTCGACCAGAGTCAGCACCTGGTTCTGGCCGTCCTGCGAACCGACCGGCGCGACCAGACGGCCGCCGATCGCGAGTTGTTCAAGTAATGCTTGCGGTACGTCGAGCCCCGCCGCGGCGATCACGATCGCGTCGAACGGCGCCGCCGACGGCAATCCCAACCGCCCATCGCCATAGTGCAAGCGGATGTTCGGAATGCGCAGCGGACGTAAGTTCGTCTTCGCGCGTTCGGACAACGGCTTGATGCGCTCGATCGAGTAAACCTCGCGCGCGACCTGGCTCAGCACGGCCGCCTGATAGCCGCAGCCGGTGCCGATTTCGAGCACGTTGTTCAGCGCGCGGCCGGCGGCGGCCAGTTCGATCATCCGCGCGACTACCGACGGCTTGGAGATCGTCTGGTGATGGCCGATCGGCAAGGCCGCATCTTCGTAGGCCTGGACCGCGAGACCCGGGTCGACGAACATGTGGCGCGGCACCACCGACATCGCGTTCAACACGCGCTGATCGGTCACGCCGTTCGCACGCAGGCGTTCGACCATCCGTTCGCGAACCCGTTCCGACGTCAGTGCCATCGCGCCGTTCAAAGCGACATTCGGCGCGGCGCTGCGCTCGTTGGATCGGGCAGCGGGCCTGGCCGGCGTAGGTGCCGACGATGACACGGCACGCGCGGTCGAACTCTGCACGACAGGTTTAGGTGGCGCCTTGACCGGTGCTTTGGCGGAAGGCGCGGCCAGCGGCTTCGGCGGCGTCACCGCCGAGGGCTTGGCTTGCGGCTTTATCTGCACCGCGGTCTGCGCCCTCGCCTGCTTGGATTGGGCCTTACCCGTGGAACCGAGCGGCGCGTTCTTCGCGGGTTGCTGACGCGCGTTCAGTGCCGCGCTCGCGGCCAGCGCCGCCGCGCGGATTTCGCCTGGGCGTCCTTCGGGCCTGCGTGGTTCGCGCACCAGGTCCTCGAGGCCGAGCGGAAAGCGCTTGGCGCGCTCGCTGGTCATGAAGCGCCGCTGCCTGCGCGTGCCCAGTCGCGCGCCGCGGGCAGCATTTGCGTGTGGGTCAGGTCGAGTTGCAGCGGCGTGATCGACACATGGCCGTTGGCGATGGCGTGAAAGTCGGTGCCTTCGCTCGCGTCGCGCGCGCTGCCCGCCGGACCGATCCAGTAGATCGGTTCGCCGCGCGGGTTGGTCTGGCGGATCACCGGCTGCGACGGATGCCGTTTGCCGAGACGCGTGATCTGCCAGTCGCCGAGTTGCTCGTACGGCAGATTGGGAATGTTGACGTTCAGAAGCGGATGCCCGGGTAACGGCTGCTCGAGATAGTGCGCGACGATTTCAGCGGCGACACGCACGGCGTCGTCGAGATGCACCCAGTCCTTGTCGACCAGCGAGAAGGCGATGGCCGGCACACCGAACATGATGCCCTCGGTGGCGGCCGCGACGGTGCCCGAATAGAGCGTGTCTTCGCCCATGTTCTGACCGTTGTTGATGCCCGAGACCACGAGGTCCGGCGTATGGTCGAGCATGCCCGTCAGCGCGATGTGCACCGAGTCGGTGGGCGTGCCGTTCACGTAGTAGAAACCATTGGCCGAGCGCAGTACCGAGAGCGGCCGCGACAGCGTCAGGGAATTCGACGCGCCGCTGCAATTCTGTTCGGGTGCCATCACGGTGACGTCAGCGATCGGCTTGAGCGCTTCGTAAAGCGCGGCAAGGCCGGGCGCCAGATAACCGTCGTCGTTACTGAGTAGGATTCGCATGCGGCGATTGTAACCGAGGAAAGAAGACGCGCGAACGACACGGCAGGCCGTGCGCACGATGTATGCAACACGCACGCGTCGGGATCGTGAAAGGCTGGCGCGAGTCCGCGGCCGGACATGCATCGAGCATTTGTCGATCACGTGCAAAGCAATAAAAACGCACGGTCGTGCTGATTGTTTTACACTCAGAATACTTGCGAACCCCTGATCGATATGGAGACACGATGCGCGCGATTCGCTGTAAACAATATGGGCCGCCGGAGAGCCTGGTCGTCGAAAACCTGCCGGACCTCGAGCCGCCGCCAGGCCACGTCGTGATCGACGTCAAAGCCGCGGCCGTCAACTTTCCCGACGTGCTGATCATCGAGAACAAATACCAGTTCAAACCGCCTCTGCCCTTTACGCCCGGCTCGGAAGTCGCGGGCGTGGTGCGCGCGGTCGGCGCCGACGTCACGCAATTCAAGCCCGGCTCGCGCGTGGTCGCCTTCACCGGCCACGGTGGTTTCGCGGAGCAGGCGCTCGCGCCCGCCGCGGCCTGCGTGCCGTTGGCGGACGATGTCGACTTCGAACTGGCGGCAGCGTTCACGCTGGCGTACGGCACGTCGCATCACGCCGTGGTCGATCGCGGCGCCTTGCAAGCGGGCGAGACGATGCTCGTGCTCGGTGCGGCCGGGGGCGTCGGACTAGCGGCCGTCGAAATCGGCAAAGCGCTCGGCGCGCGCGTGATCGCGGCGGCGTCGAGCGACGAGAAACTCGCGACCTGCGTCAAACACGGCGCGGACGCCACCATCAACTACAGCACCGAAGACCTGCGCGAGCGCATCAAGGCGCTCACCGACGGCAAAGGCCCGGATGTGATCTACGATCCCGTCGGCGGCGTGTATGCGGAGCCGGCGTTTCGCAGCATCGGCTGGCGCGGGCGTTATCTGGTGGTGGGCTTCGCCAACGGCGAGATTCCGAAGCTGCCGCTCAACCTGACGCTGCTCAAAGGCGCGAGTCTGGTCGGCGTGTTTTGGGGCGACTTTGCGAAGCGCGAACCGCAGCACAATCACTCGGCGTTTCAACAGATGACGCGGTGGATCGGTGAAGGCAAGCTCAAGCCGTACGTGTCGGCGCGCTATTCGCTCGAGGACACTGGGCGCGCGTTGCGGGACATGGCCGAGCGTCGTGTGATCGGGAAGGTGGTGGTGACGCCTTAGTCCTGGCGCGACCGATTCGTTCTGCTCGGCGCCAAAAGAAACGACGCGCGGTTGTCCAACCGGCGCGTCGTTTTTATTGAGCTTCGCGTTTTACAACCCCGAGCCGCGCCGACCTACAGCTTTTCCGTATCGCCCGTCTTCGGTTGCCACTTCATCAAGCGCCGCTCGCCGATGCCGACGATCGCATCCAGAATCAGCGCGAACGCGGTTAGCACCAGAATCCCCGCAAACACGGTATTGATATCGAAGGTGCCCTCGGCCTGCAAAATCAGATAGCCGACGCCACGCGCCGAGCCGAGATACTCCCCCACCACCGAGCCGACAAACGCTAGCCCCACCGACGTATGCAAGCTGGAAAACACCCAGCTCATCGCGCTCGGCAAATAGACGAAGCGCAGCAAATGTTTGCCGTTCGCGCCGAGCATGCGCGCGTTGGCGAGCACGACCGGACTGACTTCCTTCACGCCCTGATAGACGTTGAAGAACACGATAAAGAACACCAGCGTGACGCCAAGCGCCACCTTCGACCAGATGCCTAGCCCGAACCACACGCCGAAGATCGGCGCGAGAATCACGCGCGGCATCGAGTTAGCGGCTTTGATGTACGGATCGAACAGCGCGCTCGCAAGCGGCGAGAGCGCGAGCCACAAGCCGACGCCGAGCCCGAGCGCCGTGCCGAGCGTGAACGCGAGCACGGTTTCGACCAGCGTGATCCATAGGTGCAGATAGATCTCGCCGCCCGTGAACCATTCCCAGATCCGCTGCAGCACTTTCTGCGGCTCGCCGAAAAAGAATGCGGCTTTGTTGGGGTCGTCGAAATAGAACGCCGGCAGCAACGTCGGGCTGGTCAGCACGTACCAGAGCACGAAGCACAGCACGAGCAGCAGCCATTGCCAGATCACCAGATTCGCCCGGTTCGGGCGCAACGTCTTCCACATGACTCGGTTTGCCTTGGACGATTGAGTGGCCAATACGTGACGCAAAAACGTGACGCGTTTAAACGGCAGTGAGTTGCTGCTGATAACCTTTAAGCACCTCGTCGCGCAACACGCTCCAGATCTGCGCATGCAACTCGACGAAACGCGGATGCGAACGGATTTCAGCAACGTCGCGCGGACGCGGCAAATCGATCGTGAACTCGCCGATCGGATGCGTGCCCGGCCCGGCCGAGAGCACCACCACGCGGTCCGACATGGCGATCGCTTCGTCGAGATCGTGCGTGATGAACAACACCGCTTTGCGTTTGGCGGCCCACAAGTCGAGCAACTCGTTTTCCATCAACTGACGCGTCTGGATATCGAGCGCCGAAAACGGCTCGTCCATCAGAATGATGTCCGGATCGAGAATCAGCGTCTGCGCCATCGCGACGCGCTTGCGCATGCCGCCCGACAGTTGATGCGGATAACGATCGCCGAAGCCGCCGAGCCCGACGCGCTTTAACCACTCGTCGGCTTTGACGCGGGCTTCGACGGGCGGCACGCCGTGGAACGCGAGACCAGCCATGACGTTGTCGATGGCCGAGCGCCACGGCATCAACGCGTCGGCCTGGAACATATAGCCGGCGCGCCGGTTGATGCCCTTGAGCGGCTCGCCGAACACGCTGACCGTGCCCGACGACGGCCCCAGCAGACCCGCGCCGACATTGAGCAGCGTGGATTTACCGCAGCCGGTCGGGCCGACCACCGAGACGAACTCGCCCGGCGCGATGCGCAAGGTAGTGTCCTTCACCGCCGTATAGCGCTGAGCGCGGTTGTCGCGCGCAGCGAACGTGCAGGTGATGTTGTCGAGCGCCAGTGCGGCAACGGTCATCGTTCAGCTCGCTTCGAAAGATCGGATTGGGTTGGTGATCGCGTCATGGCATGCGGGGCCGCGGCCGGGCGAAAACGCCGCGCGTCACGGCCTCCCTGTCCACGCGTTCAACTTAAGCCTTGACGGTAGTCAGCGCTTTCTTGACGAAGTCGTTGGTCCACGTCTTCGACAGATCGATCGGCTTGCCCTGCACGTTCGGGTCGAATGCCTGCAAGGTCTTCAGCGACGTCGCGGGGCCGTCCGCCGGCATCAGGCCATCGGGCGACATCGCTTCCTTCACGTGCTGCCATGCGTCCAGATACACCGCGCGGTCGCCGAGCAGGTAGCCTTCCGGCACCGTGTTGATCAGTTCGCTGCCGGTCGCCGTTTGCAGCCACTTGAGCGCGCGCACCATCGCGTTGGTCAGCGCCTGAGTGGTATTCGGATTCTTCGTGATAAAGCTTTGCGATGCGTACAGGCAGCCCGCCGGCATATCGCCACCGAAGACGCTGCGCGTGTCGGCAAGCGTACGCGTGTCCGACACCACGCGAATCTCGCCGGTGCGCTCGAGCTTGGTCATGACCGGGTCGAGATTGGCGATCGCGTCGATCTGCCCCGACTGCAACGCGGCGATCGCGCCGGCGCCCGCGCCCACGCCGATAAACGCGACGTCTTTCGCGCTCAGCCCGGCTTTTGCCAGCACGAAGCTCGCCATGATCGAGGTCGACGAACCCGGCGCGGTCACGCCGATTTTCTTGCCCTTCAGATCGGCGATCGACTTGTAGTTCGGCATGGTCTTCTTCGAGACCGCGAGCACGATCTGCGGCGCGCGTCCCTGCAGGACGAATTCGCGGAACATCTGCTTTTGCGCCTGCAGCAGCAAGGTATGCTCGAACGCGCCGGACACCACATCCGCGCTGCCGCCGACCGCCGCCTTCAACGCTTGCGAGCCGCCGGCGAAGTCGGAAATTTCGACCTCTAGCCCTTCGTCCTTGAAGTAGTTGCGACGCTCGGCGATGGTGAGCGGCAAGTAGTAGAACAGGTTCTTGCCGCCGACGGCGATCGCCACCTTGCTGGTTTCAGGTTTGCCCTGCGCGAAGGCGAGTGGCGTGGCGGCGAGCGTAGCGCCCGCGAGTGCGGCGGTGCCGGCGAGAAAACTTCTCCGTTGCATGGTCTCGAGTCTCCAAACTTTTGTTGTCCGGTTTTATCTTTTAGCACGGCGCTCGTGGGCGCCGCGTGTGCTGCTCAAACGATCTGTTGCGCGTGCAACCTTGCAATGTGGTCTGCATCATAACCTAGCGATTGCAGGACTTCATCGGTATGTTCACCCAGTTCCGGGCCCAGCCAGCGCGTCTCGCCCGGCGTGGCCGAGAGCTTCGGCGTAACCGACGGCAGCGTGATTTCCTGACCGTCCTGCCACTTGAAACGCTGGATCATCTGACGCGCCATGAACTGCGGATCGGTGAACATGTCCGCCACGCTGTAGATGCGGCCCACCGGCACGTCGGCGGCATTCAGCACCGCGAGGGCTTCGTCGATGGTGCGCGTGGCGAGCCACGCGGCGATCGCGCCGTCGATTTCCTGGGTGCGCGGCACGCGGCCGTCGTTGTGCGCGAGCGCCGGATCGTCCGCGAGATCCTCGCGTTCGATGGCGATCATCAGGCGCTTGAAGATCGGATCGCTATTGCCGCCGATCACGATGCTGCCGTCGCGGCACGGATACGTATTGGACGGCACGATCCCCGGCAGCGACGCGCCGGTGCGCTCGCGCACCATCCCGTACACGCCGTACTCGGGCACCACGCTTTCCATCATGTTGAAGACGGCCTCGTACAGCGCGACGTCGACGACCTGCCCCTTGCCGCCGTTCACCTGCTTGTGATGCAGCGCCATCAGCGCGCCGATCACGCCGTGCAGCGCGGCGATCGAATCACCGATCGAAATGCCGATGCGCGGCGGCGGCAAATCCGGATAGCCGGTGATATGACGCAGGCCGCCCATCGATTCGGCAATCGCGCCAAAACCGGGCCGGTCGCGATACGGGCCGGTCTGGCCGTAGCCGGACAGGCGCACCATCACGAGGCCGGGGTTTTCCGCAGAGAGCACGTCATAGCCGAGCCCGAGTTTTTCCAGCAAACCCGGCCGAAAATTTTCGACGACGATATCCGCTTCTTTCGCGAGGCGCCGCACAATCTCCTTGCCCTCTTCGGCCTTCAGATTGATCGTGACGGATTTCTTGTTGCGTGCCTGCACGGCCCACCAGAGCGACGTGCCGCCGACTTCCGGATAGAGCTTGCGCCACTTGCGCAGCGGGTCGCCGCCATTGGGATCTTCGATCTTGATGACGTCGGCGCCGAACTCGCCGAGAAAGCGCGCGGCGAACGGGCCAGCGATCAGCGTGCCGAGCTCCAGCACCTTGACGCCGGCGAGCGGGCCGGTTTTATCCTGAGGCGCGGCGCTCGCGCCTGATTCAGAGGTAGCGCTCATGTGTCTCCTTTGTCGGCAGGAGTTGGCGCTTTAGCGCCTACTCCTGCCCCATGCAAAGCCGTTCCGATCCTGACGCCCGTTGCCGTGCGGCGGGCGCCTTCTACATCGAGCGACGATCGAGCATGGCGCGGGCGATGGTGCCGGCGTCGACATACTCGAGTTCGCCGCCCACCGGCACGCCGCGCGCGAGGCGCGTGACGGCGAGGCCGCGCGCCTTGAGCGTCTGCCCGAGATAATGCGCGGTCGCCTCGCCTTCGTTGGTGAAATTGGTGGCGAGCACGACTTCCTTGACGACGCCATCCGACGCGCGTCTGACCAGCCGGTCGAAATGAATCTCCTTCGGACCGATGCCGTCGAGCGGACTCAGGCGCCCCATCAAGACGAAATAGAGGCCGCGATAGGTCATGGTCTGCTCGAGCATGATCTGGTCGGCGGGCGTCTCGACGACGCACAGCAAGGTGGGATCGCGCTCTTCATCGAGGCAGACCTCGCAGATCTGCGCTTCGGTAAAGGTGTTGCACTTCTCGCAGTGCTGCAGATGCTCGGTGGCGAACAGCAGCGAGCGGCCGAGTTTTTCGGCGCCGTCACGGTCGTGCTGCATCAGGTGGTACGCCATGCGTTGCGCGGACTTCGGCCCGACACCGGGCAGCGCGCGCAGCGCTTCGACGAGCGCCGACAAGGCGGAAGGTTGTTTCATGCGGATCGGCGTCGAAGTGGGTAGTGCCCGGCTGTCCGGGTGGCGATGCGGTTGATTCGATCGGTTTACATCATTCCGGCGACGGCCCGGTTAAGCGCGCGCGATGCGCACTTCAGCCGAGCCACGGCCGGTCGGGTCCAGCCGGAACACGCGCGCAGCGAGTGCCGCACAGACGGCACGTGCAGCGTGCGCAATTCGCGCGTTCCGTTCACGCCGCGGCGACAGCAGCTACGGCGCGTGACCCGCCACCTTGCGGCGGCCTGGTTCAGAACGGCAGCTTGAAGCCCGGCGGCAGCGGCAGGCCCGAGGTCATGCCGCCCATCTTTTCCTGGGCGGTGGCTTCGGCCTTGCGCACGGCGTCGTTGAACGCAGCGGCGACGAGGTCTTCCAGCATGTCCTTGTCGTCGGCGAGCAGGCTCGGGTCGATCGATACGCGGCGCACGTCGTTCTTGCAGGTCATCGTCACCTTCACGAGACCGGCGCCCGACTGCCCCTCGACTTCGATCAGCGCGAGTTGCTCCTGCATCTTCTTCATGTTTTCCTGCATCTGCTGGGCTTGCTTCATCAGCCCGGCGAGTTGGCCTTTCATCATGGACATGCTCCTTCTTGATAGCGTGAAATTCGGAAATCGGGCGCGCTATGGTGCATCGCGCGGCGAATCAGTGGACCGACGGCGCGCCGTTCGAACCGGCGTCCGGAGTAATCGGGCGGATCGAGCCCGGCACGATGCTCGCGCCGAACTCGCGAATCAGCGACTGCACGAACGGATCGGCGCCGATCTCGCGCTCGGCCTCCTGCTGACGCTGCGCGCGCAGGGCGGCGTCGTGCGCGGCGGCCGTGCGGCGCGCCGGACCGACTTCGACCAGCACCTCGACAGTCTGGCCGAGCTTGTCGGCGAGCGCCGTTTTCAGTTTAGCGACCCGCGAGGTTTCCGCGTACTGCGGAACAGGCACGTTCAATTTGAGCGTGTTGCCTTCGAGCGCCATCAGTTCGCTGTTGAATGCGAGCTGATATGAAATGCCCTTGAGCGGCAGGTCGACGGCGAGCGCCGGCCAGTCGCCTTTGAAACCCAGCGGATCGAGCGGCACGGCGGGCGGCAGCGGACGTTGATCGACCACCGGCGCGGGTGTGGCCGCTGGCGTCGCGCTTACGCGGACATCGTCAGGGCCGCTGTCGAACACGGGCATGTAGCTGTCGTCCGGCAGGCCGTAGTAGCCTTCGTCCGCGGCGGTGAGCGGCATGTATTCGTCGGGCGGCATGTCGTCCCACGGGGGCACCGACGAGCCGCTTTGCTCGGCGCCGTTACGCTGCGCGGGCGCTGACTGCGCTGCCCCTGCGGCGCGAGCGGCCGGCGCTGCTGGCGCGGCATCCTGCTGCGGCGCGCGGCGCGCGGCGCCCGGCGTCGGCACGGGAACAACGACGCGCGGCGCGGCCGGCTTCGGCGTAGCCGGCGCGGCGGGCTTCGCGGCCGCTGCCGCGGTTGCGCGGCCACGGTCCGAGGACACTTTCAAACCGGCGCTGCGCAAGACGTCGAGTGCGGCGCTCGCGCCGCCTGCGCGACGCGGCGCGCTATCGGCTGCGGGTGACGGCTCTTGAGACGGTACTGCTGCGGCCTGCTCGGTGCGTGCGAGCGCGGCGGCTGCGGGTGCGCTTAGCGAAGACGCGGGCGCTGAGTCGTCGAGGGATGCGGCTGCGGGGGCTTCAGTTGTGGCCGAGCCATCAACGCCAGCGGTTACGGAAGCTTCGTTCGCTGCCGAGTCGGCGGGCGCGTCATCCCACGGCGCCAAGGCGGCGGCCGCAGGGGTTGCAGACGACACTGGCGACGCAGGTGTCGCGGCGGCATCGTCCACCGCCTGCAACGGCGCTGAATTCACCTCATGAACAACCGGCGCCGACTCGGCGGTGATTGCCGGCTGCGCATCAAGCGATTGCTCTGCTGCCATGCCTTGAGCAGAATCCGGCGGCGTAGCTTGAATGCTGTTATCAGCAGGCCGTACTTCAATCGAGCTATTGGTTTGCTGCGCAGGCTGAACCGATGCGTCAGCCGCAGCGCCCTTACCTACTGCCGCAGCATTGCCAGTCTGCGTCTCGCGGACCGGCGCAGTGGCGTCCACGCTCGCTCCACGCGAACTCCCCAACACAGCGCTCGCACCCGCGATCGCTGGCGCTCCCGACGCGCCCTGGTGCGCGGCCACAGCCGGCGCACCCGCGCGTTTCGCCCCACTCGCCCCCGCCTGGCCAGGCGCACGGCCCGAACCCACTGCGCCACCACCGCCCGTCGGCGCCGGTTCGAACGCGAGCATGCGCAGCAGCGTCATGGTGAAGCCGGCGTATCCGTCCGGCGCGAGACCCAGTTCGCTTCGGCCGATCGTCGCGATCTGATAGAACAATTGCACCTGCTCGGCGCTCAGCGCTTCAGCGAACCGCCGCAGGTCGGCCGCCTCGGGCCACTCGTCCAGCACCGACGACGGCGCAAATTGCGCCCACGCGATCCGATGCAGCAAACTCGCCAGATCCTGCAGCGCCGTCGAAAACGACAGGCTGCGCAACGCCATCTCGTCGGCAACCGACAGCACCGCGACGCCGTCGCCGTCCGCGAGCGCGTCGAGCAGACGAATCAGGTAGCTCTGGTCGAGCGCGCCGAGCATGCCGCGCACGGCTTCTTCATTGACCTGATTGGCCGAATAGGCGATTGCCTGATCGGTCAGCGAGAGCGCGTCGCGCATCGAACCGTCGGCCGCGCGCGCGAGCAGGCGCAGCGCCTGGGCGTCGTACGGCACCTTCTCTTCGCCGAGAATGTGCTCGAGATGCGAGACGATATGGCCGGCCGGCATCTGCTTCAGATTGAACTGCAGACAGCGCGACAGCACCGTAACCGGAATCTTTTGCGGATCCGTAGTCGCGAGAATGAACTTGACGTGCGAAGGCGGCTCTTCCAGCGTCTTCAACATGGCGTTGAAGGCGTGGTTGGTCAGCATGTGCACTTCGTCGATCATGTAGACCTTGAAGCGCGCATCCACCGGCGCGTAGACGGCGCGCTCCAGCAGCGCCGCCATTTCGTCGACGCCGCGATTACTCGCCGCGTCCATCTCCACATAGTCGATGAAGCGCCCTTCGTCGATCTCGCGGCACGCGCGGCACACGCCGCACGGCGTGGAGGTCACACCGGTTTCACAATTCAGCGCCTTGGCGAAGATGCGCGACAGCGTGGTTTTGCCGACGCCGCGTGTGCCGGTAAACAGATAGGCATGGTGCAGACGGCCGCCGTCGAGCGCGTGCGTGAGCGCGCGCACCACGTGCTCCTGTCCGACGAGCGAAGCGAAATCCTTCGGCCGCCATTTGCGTGCGAGAACTTGATAGGTCATCCGGAAATTGTATCAGTAACGATGCCGCGCAAAACCGATTCGCGACGGCGCGCGAACGCTTCGCGCCACTTCATTGAAACTGCCTAACGGACCGATAGAAAAAAATAGATAAGGCGCGCGAAAACACGATAAGGCACGGTTGCATGCCGCTGCACTCAGGGTAAAACAGGAGATGGAAAGCGTTCGCGGAAGAACCCGCGGAGAACAACTAGAGAAAACAGAAAAAGGAAGGTGACGAGCCCGACCCTCGGCACTGGTGGAAAACGGCTGTGGCTGCTTCGTTCCCGACCTGACCAGGTTGACCATCCCTCCATGCGAGGAGGCCCGTCACGAAACATTCTATCACCGCTTGGGCCGTCGTGCGACTGTTAATACGAGCAAAGCGTCAACGGCGCGCCGAATCGCGCCCTTTACACCATATAGACGAATGCCGCGACCAACCCGTGCGGATGCCACTTGAGTTTGGCTGCGGAGCCTCCAGATAGGCTGCGTCATGGTTGATGAAACACGGTGGCACTTCATCGGCAGCCGTTGGCCCCACTGCCCCTGATGGGTACTATCGCCCCCGGCAACGCATAGCGAATTAAGCTAAACTGCCGTACGGATGACCCGCAAGCGCGAGCTCTCCGCATATTCCGAAACGGGCTTTCACCTTTTCCGGCGTGTGTCGAAAGGCTCCGATTGCGGCAAAGCGAACGGAAGTTTCCTTAGGTTTTGACGTATCGTGGCGAGCAATTCAGGCGGGCCTCGAACCGATAGAGGTATTCATACAATGAGCGAACAAATCAAGCATATTAGCGACGCATCGTTCGAACAGGACGTCGTTAAATCCGATAAACCCGTGCTGCTCGATTTCTGGGCTGAATGGTGCGGTCCGTGCAAGATGATCGCGCCGATCCTCGACGAAGTCGCGAAGGATTACGCCGATCGCCTGCAAATCGCCAAGATCAACGTCGACGAACATCAATCGACGCCGGTCAAGTTCGGCGTGCGCGGCATCCCCACGCTGATCCTGTTCAAGAACGGCGCTGTCGCCGCGCAGAAAGTCGGCGCGTTGTCGAAGTCGCAACTCACCGCGTTCCTCGACGGCAACCTGTAATAGCGGTCGCAACGGCGCGCTCCGAGCCTTCCGGGGCCCGCGGGCGCGTTGTGTTGAGCGTGTTGTCAGCCGGCAACACGCTCAACAAGAAAGATGCCATGCCGTCGCACTGACGGAAACTGGCGTGTGCTATGCTAGAATCCGCAAAACGTCGAAAAGACGTGTAAGTCCTTGAGCGGTTCCGCTCACTCTCCTCCCAGATTTCATTTCGTCGCACCTTCTCCTGCGGGTTCTCCGTATGCATTTATCCGAGCTTAAGACTCTGCACGTGTCCGAATTGATCGAGATGGCCAATGGCCTCGAGATCGAAAGTGCGAACCGCCTGCGCAAGCAGGAATTGATGTTTGCCATTCTAAAAAAACGAGCCAAAACGGGCGACACGATCTTCGGCGACGGCACGCTTGAAGTGCTGCCGGACGGCTTCGGCTTCCTGCGCTCGCCGGAAACCTCGTACCTCGCCAGCACGGATGATATTTACATCAGCCCGTCGCAAATCCGCCGCTTCAACCTGCATACGGGCGACACGATCGAAGGCGAAGTGCGCACGCCCAAAGACGGCGAACGCTATTTCGCGCTGGTGAAGGTGGACAAGGTCAACGGCCAGCCGCCGGAAGCCTCGAAGCACAAGATCATGTTCGAAAACCTGACGCCGCTGCACCCGAACAAGGTGCTGCTGCTCGAACGTGAAATGCGTGGCGAAGAAAACGTCACGGGCCGCATCATCGACATGATCGCGCCGATCGGCAAAGGGCAACGCGGCCTGCTGGTGGCGTCGCCGAAGTCCGGCAAGACCGTGATGCTTCAGCACATCGCTCACGCGATCAAGCAGAACCATCCGGATGTCGTGCTGTTCGTGCTGCTGATCGACGAACGCCCGGAAGAAGTGACCGAAATGCAGCGTTCGGTGGCGGGCGAAGTGATCGCCTCCACGTTCGACGAACCGGCCGCGCGTCACGTGCAAGTCGCCGAAATGGTGATCGAAAAAGCCAAGCGCCTCGTCGAAATGAAGAACGACGTGGTGATTCTGCTCGACTCGATCACGCGTCTCGCGCGTGCGTACAACACCGTCGTGCCGGCCTCGGGCAAGGTGCTGACGGGTGGTGTCGACGCCAACGCGCTGCAACGTCCGAAGCGCTTCTTCGGCGCGGCGCGCAATATCGAGGAAGGCGGCTCGCTGACTATCATCGGCACGGCGCTGATCGAAACCGGCAGCCGCATGGACGACGTGATCTACGAAGAATTCAAGGGCACCGGCAACATGGAAGTGCACCTCGAGCGCCGTCTTGCTGAAAAGCGCGTCTACCCGTCGATCAACCTGAACAAGTCAGGCACGCGCCGCGAAGAACTGCTGATCAAGCCCGAAGTGCTGCAAAAGATCTGGGTGCTGCGCAAGTTCATTCACGACATGGACGAAGTCGAGTCGATGGAATTCCTGCTCGACAAGATCCGTCAGACGAAGAGCAACTCCGAGTTCTTCGACATGATGCGTCGTGGCGGTGGCAGCTAAGGCCTTGGGCCGATATTGCCGCACTAGCCGTTTCATCCGCATCGCATAGAAAAGCCGCTCGTCGCAAACGAGCGGTTTTTTTTCGTCCGCCTTTTTGTCGTCTCCGCGTCGCGCGCAAACCATGTCAGCTTCCCAACGTCGACGTCGTCTAGCGCAGCAACATGTACGTGAACGTACACGTTGAAGTACAATGCAACCAATCCGTCATATCTGTCACACGCCTATGTCCAAGGACTCACCCACTCTGCTGACGGTACGCGACGCCGCCGAACGTCTCGGCGTCACCGCGCGCACCCTGAAGTACTACGAGGAACGCGGCCTCGTTTCGCCCATGCGCAGCGAAGGCCGCTACCGGCTTTACGACGAGGATGATCTGAAGCGCTTCGGCCGCATTCTGCGTTTGCGCTCGCTCGGCTTCTCGCTGCACAGCGTCACCGAAATGCTCAAGCGTCCGCTGGAGGCCGTCGACGGCGGCCACCGCTACTCGACCGAATCGCTGCAGCAGATTCACGACGCCATCGAGCAACAGGTCGCAGCACTCGACGCGCGCATCGAAAGCATGCGCCGCGAACTGAAGGAAGCGCAGAAGCTGCGCGCCGAACTGAGCCCCGACCTCGACTATCTCAAGCGGCGCCTCGCTGGCGAGAACGCAGAGGCGCTGCTCGAACAGCGCCGCAGCGCGCGCGCCAAAGCGGGCAATGCGCCACCCGCAAAGCAGGCAAAAGAATCTGACGACCCCACGCCGGGCGAATCTTCATGAGCACGACGTCATCCCGCGTACGGTTGTTCAGCGTCGAAAAACTGCGCGGCGATTTCTTCCCCTGGGTGCTGGCCGTCGTCACCGGCCTCGATTATTTCGACAACTCGATCTTCTCGTTTTTCACCAGCTATATCGCCGGCGGCATCAACGCGTCGCCCGATGAACTAGTGTGGGCGTCGAGCGCCTATGCAGTCGCGGCGGTGCTCGGCATCCTGCAGCAGCAATGGTGGGTCGAACGCTTCGGTTACCGGCGCTACGTGGCCGGCTGCATGCTGCTCTATGCTGCCGGCGCGGTGGCCGCGGCGATGTGCGAATCGTCGATCGAACTGGCATTCGCGCGTGGCTTCCAGGGCTATTTCATCGGCCCGATGATGGGCACCTGCCGCATCCTGATTCAGATGAGTTTCAAACCGCAGCAGCGGCCCGCGGCCACCCGTGCGTTTCTCGTGCTGATCGTCCTGAGCAGCGCGCTCGCGCCGCTGATCGGCGGCCAACTGGTCGGGCATTTCGACTGGCGCGCGCTGTTCGCGTGCACGGCGCCCGTGGGCGTGCTGTTCGCCGTGCTGGCCTTGCTCGCGCTGCCCGACTCCGGCAACCGCCTGCCAGAGGAACGGGGCGCCGCCCATTTCTGGCCGTACATTATCTTCGCGTTCGCACAAGGCGCGCTGCAAATCGTGATGCAGCAGGTGCGCTTCCAGTTGTTCAGCGCGTCGCCCGGACTGATTCTGCTGAGCGTCGCCGGGATCGTCGCGCTAGGCTGGTTCGCCTATCACCAGTGGCATCATCCCGCGCCGCTCGTGCGCCTCAATGCGTTGCGAGAGAAGGTCTTCCAGGTCGGGCTCGTGCTCTACATGTTCTACTACTACATCTCGACCGTGTTCAGCTATCTGATCTCGCGCTTTCTCGAGAGTGGACTCGGCTATCCGGTCGAAAACACCGGGCAACTGGTCGGCGTGACGTCGCTGATTTCGGCGAGTGCCCTGTTCGTCTATTTCCGTTATGCGAAGCTGCTGCCGCGCAAGAAGTGGATCATCGTGCCCGGCTTCGCGGTGGCCGCGTTCGCGGCGGCGTGGATGACGCGCATGTCGCCCGGCGTCGGCGAAGCGGCGTTGCTGCTGCCGCTGCTGTTGCGCGGCCTGTTGTTGCTGTTCATCGTGCTGCCGGTCGCCAATCTGACATTCAGAATTTTCGCCATCGAAGAATTCACGCACGGCTACCGGCTGAAAAACATCGTGCGGCAACTGACCATGTCGTTCGCGACGGCCTCCGTGATCATCGTCGAGCAGCATCGGCAGGCGCTGCACGAAACTCGCCTCGCGGAGTTCGTGAATCCGTACAATCCTCTGTTCCAGAACTCGCTCGCCGCGCTGACGAATGGCTTTGCCGTCGCCGGCCGCTCGCCGTCCGAGGCGCACTCGCTGGCGATCGTGGAAATCAGCCGCACGGTCGCGCAACAGGCCAGTTTTCTGGCCTCGCTGGACGGCTTCTACTTCCTGATCGGCGTGGCGATATGCGGCGGCCTATTTGCCGCGTGGCAAAAACAGATCGACTAAAGGTTGCTTCAGGCCATGCTCTCGAAACTGACTCAATGGTTCGGCACACGCCGGCGCGAGCGCGCGCTGCGCGACTACGCGATCGACGATTCGCTCTGGCAGGCCACGCTCGACGGCCTGCCGTTCCTCGCGCATCTCGATGCGCCGGAGCTCGTGCGCTTGCGCGAACTGACGAGCCTGTTCCTCGCGCAGAAGGAATTTTCGACCGCGCACGAGCTTGAGCTGACCGACGCGATGACCGTGGCGATCGCGGCACAAGCGTGTCTGCCGGTGCTGAACCTGAGCCTCGATCTGTATCGCGGCTGGGTCGGCGTGATCGTCTATCCGGGCGAGTTCGTGATCCGCAAAACCGTCGAGGACGAAGACGGCGTGGTGCACGAAGTCGAACAGGACGCGAGCGGCGAAGCATGGGAAGGCGGACCCGTGGTGCTGTCGTGGGAAGACGCGCAGATGACGGACGGCTCGGACGCCTATAACGTCGTGATTCACGAATTCGCGCACAAGATCGACATGCTGAACGGCGAGGCGGACGGCCACCCACCGCTCATTCGCCGCTGGCACGCGCCGCTCGATTCCCAAGCGTGGGCCGACGTGTTCGACCACGCTTACGACCACTTCTGCGCGAAAGTCGACGCGGTGCCCGAGCGCCGCTGGGCGCGCTTCGAGCGCGACTCGCTGATCGATCCGTACGCGGCAGACCACCCATCGGAATTTTTTGCCGTTTGCAGCGAGGCGCTGTTCGTCCAACCGCAGGCGTTCGAAGCCGAGTATCCGGAGCTTTACCGGTTGCTCGCACGCTATTACAGGCAGGATCCGGCGCGAGTCGGCATGACATTCACGTCCGGCTGACGCGCAACGCCCGCCAGGCAACGGCCGCCGCCCGGTGCGCACACGCGCCGCGACCCTGCAAAACAGCCGTGAAAACGGCATGCACCGTTAGCAAAAAGCCGGCGCAAAAGTCGTCAAGCGACTGATTTTCTGGCATAATCGCCGTTTTTCGACCATAGGCAAGTGGCTCGCGCCTAGATGCGGTCCGTTCAAATACGGTCGCACGCGGGTTGGCTACCGCCAGATTAAAGGAAAGACCATGAAAGAAGGCATTCACCCGGATTACCGCGAAGTTCTGTTCATCGACGTTTCGAACGACTTCAAGTTTGTGACGCGCTCGACCATCCAGACGCGTGAAACCGCCGAATTCAACGGCAAGACCTACCCGCTCGCCAAGATTGAAGTGTCGTCGGAATCGCATCCGTTCTACACCGGCCAGCAAAAGATCATGGACACGGCAGGCCGCGTCGAGAAGTTCCGCAACAAGTTCGGCTCGCGCGCTACCGGCAAGGCAGCAGCGAAGTAATACCTGGCTCGTCGCCGGCTCTGGCCGGCAGCGAAGCAGGAGCAAAAAGGGCAGCGCGAGCTGCCCTTTTTTGTCGCCTGGCTGATTCATCGCCAATGCCCGAGGGTCAAGCGCTCGCGCGCGGCGCAGCGCCGAACTCGTGTTACAGCTTTCCCAACGACGTTGCGAGCCGTTACCGGCCGTGACGCGCATCGCACGGCACGACTACAATGCCGGATGCTCCAAATTGGCCATTCCAGCCGGACATGCCGTCCGGTCCCGGCTGCACCGCTTATCCGATATCCACACACCGCATGAGACCTGTCGTTCGCCTCACTGCTTCAGCGACCAGTGCGTTGCCGCGCTGGCTGTTGCTGACCATCTGTATCGTCTACGCATCGTTCGGACTGTTCGGCCGCGATCCGTGGAAGAACGAGGATGCAGCCGGCTTCGGCGTCATGTGGACCATGGCGAACGGCGGCGCGCACGACTGGCTGCTGCCGAATCTGGTCGGCAAATACCTCACTGAAGACGGTCCGCTCGGCTACTGGTTCGGCGCCAGCGCGATCCGCCTGCTCGCGCCATGGGTCGATGCGAGCAATGCCTCGCGTGTCTTCACCGGCCTGATGTTCTGCGCGGGCTGCGCGTTCGTCTGGTATGCCGCTTACCTGCTCGGCCGCCGCGCCGAAGTCCAGCCGTTCAAGTACGCGTTCGGCGGCGAGCCGGAACCACGCGACTACGGCCGCACGCTCGCCGACGGCGCGCTGTTGATCCTGCTCGCCTGTTTCGGCCTCGCCGAGCGCGGCCACGAGACCACGCCGCAGCTCGCGCAGTTCTTCGGCATCGCGATGCTCGTGTACGGGCTCGTGCGCATGATCGACAAGCCGATTCAGGGCGCGCTGATCTGGGGACTCGCCATCGCCCTGGTCACCCTGGCCAGCAGCCCGGTGCTGGTCGGCGCACTGCTGCTCGGCACGTTGGCGATGACCCTGATCGTGCGCGAGACGCGCTCGCGGTGGCTCCTGCTGGCGGGTCTGCCGGTGGCGCTCGTGCTGTCCGTGGCGTGGCCGATCGCCGCGCTCGCCGCCTTCCCCAACGACGCCGTCTGGTACCTCAATCAGTGGGTGCACGTCAGCTTGAGTTCGTTCGCCGGGCCGCCCGGCTCGGTCGCCGGCTATGCGCTGAAAAACCTGCCGCTCTTCACCTGGCCGGCGTGGCCGCTGGCACTCTGGGCATGGTTCAGCTGGTCGGGCCTGCGGCGCGCGCCACACGTGGCCATTCCGCTTTCAGTAATCGGGCCGCTGTTCGTGCTGGTCGTGTTGCAAAGCCATCAGTCGAACCGGCTTTACATGCTGCTGCTGCCGCCGCTCGCGGTGCTGGCCGCTTTCGCACTGCCCACGCTCAAGCGCGGCGCGATCAACGCGATCGACTGGTTCGCGCTCCTGAGCTTCACGATTCTCGGCAGCTTCGTCTGGCTGGTCTATATCGCGGGGCTGACCGGCTTCCCGCATCCGCTCGCGCGCAACCTCGCGCGTCTCGCGCCGGGCTTCGCGCCGCAGTTCAAGATCCTGTCGTTCGTGTGCGCGGTCGCCGTGACGATCTGCTGGTTCGTGCTGGTGCGGTGGCGTCTCGCGCGCCATCCGAAAGTCTTGTGGCGCAGCGTGGTGCTTTCGAGCGCCGGCACCACCTTGATGTGGGTGCTGCTCATGACGCTATGGCTGCCGGTCGTCAACTACAGCCGGACCTATAAGGACGTCGCTGAACAGATATCCGCCCATCTGCCGGACGACTACACCTGCATTTCACCGGTGCGCCTCGGCAATGCGCAGATCGCGACCTTCGCCTATTTCGGCGACATGCACTTCTCCTTCGACCAGGACTGCGATGTGATCCTGCGTCAGGACACGCAGGATTACGGCGAACCGAGCGCAATGTCCGACTTCGTCTGGAAGCTGGTGTGGGAAGGCCGCCGCGTGGCCGACCGTGACGAACGCTTCCGTCTGTACGTGCGCATCGACCGTCCGAAGCCGCCAGTCGTCAAACGCCGCAACTGGCACAAGAAGTCCGACTGAGCATGCTCGCCGACGTACGGAAAATCGCCGGCCTCGCGTGGCCGGTGTTGATCGGCCAACTGGCGATCATCGCGTTTGGCGTGATCGATACGGCGATGGTCGGCCGCTACTCGGCAGTCGACCTGGCCGCGCTCGGCCTCGGCTCGTCGATCTATATCTCCGTGTATATCGGCCTGACCGGCATTCTGACCGCGCTGCAACCGATTACCGCGCAACTCTACGGCGCGCGCCGCTATGCCGAGATCGGCGAGGAAGTTCGCCAGGCCTTGTGGCTCGCGGCGGCGCTGACCGTGATCGGCTTCCTGATTCTGTTTTTTCCGGGCCCCGTGCTGCAGCTGGCGCGCGTGCCCGAGGCGCTGCACGAGCGCACTGTCGCGTATCTGCGGATTCTGGCCTTCGGCTTGCCGGCCGGCCTCGCTTTTCGCGTCTACAGTTCGATCACCAATGCGGTCGGCAAGCCGCGGCTTGTGATGATCCTGCAGATCGGCGCGCTGCTGCTGAAGGTGCCGCTCAATACGTGGTTCGTCTTCGGCGGGTTCGGCGTGCCGGCGCTCGGTGGGCCGGGCTGCGCGCTCGCCAGCACCATGATCAACTGGGCGCTGGCCGCACTCGGCATGCTGCTGCTGACGCGCGTCGACGTATTCACGCCGTTCGCGATCTTCGCGCAGTTCTGCTGGCCGGTCTGGCGACGCCAGGCGGCGCAATTGCGGCTGGGCATTCCGATGGGCCTGTCGTATCTGATCGAAGTGACCTCCTACACGTTCATGGCGCTCTTCATTGCGCGCTTCGGCACGACGACGCTGGCCGGCCACCAGATCGCCGGCAATATCGGCGCGGTGCTGTACATGACGCCGCTGTCGATCGGCATCGCTTCGTCGACGCTGGTCGCGCAGGCGCTCGGCGCGCATCGTCCGGAAGCGGCGCGCACGCTGTCGCGTCACGGCATCATGATGGCCATGGCGATCGCCTGCTGTTACGGCGCGATCGTGCTGGTGCTGCGGCCCTACATCATCGAAGGCTATACGCCGAATGCGCAGGTCGTGGCGGCGGCGTTGCCGCTGGTGTTGATCGTCGTGTGCTACCACCTGTTCGATGCATTGCAGATCACCACCGCGTTCGTGCTGCGCGCCTACAAGGTGGCGGTCGTGCCGACCGTGATCTACGCGGTGGCGCTGTGGGGCGTCGGGCTCGGCGGCGGCTATGTGCTCGGCTTCAACGTGACCGGCGTCACGCCGGAATGGCTGACCGGCGCGCGCGGTTTCTGGGTGGCGAATACCGCGAGTCTCGCGATTGCGGGCATCGGCTTGCTGATGTATTGGCGTGTGGTGAGCAAGCGGCATTCGCATGCCGAGGCGGCGCTTCGGGCGGATTCGGCGACTTGACGGGGTTGTCTGTCGTAGGCTGCAGAATGGCCGGGCTTTCTTCCTGATAAGCCGCTGTTTGGTTCCTGCCCACATACGCTCTGTCGTAGTGGCTGCCAATAATAGACCGTTAGTTGCGTTGCAGGCTCAATAAAAAGCGGCTGATCCAAGCAGCCGCTCGCCCTACCCTTGCTGTCGCCCTTGCCTCGCGGATCTCAACCCGCGTGGGTTTCCTTCTCCCGCACCTGCGCGGCGCTCGCCGATTGCGCGTCATTCAATGCCTGATCATGGCGCTCGAAAATCTCGCGTGCGGCAAACAGCGCATTCAGCGCCGCCGGAAATCCCGCATAAAGCGCCATCTGCATGAACACCTCGACGATTTCCTCGCGCGTGCAGCCGACGTTCAACGCCGCCTCGATATGCACCTTCAGCTGCGGCTGCGCGCAGCCGAGCGTGGCCAACGAGGCAATCGTGGCGATTTCACGCGCGCGCAGATCGAGTTGCGGCCGGCTGTAAATGTCGCCGAAGCCGAATTCGATCAGCAGACGGCCAAAATCCGGCGCGATCGGCGCGAGCGCGGCGATCACCTGCTCGCCGGCCGAGCCGTCGATCTGCTTCAGTTTGTCCCAGCCTCGGGTGTAGCGGTCGTTGTGTGCGTGGTCCATGGTGAGTCCTCTTCCGAATGTGAATGCGCCTGGGTTTCGTCGGTCTGTCGTGTCGAATGATCGGCGGCCGGTGCGCGCCCGGCCGCTTCGTAGTACGCGATCTTGTCGACGATCGCGCCGAGGTTGATCTGCAACTCGGCGATTCGCGCCAAAACCGCATCCCGATGCGCCACCAGCATGTCGCGGCGCGCGCCCACCGTCGTCTGACCTTGCGCGCGCAACGCCGCGAACGCCTGCATGCCGGCGATCGGCATACCGGTCGCCTTCAGGCGCATCACGAACTGCAGCCAGTCGAGATCGGCCGGCGAATACAGCCGATGCCCCGCCTGCGTGCGGCCGACGGCGCGAATCAGCCCGGCCTGTTCGTAGTAGCGCAGCGTATGCGTCGAAACGCCGATCGTTTCAGCGACCTGCCCGATGGTGAGTGCTTTCGAGATATTCGACATGACGGAACTCAGGTTAGGACTTCGAGTGCACTCTAAGTCAAGCGCGTCGTGCTGTCATTTGTCTCCACGGTCATTTTTTTATGGCGTGGGGGTTTGATCGATAAACTCATAAGAGCCTAATAACGAGGCAAAAGGTTTAAATCTTGTTCACACTGATTTACTTGTCATGAATCGATCGGTATAAATCGTCCGCGTTCGCAAATAAGGGCGCGCAATTTGTTCTATGCTTAAGCGCAGCGAATGCTGACAGGATGCGTCGTCCCGAGTCGTTTGAGTCGTCCCTTTGCGGCTCACTTTTTTGCCCTCAATGGAGTGCTTGCCATGCTGAAGAAGCTTTTAATGCTTTGCGTTGCTTTGGCTTTGTCGCTGTCGGCCGGATTTGCGGCGGCCGTCGAAGTGAACTCCGCCGATCAGGCGGCGCTCGAATCGGTTAAGGGTATTGGCCCGGTGCATGCGAAAGCGATCATCGACGAACGCACCAAGAATGGCCCGTTCAAAGACGCCGATGATCTCGCCACGCGCGTCAAGGGCATCGGAGCCAAATCGGTAACCAATCTCGAAGCGGCCGGTCTGACGATCAATGGCTCGTCCACGCCGCCGAGCGGCGCCAAGCCCGCTGCGAAGCCGAGCAGCACGGCCGGCACCAAGGCAGCGCCCGCGGCTACTGCGCCTACGGCGGCGCCAACCACGGCTGCGAACACGACGCCAGCCGCCCCGGCGGATGCTTCCGGCGCGAAGGCGTCGAAGTCGAAGAAGAAGAGCAAAGCTGCGGCGTCCGAGGCGGCAGCGGCTTCCGCGCCGGCTACTGCGGCAGCGGCGGCGCCGGCTGATGCCTCGGATACCAAAGCATCGAAGAAGAAAGCCAAGAAGAGCAAGGCCGCATCGGCTGCGGCGGCCTCGGGCGGTGCCTGACCGCACGAAACGAGGACCGGACAGAATGAAACGGAGTACGAAACAGGATTGTGCGCCGGCAGCGTAACGGCCCAGGTGATACGCGCGTGATCCCACGCGATGAACCATCAGCGCCGCCGCCCGCCTTCCTTCCACGGCGCCGCGCAACCGCGCAGCGTTTTCACCCGCTGACCCGTCAAGCACGTGTCGGCATTCAAGAGAGACCGTCATGAGCCTACTCGACACACTCGGTTCCCTGGTTGGCAAATCCCCCGAAGGCGGTGGCCAGCAAGCCCTGGTTTCGGCCGCACTCGAATTCGTCAATAGCCAGCCGGGCGGCCTGAACGGCCTGATCGACCGTTTCAAGGAAAAAGGCCTCGGCGACATCGTGACCTCGTGGGTCAGCAACGGCGAGAACCAGCCGATCGCGCCCGATGCGCTGCATAGCGTGCTTGGCTCGGAGACCGTGACCAACCTCGCGGCGAAGGCCGGCGTGCAGCCGGATCAGGTCACTGGCCTGCTGTCGCAGATTCTGCCGCACGTCGTCAACGCGGCCACGCCGGAAGGCGAAGTGCCGGCCGAAGGCAAGCTGAACGCCACCACCGTACTCGGCGCGCTCGGCGGCTTGTCCGCGCTATTCGGTAAAGGCAACGCGTAACAACGCGGGCGGCCTCGCCTGCCGTGTGCCCGCTTGCGCAATCAACGGGCATAAAAAAAGCGGCAACGAAGTCACCTTCGTTGCCGCTTTTTAACGTCGTCGGGAACGGCTCGATCGCCGCCCTTCCTCTCTCCGTAGAACGCGTTTCGCTTAATGCACGACGCGTTCGAACACCAGCTTGCCTTCTTCCAGTTCGACCGGAATCACGTCCTTCGGACCGAACTTGCCGGCGAGTATCAGCTTGGCGACCGGGTTCTCGATCTCCTGCTGGATCGCGCGCTTCAACGGCCGCGCGCCGAACAGCGGATCGTAGCCGACCTTGCCGACGTGCTCGAGCGCCGAATCCGACACCACCAGTTGCATGTCGAGCTTGGCCAGCCGCTCGTGCAAACGTTGCAACTGGATCCGCGCGATCGACTGGATATTCGAGCGGTCGAGCGCATGGAACACCACGACGTCGTCGATCCGGTTCAGGAACTCGGGCCGGAAGTGCAGCTTCACTTCTTCCCAGACCGCGTCCTTCACCGCTTCCTGCGGCTCGCCGACCATCGACTGGATCACTTGCGAACCGAGGTTCGACGTCATCACGATCACCGTGTTCTTGAAGTCCACGGTGCGGCCCTGTCCATCGGTCATGCGGCCGTCGTCGAGCACTTGCAGCAGCACGTTGAACACGTCCGGATGCGCCTTCTCGATCTCGTCGAGCAGGATCACGCTATACGGCTTGCGACGCACGGCTTCCGTCAGATAACCGCCTTCTTCGTAGCCGACATATCCCGGCGGCGCACCGATCAACCGCGCGACGCTGTGCTTCTCCATGAATTCGCTCATGTCGATACGGATCAGATGATCTTCCGAATCGAACAGGAACGACGCCAACGCCTTGCACAACTCGGTCTTGCCGACGCCGGTCGGTCCGAGGAACAGGAACGAACCGTACGGCCGGTTCGGATCCGACAGACCCGCGCGCGAGCGGCGGATCGCATCGGCCACCGCGCTGATCGCCTCGTCCTGGCCGACCACGCGCGCGTGCAGCTTCTCCTCGATCTGCAGCAGCTTTTCGCGTTCGCCCTGCATCATGCGCGACACCGGAATACCGGTGGAACGCGACACGACTTCAGCAATTTCTTCCGCACCGACCTGCGTGCGCAAGAGCCGCGGACGCGTCGGATTGTTCTGCTCGTTCGCCTCGGCCTTGGTCACTTCCTTCAACTGCGCTTCGAGACCAGGCAGCTTGCCGTATTGCAACTCGGCGACCTTTTCCAGCTTGCCTTCACGTTGCAGACGCGTGATTTCCGCCCGCGTTTTCTCGATCTCTTCCTTCAGTTGCGCGCTGCCCTGCACCGCGGCTTTTTCCGCAGTCCAGATTTCTTCGAGGTCCGAATATTCGCGATTCAGCCGCTCGATTTCTTCCTCGATCAATTGCAGACGCTTTTGCGACGCTTCGTCTTTTTCCTTCTTGACGGCTTCGCGTTCGATCTTCAACTGGATCAAACGACGGTCGAGCCGGTCCATCTCTTCCGGCTTCGAGTCGATTTCCATCTTGATCTTCGAAGCGGCTTCGTCGATCAGGTCGATGGCCTTGTCCGGCAGGAAACGATCCGTGATGTAGCGATGCGACAGTTCCGCCGCCGCCACGATCGCCGGGTCGGTGATATCGACGCCGTGATGCAGTTCGTACTTTTCCTGCAGACCGCGCAGGATCGCGATGGTCGCTTCCACCGTCGGTTCGTCGACCAGCACCTTCTGGAAGCGGCGCTCGAGCGCGGCATCCTTTTCGATGTACTTGCGATATTCGTCGAGCGTGGTCGCGCCGACGCAATGCAGTTCGCCGCGCGAGAGCGCCGGCTTGAGCATATTGCCCGCGTCCATCGCGCCTTCGGCCTTGCCCGCGCCGACCATGGTGTGAATTTCGTCGATGAAGACGATGGTCTGGCCTTCGTCTTTCGCAATGTCGCTCAGCACGGCCTTCAGGCGCTCCTCGAACTCGCCGCGATACTTGGCGCCCGCCAGCAAGGCCGCCATATCGAGCGATAACACGCGCTTGCCCTTGAGCGTTTCCGGCACTTCGCCGTTGACGATACGCTGCGCCAGACCTTCGACGATCGCGGTCTTACCCACGCCCGGTTCGCCGATCAGCACCGGGTTGTTCTTGGTGCGACGTTGCAGGATCTGGATCGAACGACGGATTTCGTCGTCGCGGCCGATCACCGGATCGAGCTTGCCGGCCCGCGCGCGCTCGGTCAGATCCACGGTGTATTTCTTCAGCGCTTCACGCTGGCTTTCGGCGTCCTGGCTATGCACTTGCGAGCCGCCGCGCACCGCGGCGATCGCGCTTTCCAGCGACTTGCGCGACAAGCCATGCTGACGCGCGAGACGGCCGGCCTCGCCTTTGTCGTCCGCGACCGCGAGCAGGAACATCTCGCTCGCGATGAACGTGTCGTTGAGCTTTTGTGCTTCCTTGTCGGCCTGGTTCAGCAGACCGGTCAGCTCGCGGCCGATCTGCACGTTGCCGTCCGTGCCCTGCACTTGCGGCAGACGCGTCATGGCGTCGCCGAGCGCCGTTTGCAGCGCCTGCACGTGTACGCCGGCACGCGAGAGCAGCGAGCGCGCCGAGCCATCGTGTTGGGCGACGAGCGCCGAAAGGACGTGAACCGGTTCGATGTATTGATTGTCATGGCCGACGGCCAGACTCTGGGCATCCGCCAGCGCTTCCTGGAATTTAGTGGTGAGTTTGTCGATTCTCATCAAGCGACCTCCAATTTCGATTACCACCAAAATGAGGCGTTTTATCCAGGTTTCAAGCGCTTTTTTGCCTCAAGCGTCAACTATTTAACATTTGACGCGAGAGAAATGCCTGCCGCATTCAGGCCAGCGACGCAGAGTCGCCGCCAGCCGATGCGACCGGCGTAATCGGAATCACGTTGCTCAAACCGAGCAGCGCGGCCAACGGGCCGTGCGGCTGCGCCACCTCTCCAATGGTATGACGGTCAAGTTCGGCGAGGAAGGCATTGCGCGCCGCCTCGAGCGTATTTCGCAGACGGCACTGCGCGGTAATCACGCAACCACGGCGCTCACCGTGCTGATCCGGAAAACAGCCGACCAGCGCAAAGTCGCTTTCCGTCGCGCGCACGATTTCGCCGACCGTCAGCGCGTTCGTCTGTTCCGCGAGCCGCAGGCCGCCGTTGCGGCCGCGCACGGTCTCGACCCAGCCGAGTTCGCCGAGCTGCTGCACGACTTTCATCAAGTGGTTCTTGGAAATGCCGTACGCGTCTGAAATGTCCTGGATCGTCGACAACCCGCTGCCGCGAACGGCGAGGTAGAGCAGGACGCGTAGTGAGTAATCCGTATAGTCGGTCAGTCTCATGAGTGCAGGTATTGCAATGAGCGCAAGCCGCGATCCGGGAGATAACCGCGTCGATGCAAGGGTTGCCGTGGGCCGTCGCTTCGCCCTAAGATGCAGGCGCTACGCATATTTTCCGGTTCTGCGCAGACAGGCGGGGTGGGTCGTCCGGCAGTAATGGTAACGTTTCCTGCCTGGGGCATTCTTACGAAAAGCGGGGTGTTCGCATCCTACTTCCTTCCATTCGGCCTCGATTTGAGGCCATTCCTGACGCTCCGCGGCGCCCTATTGCGAGGCGCGATGAATAGCCGCATTCTTTTGGAATTTGCATGAACCCGTCCTTCCCTGCCGCGCCGGTCGTCGAGCGCGCCTCCGAACCCACCGAGGCGAATATCCGCGAGCTCGTCTACGGCTTTTACGACCGCGTGCGTGCCGATGCGCTGCTCGGCCCTGTATTCGACGCGACGCTGGCGGGCCGCTGGGACGATCATCTGCCCAAGATGTGCACGTTCTGGGGCAGCCTCGTGCTGGGCGCGAAGCAATACCGCGGCAACGTGCAGCAGGCGCATCAGCCGCTCGAGGGAATCGAGCCGCAGCACTTCAGCCGCTGGCTGTATCTGTTTCTGGATACGGTCGAATCGCGTTATCAGCCTGCCGCGGCGGTGCGCTTCATGGAACCGGCGCTGCGGATCGCGCAGAGTCTACAGTTGAGCCGTTTCGGCTGGGACTACAAGATTCCGGAGGAACAGCAGGCATTGCTGGAGCGCGTTGCGCCGAAACGGCGTCCGCGCGACGGTGAGGATGCGGCTCACGCGGCGCGTCCGTCAGGCGAGCCGTTTCCGGCGCGGATCATTGGCCGGGCGCGGGATGAATGAGCCGGGTTCAGGCTTCAGGGTCGTTTTATCCCATCCGGCGGGCCGGAAAGCATCACCCGAGCGGTTACAGTTTTGGGAGCGCTTCAGAACGTCGTGAGTGGCGCCAAGATGCTTGTTTGGCCCGCAGAATCCTGCAAACCCGAAGCCGCCACGCCTACTCCCCCGTCCGATTGCCCGATTCAATGCCCCAACGGGCGAGCGCCGCGTCGTCGGTGACGCGGGCATCGACCCAGTGCTCACCGGCCTCGGTCTTCTCTTTCTTCCAGAACGGCGCTTGGGTCTTCAGGTAGTCCATCACGAATTCGCACGACGCGAACGCTTCCCCGCGATGCATGGCCGTCGTCGCCACCAGAACGATCTGATCGAGCGGATAGAGCTTGCCGACCCGATGCACGATCGACACCTCGATGCCCGGCCAGCGCTCGCGCGCGCTCACGATGATCGCCTCCAGCGACTTCTCCGTCATGCCGGGATAGTGTTCGAGTTCCATCGTCTCGACCGTGCTGCCGTCGTTCAGATCGCGCACGGTGCCGACGAAGCACGCCACGGCGCCGATCTTCGGATTGCGCGCGCGCAATGCGGCGACCTCGGCAGTGAGGTCGAAGTCTTCCGTCTGGACGCGAACGGGCATCTGTGGCTCCTATGCGGTTAAGCGGCGTGGCGGCGTTGCGGCTCAGCCACCAGTGACGGGCGGAAAAAACGCGACTTCGCAGCCTTCGGTGACGCGCGTGCCGGCGCTGGTCATCACGTGATTGCAGGCCATGCGCAGCGCGCGGCCTTCAGCCAGCGTGTCGGCCCAGATGCCGCCGCGCACGCGCAGCCACGCGCGCACATCGCCGACGGTCGCGATGCCGTCGGGCAGGTCGACGGTTTCGTCGGCCAGGTCGAGCGCTTCACGCACGCTCGCAAAATATCGGAGTTGAATCTTCATCGGGATGCCACCGGCTCTGGCCGGCCTCAGTTCAGCAATTCAGAAAAAGGAATGAAGCGCACGGTCTCGCCGGCGCTGATCGCGTGATTCGGCGGATTATCGATCAGGCCGTCGCCCCAGACCGTCGACGTCAGCACGGCCGAACTTTGATTCGGAAACAGATCGAGGCCGCCGGCCGGGTTGATGCGCGCGCGCAAGAATTCGTTGCGGCGGTCGGCCTTGCTCTGCGTGAAATCCGCCCGCAGCGACAGTGCGCGCGGCGCGACCGTCTGCACGCCGGCGAGGCTCAGGATGAACGGACGCACGAACAGCAGGAAAGTGGCGAAGCTGGACACCGGATTGCCGGGCAAGCCGATAAAGAAGGTTTCCGCCGAGTCCGAGGCCGAGGCCAATGCCGCAGCGGAAGCCGACTCCGCCGCCTCACCACGCTGCGCCGCGCGGCGCACCGCGCCGAATGCGAGCGGCTTGCCCGGCTTCATCGCGATCTGCCACATCGCAAGCCGGCCCTCTGCCTCCACCGCCGGCTTCACGTGATCTTCCTCGCCCACCGACACGCCGCCGCAAGTCAGGATGAGGTCATGCGCCTCGGCGGCTTCGCGCAGCGTCGCGCGGGTCGCGTCGAGCTTGTCCACGACGATGCCGTAGTCGGTGACTTCGCAGCCGAGCTTCTCCAGCAGGCCGCGCAGCGTGAAACGGTTCGAGTTGTAGATCGCGCCCGGCTTCAGCGGCTCGCCGGGCATGGTCAGCTCGTCTCCGGTGAAGAACACGGCGACCTTGACGCGCCGCCGCACCACCAGTTCGGCGCAACCGACCGAGGCGGCGAGTCCCAGCGCCTGCGGCGTGAGCCGCGTGCCCGCCGGAAGAATGACCGAGCCGCTGCGGATATCCGCGCCTTGCGCCGTGATCCATTCGCCCGGTTGCGGACTGTGCAGGATGGTGACTTCCGCGCCGGCGGCTTCGGTTTGCTCCTGCATCACGATCGCGTCGGCGCCGGGCGGCACCGTAGCGCCGGTGAAGATGCGCGCCGCCGTGCCGGGCTTCAGGGGCTCCGGCGCGTGACCGGCCGGAATGCGCTGCGAGACCGGCAAGCGGCTGTTGCCCTGCGTCGTCAGATCCGCCGTGCGGATCGCGTAGCCGTCCATTGAACTCGTGTTCATCGGCGGGACGTCGAGCGGCGACGTGACGTCGGCCGCGAGCACGCGGTTCAGCGCTTCCAGCGTGGGGATCGATTCTGTGCCGGCAATCGGGCTCGCCGCGCTGAGCAGGGTCGCCAAGGCTTCGGCGGTGGCGAGCATCGGCGCGCGGGGCGTGGGTGTGGACATCTCAGGTCTCGAAGCCGCAGGTTAAAAGAATATTGTAGCGGTCGAAGCAGATAGCCTGGGCGGCGGGCGTTATCAGGGGAGTTTTTTGGAGCTTGAGCGCTTGCCGCGAGGCTTCGCGGCAAGCGTCATTTTGCGTGAGGCGCCTGGAGCATGTCGGCCAGGCTGCGTGAGCCCTGGACAACGCGCTCACGCTTCACGGCAACCGCGTCTTAAGCGCCCGCCTTCGCCACAATGAAGTCCTTCACGCGCTGCGCATCCGCCGGCAGCACTTCGAAACGCTGCGGCAGCGACTCCAGGCCCGAGAATGCGGCCGGCCGCTCCGGCTCGCGCAACAGCGCTTCGCGGATCGTCTCGCCGAACTTGATCGGTTGCGCCGTCTCCAGCACGATCATCGGAATGCCCGGCTGCAGATGTTCGCGCGCCACCTTCAGACCGTCGGCCGTGTGCGTGTCGATCATCGTGTCGTAACGTTCGAACACGTCGCGGATCGTATCCACGCGGCTGTCATGGCTGCTGCTGCCCGACACGAAACCGAACTCCTTCACGCGCGCGAAATCGCCGCTCGCCGCGAGATCGAAGCCGCCCTTCTCCTCGACATCGCGGAACAGTTGCAGCACGCGCGCCGGATCGCGGCCGAGCAGATCGAACACGAAACGCTCGAAGTTCGACGCCTTCGAAATGTCCATGCTCGGGCTGCTGGTGTGATACGTCTCGGCCGCCTTGCGCACGCGGTAAATGCCCGTGCGGAAGAACTCGTCGAGCACGTCGTTTTCGTTGGTCGCGACGACCAGCTTCTCGATCGGCAAGCCCATCATGCGCGCGATGTGGCCCGCGCACACGTTGCCGAAGTTGCCCGACGGCACCGTGAACGACACGCGCTCGTCGTTCGACTTCGTGGCTTCGAAATAGCCCTTGAAGTAGTACACGACCTGCGCGACGACGCGCGCCCAGTTGATCGAGTTGACCGTGCCGATCTTGTACTTCGCCTTGAACGCGTGATCGTTCGACACGGCCTTGACGATGTCCTGCGCGTCGTCGAACACGCCTTCCACGGCGATGTTGAAGATGTTCGGGTCTTGCAGGCTGTACATCTGCGCGGTCTGGAACGCGCTCATCTTCTTGTGCGGCGACAGCATGAACACGCTGATGCCCTTCTTGCCGCGCATCGCATATTCGGCGGCGCTGCCGGTGTCGCCCGAGGTCGCGCCGAGAATGTTCAGCGTTTCGCCATGCTTGGCGAGCGCGTATTCGAACAGGTTGCCGATCAACTGCATCGCCATATCTTTGAACGCGAGCGTCGGACCGTTCGACAGTTCCAGCAGCGACAGCGGCGCGCCGTTCTCGACGCCCAGCGTCTTCAACGGCGTGATCTGCGCGGCGCTTTCGTCGTCGCGCACGTTGCAGTACGTGGCCGCCGTGTACGTCTTACGTGTGAGCGCGCGCAGGTCTTCGGCGGGAATGTCGTCGCTGAATTTGGACAGGATCTCGAAGGCGAGGTCCGCGTACGGCAGCGTGCGCCAGCGCGTCAGTTCGTCAGCCGTGACGCGCGGGTAGTCGGCCGGCAGGTAGAGGCCGCCATCTTTGGCGAGACCGCCCAGCAGGATGTCGGAAAAGGTATGGCGCTCGCCGGCTCCGGCGCCGCGCGTGGAGAGGTAGTTCATAGTTCGGCCTAGTTCAGCGCTTCCATGCGCAGCTTCGTGACTTGCGAGACAACGGTCTTCAACGCTTCGATCGTTTTGATCGCGGCGTTGACGTTCTTCTCAACCGTTTCGTGCGTAATCAGGATGATGTCGGTTTCGCCCTTGCCGTTCGCGTCGACCTGCTCCGATTCCTTCTGCAGCAGCGCGTCGATCGAAATGCCGGTGTCGGCCAGAATGCGCGTGATGTCGGCCAGCACGCCCGTCACGTCCGCCACCCGCAGACGCAGGTAGTAGCCGCTCGTGACTTCGTCGATCGGCAGGATCGGGGTGCTCGACAGGCTGTCCGGCTGGAACGCCAGATGCGGCACGCGATGCTCCGGGTCGGCCGTGTGCAGACGCGTCACGTCGACCAGATCGGCCACCACGGCCGAGGCCGTCGGCTCGGCGCCCGCGCCCTTGCCGTAGTACAGCGTGGTGCCGACCGCGTCGCCGTGTACGACGACCGCGTTCATCGCGCCTTCCACGTTCGCCAGCAGGCGCTTTTCCGGAATCAGCGTGGGATGCACGCGCAATTCGATGCCCTTGTCGGTGCGGCGCGCGATGCCGAGCAGCTTGATGCGGTAGCCGAGTTCCTCGGCATATTTGATGTCGATCGCCGCGAGCTTGCTGATGCCTTCGACGTAGGCGCGGTCGAACTGCACCGGCACGCCGAACGCGATCGCGCTCATGATGGTCGCCTTGTGCGCGGCGTCCACGCCTTCGATGTCGAAAGTCGGATCGGCTTCGGCGTAGCCCAGTTCCTGCGCGGCTTTCAATGCGGTCGCGAAATCGAGCCCGCGGTCGCGCATCTCCGAGAGGATGTAGTTCGTCGTGCCGTTGATGATGCCCGCGATGTACTGGATGCGATTAGCCGTCAGACCTTCGCGCAGCGCTTTGATGATCGGAATGCCGCCCGCCACCGCTGCCTCGAACGCCACCATCACGCCGTTGGCGCGCGCCGCTTCGAAAATTTCCGTGCCGTGCACCGCGAGCAGCGCCTTGTTGGCCGTGACCACATGCTTGCGGTTCTTGATCGCGCGCAGAACGAGGTCGCGCGCCACGCCCGTGCCGCCGATCATTTCGGCCACGATATCGATCGACGGATCGTCGACCACCGCGTTGAAGTCATCGGTCAGCGCCACCGTGCCGGCTTCGCTGCCCAGCGCCGCTGTCGCCTTCGCGGGATTGCGCACGGCAATGCGCGCAATCTCGATGCCGCGGCCCGCGCGGCGTTTGATTTCTTCCTGATTGCGGCGCAGTACCGTGAAGGTGCCGCTGCCTACCGTGCCGAAGCCCAGCAGTCCAACTTTGATCGGTTCCATGCAGCGTGTGTTTTCGAGTAGATGATTAAAAGGGAAACGGGTGGCGCCTGGTGGACGGCGCGACGCGGTGGGTGCCGCGTCGTACGCCCTATTGTGCGCTAGGCTGCGTGACGCTTGCGGTAACCGTCGAGGAAGCGCGCGATGCGGTTGATCGAATCCGCGAGATCGTCCACGTTCGGCAGGAACACGACGCGGAAGTGATCCGGCGTTTTCCAGTTAAAGCCCGTGCCCTGCACGAGCAGCACACGCTCTTCCAGCAGAAGGTCGAGGATGAACTGCTGGTCGTCCTGAATCGGATAAATCTTCGGGTCCAGACGCGGGAACATGTACAGCGCCGCTTCGGGCTTCACGCAACTCACACCCGGGATGGCCGTCAACATGTCATACGCGAGTTCGCGCTGTTTGTACAGGCGCCCGGTCGGCACGATCAGGTCGTTGATGCTCTGATAGCCGCCGAGCGCGGTCTGGATCGCGTACTGGCCGGGCACGTTCGGGCACAGGCGCATGGACGCCAGAATGCCGAGCCCTTCGAAGTAGTCTTTGGCGTGACGGCGGTTCTCGCCGGCGGTCAGGCCGGAGATGAACATCCAGCCGGCGCGATAACCGCACGAACGGTAGCTCTTCGACAGACTGTTGAAGGTGACCGTGAGCACGTCTTCGGAGAGCGCCGCCATGGACGTGTGCTTCTTGCCGTCGTAGACGATCTTGTCGTAGACCTCGTCGGCGAAGATTACGAGGCCGTGCTGGCGGGCAATCTCGATCAGGCCGAGCAGCAGTTCGTCCGAATACAGTGCGCCGGTCGGATTGTTCGGGTTGATGACCACGAGCGCGCGCGTGTTCGGCGTGATCTTCGCGCGAATGTCGTCGAGGTCGGGCATCCAGCTATTCGATTCGTCGCAGATGTAATGCACCGGCGTGCCGCCCGACAGGCTCACGCCGGCGGTCCACAACGGGTAATCGGGCGCGGGCAGCAGCACTTCGTCGCCGTCGTTCAAAAGGCCCTGCAGCGCCATCACGATCAGCTCGGAGGCGCCGTTGCCGATGTAGATGTCGTCCAGTTCGACCCCGTGCACGCCCTTTTGCTGCGTGTAATGCATGATCGCCTTGCGCGCGGCGAACACACCCTTGGAATCGGAGTAACCCGACGAACCCGGCAGGTTCAGGATCATGTCCTGAATGATTTCGTCCGGCGCGTCGAAGCCGAACGGCGCGAGATTGCCGATGTTCAGCTTGATGATGCGATGACCCTCTTCTTCGAGCCGCTTCGCGTGTTCGAGGACGGGCCCGCGAATGTCATAACAGACATTCAACAACTTGTTGGATTTGAGAATCGGTTTCACGGCGGGCACTTCATCCTGGTTGATGGCTTGGGCGAACAGACGTGCGTTCCTCAGGCGCGCCAGCGGCGGATTGCACCGGTACGGCAGCGAGCAGAACACACACAGACAAAGCAGACGAAAAGCGGCCGAAAGCGGGCAAAACCAAGGCGGGTAGCCGGTGGGCCGCACCCGTGGACTCAGCGCGGCTTGTGGCGGCGCATGAGCGAGGGGCGCCGCAAGGCGGCTAAAAAGTTATAATTTAGCGGATTTTGGCCGACTTCCGCAATGCACCAACCGCAACGGCAAGCCTTTTCGGCCGCTTGTGACCCGCTTGTGACCCGCTTGTGACCCGCTTGTGCCCCGTTTGTGCCGGTTTGTGCCCCATGCGCGTGTCCCACTCGCGTCGAATCGCCCTGCCTCGGCTCAAGCCGGTCAGGCCGCCCACACGCATGATGTCTCACGACGACTTCGGAAAACCAATTTGAAATTACATCAGGATTCGAGCGGCGCCCTCAACACCGTCACCGGCTACGGCGCCGACTACGTCGAAATCAATCTGGTGCGCCATTCGGGCAGCATTCTCGTGCTGCCGGACGCACCGGTCATCCCTTGGCCCGTCTCCTCTTTCGAGCAGCTCAGTGCCGAGCACTTCGCCATGCTGGTCGACTCCGCGCCCGAAGTGGTGGTGTTCGGCAGCGGCGAACGGCTGCGCTTTCCGCATCCGCGCCTGATCGCCGCGCTCACCGCGAAGCGCATCGGCGTCGAAACGATGGACTTCAAGGCCGCCTGCCGCACGTACAACATTCTGATGGCCGAGGGCCGCAAGGTCGCGGCCGCGCTGCTGATCGAAGCCTAGAACCGTGGTCGCGCTGCCGGCCCGGAGCGTGTCGGTTGCAATGCGCGCGCGGGCTGCTGCGCAACTTGTCCAGGGCGTTCGCGCCACCGCATTGGAGCGCGCGCCCTGGCCGCGTCACGGCCGATAACGTACACTGCGCGCCATTGATTGCCGGACCGCCAGTCTAAGCATGACCGCGCGCGCCGGCAGCGACCTCTGTCGACGCAAGGTGAAGCAAGCGCCGCCGTCGAAGCTAGCGGCGCGTCGCAACGCAACCAGAACGCCACGCGGACGGTCTCATGCACGCGCGCGCCGAGGATGGCCGTCCCGCCAGGCGCCGGCCGCCTCGCGGGCGACCGCCCGCCTGACCGGTCGCCATTTCCGAACAACACCGCTTCGCCGCCCGCGCGGCGTCGCCACAAAGGTTGAAATCCATGAACGATACGCCGTCCAGGCTACCGCTCAACCGCACCACGATCCTGCTGCTGGTGCTGGCCCTTGCCGTGATCTGGTTCGTGCCGCTCGGCTGGCGCCACCTCTTGCCGAGCGACGAAGGCCGCTACGCCGAAATGGCGCGCGAGATGTTCACGACCGGCGACTGGATCACGCCGCGCTACAACGGCTACAAGTATTTCGAAAAGCCGCCGCTGCAAACCTGGGCGAACGCACTCACGTTCGCGTGGTTCGGCATCGGCGAATGGCAGGCGCGGCTCTACACGGCGCTGACGGGCTTTGCCGGCGTGCTGCTGGTCGGCTTCACCGGCGCGCGCGTGTTCAACGCGGCGACCGGCGTGTTCGCGGCGATCGTGCTGGCGACTTCGCCCTACTGGAACCTGATGGGCCACTTCAACACGCTCGACATGGGCCTGTCGTTCTGGATGGAACTGACGCTGTGCGCGCTGCTGCTCGCGCAGCGCCCCAACCTGCCGACCGGCAGCGTGCGCGGCTGGATGTGGGTGTGCTGGGGCTCGATGGCGCTGGCGGTGCTCTCCAAGGGACTCGTCGGCGTGATCCTGCCGGGTGCGGTACTCGTGCTGTACACGGTGATCGCGCGCGATTGGGCCGTGTGGAAGCGCCTGCATCTGATCGGTGGCCTGATCGTGTTCTTCGCGATCGTCACGCCGTGGTTCGTGCTGGTGCAGCAGCGCAACCCGGAATTCCTGAACTTCTTCTTCATCGTTCAGCAGTTCAAGCGCTATCTGACGCCCGAGCAGAACCGTCCGGGGCCGTTCTACTACTTCGTGCCGGTGATGATCGTCGGCTTCCTGCCGTGGCTCTCGGTGACGCTGCAGAGCGTGCGCCACGCGTGGCGCCTGCCGCGCCAGCCGAATGGCTTCGCGCCGGTCACGCTGATGCTGACGTGGACCGTCTTCATCTTCCTGTTCTTCAGCGCGTCGCATTCGAAGCTGCTGTCCTACACGCTGCCGATCGCGCCGCCGATCGCGCTGCTGATCGGCATGTACCTGCCGCTCGTCACGCGCGAACAACTGCGCCGCCATCTCGCCGGCTATGCACTTTTTCTCGTAGTCGCCGCGTTTGCCGCGTTGTTCATGTCGCGCTTCGGCAGCGCCCGCAATCCGGCCGAACTCTATGCGGAGTACCGCACGTGGGTGCTGGCGGCGCTCGCGGTCGCCTTCGTGCTGACGCTGGCCGCGCTGTGGCTGAACCGCCGCAGCCGGGCCGGCAGCCTCGGTGCCGTCGCCACCTTCGGCGCGGCGTGGCTGCTGCTCGGCACCATCGCCGGCACGGGTCACGACGTGTTCGGCCGCCTGAGTTCCGGCGCGCCGCTTGCGCCCGCCATCAAGGCGGAGATCGCGAAGTTGCCGGCGGATACGCCGTTCTACTCGGTAGGCGTGCTCGACCACACGATGCCGTTCTATGTCGATCACGCCATGATCATGGTCGAGCATCCGGACGAACTGGCGTTCGGCGTGTCCGTCGAGCCGCAGAAATGGATTCCCACCATCGATGCCTGGATCGAGCGCTGGAAGGCCGACCGCTACGCGCTCGCGCTGCTCCCGCCGCCGACCTATGACCGGCTCCTCAAGGAAGGCCTGCCGATGCAGGTGATCGCCCGTGACTCGCGCCGCGTGGTGGTGGAAAAGCCGCTGGCCACGCCCGGCGCGCCGGCAACCGACGCATCGGCACCCGCGTCAGTAGAAAAACCACAACAATGACCCCATATCAGGATCTAACCGTTCGATGAACCCGATTTCCCTCTTTTGCATTCTTGCAGGCGTCACGTTGAACGCCGGTGCGCAGTTGCTGCTCAAAGCCGGTACGAATGCCGTTGGACACTTCGAATTCACCCGTGCGAACATCCTGCCCATCGCCTTTCGCCTGGCAACCCAGCCGCCAATCATCGGCGGGCTGGCCTGTTATGTGATCAGCGTGGCGGTGTGGATCATCGGGCTGTCGCGGGTGGACGTGTCGATCGCCTATCCGATGCTGTCGCTCGGCTACGTCGTCAATGCGTTCGCGGCGTGGTACCTGTTCGGCGAAGTGCTGTCGGTACAGAAGCTGATCGGTATCGGCATCATCCTGATCGGCGTGCTGGTGCTGGCGCGCAGCTAGATGCCGCGGTCCTGGGCAACGGTGTGCCGGACACAATTTATTACTGTTTATCGCCAGCGCCGACTGGGAAGATGCAGACGGCAAAAGAAACCGTAAGCGGGCAACCCAACCGGCTAAGGAATCCGTAAGGTTGACCACGGTATGCTGTGCGGTTGCGCCCTTTTTTGCCGCGGCCTGGATTTGCGCACAATTTGCGCTCAGTGTGTGGTTTACTTCGCGCCCTTCGGGTTGCGCCCTTTCAATCGAGCGAAGCATTCATGAGCCAGTCAACAGTCCCGTTCTTGCCATTTGTCAAACCCGAGATCGATGAGGAAACGATTCAGGGCGTCGCCGACGTGCTGCGCTCCGGCTGGATCACCACCGGCCCGCAGAACCAGAAATTCGAAGCGGCGCTCTCCGAGTTCTGCGGCGGCCGTCCGGTGCGCACGTTCAATTCGGGCACGGCGACGCTGGAGATCGGCCTGCGCATCGCCGGCGTGGGCGAAGGCGACGAAGTCATCACGACACCGGCGTCGTGGGTTTCGACCAGCAACGTGATCTATGAAGTCGGCGCGACGCCGGTGTTCGTCGATATCGACCCGGCCACGCGCAATATCGACCTCGACCTGCTCGAAAAAGCCATCACGCCGCGCACCAAGGCGCTGCTTCCGGTGTATCTGTCGGGCCTGCCGGTCGACATGGATCGTCTGTACGAGATCGCCCGCGCCCACAAGCTGCGCGTGATCGAAGACGCCGCGCAGGCGTTCGGCTCGACGTGGAAAGGCGAGCGCATCGGCAAGCTGGGCGACATGGTCTCGTTCAGCTTCCATGCGAACAAGAACCTGACCTCGATCGAAGGCGGCGCGCTGGTGCTGAACAACGAGGAAGAAGCGATCCTCGCGCAGAAATACCGCCTGCAGGGCATCACGCGCACCGGCTTCGACGGCATGGACTGTGACGTGCTCGGCGGCAAATACAACCTGACGGATGTCGCCGCGCGCGTCGGCCTCGGCCAGTTGCCGCATCTGAAGCGTTTCCTCGCGCAGCGCAGGAAACTGGTCCGCGCGTATTTCGCGGGCCTGGAAGGTGGCGCGGCGTCAAAACTGGGGGTCGGCCTGCCACTTGCTGACCTTGAAAACAGCAACTGGCACATGTTCCAGATCACGCTGCCGCTCGAGAAACTGTCGATCGACCGCGCCGGCTTCATGGGTCAGTTGAAGGAGCGCGGCATCGGTTCGGGCGTGCACTACCCGGCGATCCACCTGTTCTCGCTGTACCGCGCGCGCGGCTTCAAGGAAGGCATGTTCCCGCATGCGGAGCGGTTCGGCGCGACCAACGTCACGCTGCCGCTCTTCACGTTGATGAACGAAGGCGACGTGGAGCGCGTGTGCCGCGCGGTCAATGAAATTTGCGAACAATACGGAAAATAAGCGGAAATGATTTATTCGGAACATCGCGCTGCCGCACCGGAAGTGTCGGTCATCATCCCGGTGTACAACGAGGAAGCCGGTCTGGCTGCGCTGTTCGCGCGCCTGTATCCGGCGCTCGACGCGCTCGGCACCGGTTATGAAGTGATCTTCATCAACGACGGCAGCCGCGACAAATCCGCCGCCCTGCTCGCCGAACAGTTTCGCGCGCGTCCCGACACGACGCGCGTGATTCTGCTGAACGGCAACTACGGCCAGCACATGGCGATTCTGGCGGGCTTCGAGCAATCGCGCGGCGAGATCGTCATCACACTCGACGCCGACCTGCAGAATCCGCCGGAAGAAATCGGCAAGCTGGTCAACAAGATGCGCGAAGGCTACGACTACGTCGGCACGATTCGCCTGCAACGCCAGGACAGCCTGTGGCGCCGCAAGGCTTCGCGCGCGATGAACCGGCTGCGCGAGCGCATCACCCGCATCAAGATGACCGACCAGGGCTGCATGCTGCGCGCGTACAGCCGGCACATCATCGACACGATCAATCGCTGCGGTGAAATCAACACGTTCATTCCGGCGCTCGCGTACACCTTCGCGCAGAATCCGGTGGAAATCGAAGTCGCGCACGAAGAGCGTTTCGCCGGCGAATCGAAGTACTCGCTGTATTCGCTGATCCGCCTGAACTTCGACCTCGTCACCGGCTTCTCGGTCGTGCCGCTGCAATGGCTGTCGTTCATCGGCGTGATCCTGTCGCTCGGGTCCGCGGCACTGTTCGTGCTGCTGCTGATTCGACGCTTCATCATCGGCGCGGAAGTGCAAGGTGTGTTCACGCTGTTCGCTATCACGTTCTTCCTGCTCGGCGTAATCATCTTCGCGCTCGGCCTGCTCGGCGAATATATCGGCCGGATCTATCAGCAAGTGCGTGCGCGTCCGCGCTACCTCGTGCAGACCATTCTCGAACAGCGCGACGGCACGACCGTGACCGAAGCGCCGCGCCAGACCGTCGTGCAGGCCGTGCAGGCCGCGCCGCTCCTCGATCAGGGCCCGAATCCATGAAGCCACGCGCTGTCGTATTCGCGTATCACAACGTCGGCGTGCGCTGCCTGCAGGTGCTGCTCGCGCGCGGCGTGGACGTGGCGCTCGTCGTCACGCACGAAGACAGCCCGACCGAAAACATCTGGTTCGGCAGCGTCGCCTCGGTCGCGGCCGAGCACGGCATTCCGGTCGTGACGCCGAACGACCCGAAGAGCCCCGAACTGCGCGCCGCGGTAAGCGCCGCGCGCCCGGACTTCATCTTCTCGTTCTACTACCGCCACATGCTGCCGGTCGACGTGCTGGCGCTCGCCGCACGGGGCGCTTACAACATGCACGGCTCGCTGCTGCCGAAATACCGCGGCCGCGTGCCGACCAACTGGGCGGTGATTCACGGCGAAACGGAAACCGGCGCGACGCTGCACGAAATGGCCGCCAAGCCCGACGCGGGCGCGATTCTCGCGCAAACACCAGTGCCGATCCTGCCCGACGATACCGCAGCACAAGTCTTCGACAAGGTCACCGTGGCCGCGGAGCAAACGCTGTGGCGCGTGCTGCCGTCCCTGCTGGCGGGCGAGGCGCCGCATCTGCCGAACGACATCGCGCACGGCAGCTATTACGGCGGACGCAAGCCGGAAGACGGCCGCATCGACTGGACACAATCGGCGCAGCAGGTCTACAACCTGATCCGCGCGGTGGCGCCGCCCTATCCCGGCGCTTTCACGGATATCGGCGAGCGGCGCTTCATCGTCGCGCGCGCGCGCCTCGCCGCGCCCGGCGCGCTTCGCTCGGATTTGCCCCCGGGCCTGCACGTAAGCGATAATGCCGTTTTCGCGATATGCGGCGACGGCCGCGCGATCGCCATCCACGAATTGCGGCACCAGCACGACGGCAGCGAGACTGTCGTCACTCCGGCCGAATTTGCCCAGCTCATCCAAACTCCCCGTTACTCATGAAAAAAGTCCTGATTCTGGGTGTGAATGGCTTCATCGGCCATCACCTGTCCAAACGCATTCTCGAAACGACCGATTGGGAAGTCTTCGGCATGGACATGCAGACCGAGCGTCTGGGCGATCTGATCAATCATGAGCGGATGCACTTCTTCGAAGGCGACATCACGATCAACAAGGAGTGGGTCGAATATCACGTCAAGAAGTGCGATGTGATCCTGCCGCTGGTCGCGATCGCCACGCCCGCCACGTACGTGAAGCAGCCGCTGCGCGTGTTCGAACTCGACTTCGAGGCGAACCTGCCGATCGTGCGTTCGGCCGTCAAATATGGCAAGCACCTCGTGTTTCCGTCCACGTCCGAGGTCTACGGCATGTGCACGGACGAGCAGTTCGATCCGGAAGAATCGCAACTCTCGTACGGCCCGATCAACAAGCCGCGCTGGATCTACGCGTGCTCCAAGCAGTTGATGGACCGCGTGATCTGGGGTTACGGCATGGAAGGCCTGAACTTCACGCTGTTCCGTCCGTTCAACTGGATCGGACCGGGCCTCGACTCGATCTACACGCCGAAGGAAGGCAGCTCGCGCGTGGTCACGCAGTTCCTCGGCCATATCGTGCGCGGCGAGAACATCAGCCTCGTCGACGGCGGCGCGCAAAAGCGTGCGTTCACGGATATCGACGACGGCATCGGCGCACTGATGAAGATCATCGAGAACAAGGACGGCATCGCCACGGGCAAGATCTACAACATCGGCAACCCGACCAACAATTTCTCGGTGCGCGAACTCGCGCACAAGATGCTGACGCTCGCCGCCGAATTCCCGGAGTACGCGGACACGGCCAAGCAGGTGCAACTGATCGAAACGTCGTCGGGCGCTTACTACGGCGCGGGCTATCAGGACGTGCAGAACCGCGTGCCGAAGATCGACAACACGATGCAGGAACTCGGCTGGGCGCCGAAGTCGACCTTCGACGAAGCGCTGCGCAAGATTTTCGAAGCGTATCGCGGCCACGTCGGCGAAGCGCGCGCGCTCGTCGAACAGCAATAAGGGCTGATCCTTGGCTCGTATCGTCCTGAAGATCGACGTCGACACGCTGCGCGGCACCCGCGAGGGCGTGCCGAACCTCGCACGTATCTTCGACCGCTTCAAGGCGCGCGCCACCTTCCTCTTCAGCCTCGGGCCCGACCACACCGGTTGGGCAATGCGCCGCGTGTTGCGCCCGGGTTTTCTGAAAAAGGTTTCGCGTACCTCGGTGGTCGAACACTACGGTGTCAAGCAGCTGATGTACGGCGTGCTGCTGCCCGGTCCGGACATCGGCGCCAAGGCCTCGGCGGAAATGCGCGCGATCCACGAAGCCGGCTTTGAATGCGGCATTCATACGTGGGATCACGTCTACTGGCAGGACAACGTGCGCTCGAAAGATCGCGCATGGACCACTGCGCAGATGCAGCAAAGCCACGACCGTTTCGTCGAGGTGTTCGGCGCGCCGCCGACCACGCACGGCGCGGCCGGCTGGCAGATGAACGGCCATGCGTTCGAGCAGATCGACGCGTGGGGCATGCACTACGCGTCCGACGGGCGCGGCCACTCGCCGTATCTGCCGGTGGTCGACGGCCGCACGCTCACGCATGTGCAGATGCCCACCACGCTGCCCACGCTCGACGAAGTGCTCGGCGTGGACGGTGTCGAAGCGCACAACGTCGCCGCATGGATGTTGAAGCACACCGAAAACAATCCACACGATCAGGTGTACACGCTGCATGCGGAACTCGAAGGGCAAAAGCTCGCGCCGATCTTCGAGCAGCTTCTGGAAGGCTGGCGCGCGCAAGGCCACACCTTCGCGACGATGGGCGATTACTACGCCACGCTAGACCGCAGCACGCTGCCATCGTACCCTGTTACATGGGGCGAAATTCCAGGGCGCTCCGGCGAGTTGATTGTCCAGCCCTGACTGATCAACGTGCAGCCGGCCCTGACGATCCGTCCGCCGCGCGAGAGCATGCCGCGCGCCGGCTGCCCACCCCCAAGTCTCGATGCCAGGCCGACGCCGCCGCACTCATCCGGCGCAGGCCATCACAACCGGAGAACCTCGTGCCCATTGCAGTCGACCAACCCATCCCCGACTTCACCGCCCCTGCTACCGGTGGCGAGATCACGCTGTCCAAGCTGCGGGGCAAGAAGGTGGTGCTGTATTTTTATCCAAAGGACAACACGCCGGGCTGCACGACCGAAGGTCTGCAGTTCCGTGATCTGTATCCGAAGTTCAAGAAGGCCGGCGCGGAAATCCTCGGCGTGTCGCGCGACAGCCTGCGCTCGCATGACAACTTCAAGGCAAAGCTCGAATTGCCCTTCCCGCTGATCTCGGATCCTGAAGAAACGCTGTGCGCGCTCTTTAGCGTCATCAAAATGAAGAAAATGTATGGCAAAGAAGTACGGGGAATTGAACGCTCCACGTTCCTCATCGACGGCGAAGGCGTGCTGCGCCAGGAGTGGCGCGGTGTGAAAGTGCCCGGCCACGTCGACGATATTCTGGAGGCTGTACAAGCGCTTTGAGGCGCGTTATATTGGGTTGCAATGAGTGCCTGTACACCCCAATTTTTTGCCGCTGCGCCAGACTTGACGGCCGCTTCCCGTTTCCTGGGTTCCGTCGGAGTCGTGAGGTGCAACGCGAGCACTGTAGGCGAGCCGCTTGCCCCGTACGCCGGGGCGGCGGCTTTTTTAATTGCGCGCAGCCGTTCGTTCACTCGGCCGCGCGCTTCCGTTAAGGAGCCGATCGAAGACCAGGCGAACCGGCATCTCTAGACCGAATGCGCGCCTCCGGGCGCAATCTGCGTGCGCACTCATTGGCACCGGCAGAATGCGACAGGCGGCGCACGATATGTGACCCGATTAATTCGAGGGAAACCATGCCTTTGCCTACCCCCCCCAGCAAGCTCGGCAATCTCCTGCCGCCTGACGAATACAAGGCCAAAGCCGCCAGCCCGGCGCGCTCCGCCGCGAAGAAACAGGCTGCCGACGGGGAATCCGCAGAGTCGGCCGACTACGGCCGCGCGAACGTCGCCACGCCGATGGCGCACGCCGCCAATGCCGCGACCACCTTGCGGCCGGTGCCGGCATCGTCGGCTGCTCCTGCCGCGTCCGCCGGGCAAGCCGCTCCGGCGCGCAGCGCAACGGCGCCCGGCCGCAAATCGAAGCAGACCGCCGCCCTGCTGCAACCGGTTCCCGCTACCCGTCCGCAAGCCGAGCCGGCTGCGCAGCCGGTCGTCGCCCGCACGCCGAGCGCGAAGCAGGCCGAAGCCAGCACACCCGCAGCCGTCGCGCCGAGCACGCGCGGCACCAGCAAGAAACGCGGCACCGGCACCCAGCCGGCCGAAGTCCAGAAGCTCTTCGTGCTCGACACGAACGTGCTGATGCACGATCCGAGCTGCCTGTTCCGCTTCGAGGAACACGACGTCTATCTGCCGATGATGACGTTGGAAGAACTCGACAACCACAAGAAGGGCATGTCGGAAGTCGCGCGCAACGCCCGTCAGGTGAGCCGCACATTGGACGCGCTGGTGGCGAACGCCGGCAACATGTCCGACGGCATTTCGCTCGCGCGTCTGGGCAGCCGCGAGGCGTCTGGGCGTCTGTACTTCCAGACCAAGCTGACCGCCATCGAGCCGGTGGAAGGTCTGCCGGAAGGCAAGGCCGACAATCAGATCCTCGGCGTGGTGCGCGCATTGCAGCGCGACCGGATGGATCGTCAGGTCGTGCTGGTGTCGAAAGACATCAACATGCGCATCAAGGCGCATGCGCTTGGCCTGCCCGCTGAAGACTACTTCAACGACCAGGTGCTCGAAGACAGCGATCTGCTGTATTCCGGCATCCGCGCGCTGCCGCAGGATTTCTGGACCAAGCACGCAAAGGGCATGGAGAGCTGGCAGGACACCAAGACCGGTACGACGTACTACCGCGTGACGGGTCCGCTGTGCGCCTCGATGCTGGTCAACGAGTTCGTCTATCTCGAGCCGCAGAACGGCGAGCCGGCGTTTCACGCGCTGGTGCGCGAGCTGAACGGCAAGACGGCGCTGCTGCAAACCTTGCGCGACTACGGCCACCACAAGAACAACGTGTGGGGCATCACGGCGCGCAATCGCGAGCAGAATTTCGCGCTGAACCTGTTGATGAATCCGGAGATCGACTTCGTCACGCTGCTGGGTCAGGCCGGTACCGGCAAGACGCTGGTCGCGCTCGCCGCCGGTCTCGCGCAGGTGCTGGACGACAAGCGCTACAACGAGATCATCGTGACGCGCGCGACGGTGCCGGTCGGTGAAGACATCGGTTTCCTGCCAGGTACGGAAGAGGAAAAAATGCAGCCGTGGATGGGCGCATTCGACGACAACCTCGAAGTCCTGCAAAAGACTGACGACGCAGCCGGCGAATGGGGCCGCGCCGCGACTCAGGAGCTGATCCGCTCCCGCCTGAAGGTCAAAAGCATGAACTTCATGCGTGGCCGCACGTTCGTGGACAAGTATCTGATCATCGACGAGGCGCAGAATCTGACGCCTAAGCAGATGAAGACGCTGGTCACGCGCGCAGGTCCGGGCACAAAAATCATCTGTCTGGGCAACATCGCGCAGATCGATACGCCTTATCTGACGGAAGGCAGTTCGGGTTTGACGTACGTGGTCGATCGCTTCAAGGGTTGGGCGCACAGCGGGCATGTGACACTGGCGCGCGGCGAGCGCTCGCGCCTTGCCGACTACGCGTCGGAAATTCTTTAAGTTTCAGTTAGTTAGCTTTACCCAGAAGCCGCCTCCGGAGTATTCCGGGCGCGGCTTTTTTCTTGACTGCGCGTTCTCGCCGGGCAACACTTAGCGCACGAACTTCATGTAATTTGTCAAGAATTCTTGCCGGAGCGAGGTTCCAAGGGCTACCATCCCGACATCGTTCGCCGTTAAACGGGCGTTTACCGCTCTCCTCGTCTTCATGCGCCGACTCGCCTTTTCGCTGTTGACCGTTTTTCTGCTCGCCGCCTGCGCCGGCGCGCCGCAGAAAACGTCGTCGCGCTCGGGCGGCTCGGTTGTAGTGGCGAACGGCGCTTATCATGCTCCGCCGCCCGGCTTCCCGAATTTCGTCGACCACAGCATCGGCCGCGAGGAAATCTCGATTCAGGCGATGAGCCTCGTCGGCATTCCATACCGTTGGGGCGGCAATACGCCGGACAGCGGCTTCGATTGCAGCGGATTGGTTCGCTATGTCGTCTTGCGCGCGGCGTCGGTGAATCTGCCTCGCACGACGGCGGACATGAGCGGGCGCGGCGAATCGATAGAACCGGACGGGATCGCCCCGGGCGATCTGATTTTCTTCAACACGACGGGGCGCGCGCATTCGCACGTCGGCATTTATGTGGGCAAGCTGCGCTTCGTCAACGCGCCGTCGACCGGTGGCACGGTGCGGCTCGACTATCTGACCAATCCGTATTGGGCCAAGCGTTTTGACGGGATTCGTCGCGTGGCCGGACCGGCTGCGACGCCGGCGCCGTTCGATACGCCGAGTTATCAGGCGGCGGCGCCCCAGCCTGAGCGCGTCGCGCCTGTGGCGCAGACGGCGCCGGCTTATGCGGGTACGGCGGCGGCCGTGGCGCCGACGTCGGCGAAGACAGCCACACAGCAGCCGGTTTATGCCGCAGGCGCGCTGCAACCCCAATCGCAATCGCAGCAGACAGCCCGCGTCGCGGCGACGCCGCGCGCGCCGTTGACCACTGAGGCGCAACCGACAACGACCGCGGCCACGCCCCAAGCCGATCCGTTCGAACCACCACCGCCCGGAATGAGCGCAGCGCAGATGCAGGCGCGCGCGGCGGGCGCCGTATCGCCGACGCCGGTTCAGGCGGCCCAAGCCAGCGCGTACGACGCCGGCGCGCCCGCTCAACAACAGCCGACGGCTTCACGCACCGCTCCGCAAACGGCAGCCGCCCGCGCGCCCGATCCAATCGATGCCGCCGCCGACGCGTTCGAGCCACCGCCGCCCGCGTCCGTCGCCGCGCGCCAGGCTCGACAGGCGCAGCAAGCCGATGAGAATGGCAGCGTGCAGATCATGCGCGCGTCGACGGCCTCGCGCGGCATGCCGGCCCCCACGCAAACCAACGACGATCCGATCGCCCGCTTCGCCAACGGCAACTACTGACGCCATCACGCGGGGCTCAGCCGCGCCAACTTGCGCGCCATCATGCGCGTCGCCATCGCCCCGCACGCCACAACGACCCCGCCGATCTGCTATCGTCATCGATATTCTTTCGACAGCGGGTGATGACGATGGATCTCGGGCTTAAAGACAAGGTGGTGTTGATCACGGGCGGCAGCAAGGGGATCGGGTTCGCCTGCGCCCGCGCGTTTGCGCTCGAAGGCGCGAAAGTCGCGATCGTCTCGCGCGATCCCGCGAACCTCGCGCGCGCTTACGAGCAGTTGAAGCAGGAAGGCCTGCACGTGCACCGGACCCGCGCCGATCTGCACGAACCGCACAGCGCCGCCGATATCGTCGAGGAAGTCAGCACCGCGGTCGGCCCGATCGACATACTGATCAACAGCGCCGGCGCCGCGCGCCGCTACGACCCGGAAACGCTCGATGCCGACGCGTTCCGTGCCACCATGGAAGCGAAATACTTCCCCTACATCTATCCCCAGCAGGAAGTGCTGCGCCGCATGGCCGAGCGCGCCAAATCCAGCAACGGCGGCGAGCCCGGCACGATCGTCAACATCATCGGCATGGGCGGCAAGATTGCGAGCGACATCCATATTGCAGGCGGCGCCGCGAACGCCGCGCTGATGCTCGCCACCGTCGGTCTCGCCCACTATTACGCGCGCTACGGCATCCGCATCAACGCGATCAACCCCGGCGCGACGCTGACCGAGCGTGTCGAGGAAGCGGTCAAGCTCGAAGCGACGCAGCAAGGCATCGAGAGCGCGGAAGCGCTCGCGCGCGGGCAGGCCAAAGTGCCGCTCGGACGCTATGCCAAACCGGAGGAAATCGCTGACGTCGCGCTGTTTCTGGCGAGCCGCCGCGCGAGCTATGTGACGGGCGCAATCGTCCCGATGGATGGAGGCAGCGCGCCGCTGATCTAGACGGCGCGCTTCGAACCCCGAGTGTGATAACGCGGTGGTCAGCGCCGCCGCGCGCTTACAGGAAGCGGTGGCCGAGCCACCATGCAGCGCCGGAGAGCGCCGCGGAAGCCGGGATCGTCAGAATCCACGCCCACACGATGTTGCCGGCCACGCCCCAACGCACCGCGCTCAGCTTCTGCGTCGCGCCGACACCGACGATCGCGCCGGTAATGGTATGCGTGGTGGACACCGGAATGCCGAGCCATGACGCGGTAAACAGCGTGATCGCGCCACCCGTCTCCGCACAAAAGCCGCCGACCGGCTTGAGCTTGGTGATCTTCTGGCCCATCGTGCGGACAATGCGCCAGCCGCCGAACAGCGTGCCGACGCCCATGGAGAGATAACAGCCGCCAATCACCCACAGCGGCGGCGCATCCGCAAACGACGACGCATAGCCGGTAGCGATCAGCAGCATCCAGATAATGCCGATGGTTTTCTGCGCGTCGTTGCCGCCGTGGCCGAGGCTATACAAGCCCGCCGACACCAGTTGCAGGCGCCGGAAACGCCGGTCGACCTTGCTCGGCGGCGTGCGGAAGTAGATCCACGACACCGCCAGCATGAAGAACGAGCCGAGCACGAAGCCGAGCAGCGGCGAAATGAAGATGAAGGCGACCGTCTTCATCAGGCCGTCGAAATTCAGCGAGCCCCAACCCGATTTGGCGAGCGCCGCGCCCACCAGGCCGCCGATCAGCGCATGCGAGGAACTCGACGGAATGCCGTAGTGCCAGGTGATGATGTTCCAGCCGATCGCGCCGACCAGCGCACCGAAAATCACGTAATGGTCGACGATATTCGGGTCGATCGTGCCCTTGCCGACGGTCGCCGCCACTTTCAGGTGAAACACGAAATACGCGATGACGTTGAAAGCCGCCGCGAAGGCCACCGCCTGCTGCGGCTTCAGCACGCCGGTCGAGACGACCGTGGCGATCGAATTGGCTGCGTCGTGGAAGCCGTTCATGAAGTCGAAAATCAGCGCGACGGCGACCAGGCCGGTGACGACCCAGATTGCGAGTTGTATCGATTGCATTATGCGTTTTCCAGCACGATGCCTTCGATGATGTTCGCTACATCCTCACACTTGTCCGTGATCGTTTCGAGCAATTCATAGATCGCTTTCAGCTTGATCAGGGTCTTGACGTTGTCTTCTTCGCGGAACAGTTTCGACATGGCCGAGCGCAGCACGCGGTCGGCTTCCGATTCCAGACGGTCGATGTCCTCGCAGGCCTTCAGGATCTGGCTCGCCTGCTTCATGTCGGACAACAGGCTCACGGCGAACTGCACGCGCTCAGAGGTTGCCGTGCAGATGTGCGCCAACTGGCTCGCCTCGGAGGTCACGGCCTGCACGTCGTACAGCGAAATGGCGGTGGCGACGTCCTCCATCAAATCGAGGATGTCGTCCATCGTGGTGATCAGCTTGTGGATCTCGTCACGGTCGAGCGGCGTGATGAACGTCTTGTGCAGCAGGTCGATGGTTTCGTGCGTGAGCTTGTCAGCGGCCTTCTCGGCTTTCTGCACGTTTTGCTTATGGGTCTCGGCGTCCTGCAGGTTGTCGATCAGCAGCTCGAGTTCGCGGCTTGCAGAGACGATGCACGTTGCGTGCGCATTGAAAATTTCAAAGAACTTGCCCTCGGTGGGCATGAATCGACCGAACATTGGGATCCCGAAAATTGGTCACATTTATGGCTGACATAAAACCGCCACATTGTACCGTTGCGAGACCCGAGCCGCACTTTTGAAAGCGCCGTTACAACGACGCTCCAGTTATCGCTTCACTTCTCCGCTCAATCGCTGTAGAAATTCTGCGCGCCGGCAAAGTTGTCGAACTTCGTGAATTGGCCATGGAACGTGAGCCGAACGGGGCCGATCGGACCATTCCGCTGTTTACCGATGATGATCTCGGCCGTGCCTTTGTCCGGACTGTCCGGGTTGTACACTTCGTCGCGGTAAATGAACAGGATCACGTCGGCATCCTGTTCGATAGCGCCGGATTCGCGCAAGTCCGACATGATCGGCCGCTTGTTCGGACGCTGCTCGAGACCCCGGTTGAGCTGCGACAAGGCAATTACCGGCACGTCGAGTTCCTTGGCGAGACTCTTCAGCGAACGCGAGATTTCCGAGATTTCGGTCGCGCGGTTTTCACCCGACGACGAGCCGCTCATCAGCTGCAAATAGTCGATGATGATCAACCCGAGCTTGCCGCACTGGCGCGACAATCGGCGCGCGCGCGAGCGCAATTCCATCGGGTTCAGACCGCCGGTTTCGTCGATGAAAATCTGCGCCTCGCTCATTTTCTGCACGGCGTGAGTGAGCTTCGGCCAATCCTCGTCAGTCAGGCGCCCGGTTCGCATGCGGTGCTGATCCAGCCGTCCGACCGAGCCGAGCATACGCATGGTGAGCTGTGAACCCGGCATTTCCATCGAGAACACCGCGACCGGCAAGCCGTACTCGACCGCCACGTATTCGCCGACGTTCATCGAAAACGCCGTTTTACCCATCGACGGACGGCCCGCGACGATGATCAGCTCGCCGCCGTGCATGCCCGAAGTCATGCGGTCCAGATCGACAAAGCCGGTCGGCGTGCCCGTTACGTCGCTCGGATTGGCGGTGTGATACAGCGTGTCGATCCGCTCGACCACTTCCGTGAGCAGCGGCCCGATTTCGAGGAAGCCTTGCGTGCCGCGCGCGCCGTCTTCGGCGATTGAAAACACCTTCGACTCGGCCTCGTCCAGCAGCTGGCGGACTTCCTTGCCCTGCGGATTGAAGGCGTCGGCCGAGATTTCATCGGCAACCGAGACCAGCCGGCGCAACACTGCGCGATCGCGCACGATTTCCGCGTAGCGGCGGATATTGGCCGCGCTCGGCGTGTTCTGCGCCAGCGCGTTCAGATAGGCGAGACCGCCAACCTCTTCCGCCTTGCCCGAGGTGCCGAGCGCCTCGTACACGGTGATTACGTCGGCCGGGCGCGTGGCCGCGATCAGCTTGCCGATGTGCTCGAAGATGATGCGGTGGTCGTAGCGGTAAAAATCGCTCTGCGACAGGAAGTCGGCGATGCGGTCCCACGCGGCATTGTCGAGCAGCAGGCCGCCCAGCACCGATTGCTCGGCCTCGATCGAATGCGGCGGGACTTTCAGCGACTCGAGTTGGGGATCTTTGGACGGTGCGTTCATGGAGAGGGATTATCGGGCAAATCGGGGGCGCGCGGGCGGCTGCGGCGAGCGAGAAAAACAAAAAAACGGGCGCAAAAAAACAGGGGCCGGTTCCCCGGCCCCTGCCTTTTGCCAGCAACCTCCTGGCAGATGCTATTTGATGCTTAGACGCGGTCGGCTTAGACGTGCTCGCCGATCACAGCCACCGTCACATCGACCAGAACGTCGGTGTGCAGCGAGATTTGAACTGCGTGTTCGCCAACCATCTTCAGCGGGCCTTCCGGCAGACGCACTTGCGCCTTTTCCACTGCGAAGCCTTGCTTGACCAGAGCTTCAGCGATGTCCGCGTTCGTCACCGAACCGAACAGACGGCCGTCGACGCCAGCCTTCTGATTGATCTGAACCGTCGAGCCGCCCAGCTTTTCGCCTTGAGCTTGAGCCGCAGCCAGCTTTTCAGCGGCGACTTTTTCGAGTTCTGCACGGCGCACTTCGAATTCAGCCAGGGCTTCCTTCGTTGCACGGCGAGCTTGCTTGTTCGGGATCAGGAAGTTACGTGCGTAACCGTCCTTGACCTTCACGATATCGCCCAGGTTGCCCAGATTGACGACTTTTTCCAGAAGAATAATTTGCATTCGGAGACTCCTTATCGCGTCGTCGGGTTAGGCCTTGTGCTGGTCGGTGTACGGCACCAGCGCGAGGAAACGTGCGCGCTTGATTGCCGTGTCCAGCTGGCGTTGATAGTGCGACTTCGTACCCGTGAGACGCGCCGGCGTGATCTTGCCGTTTTCGCCGATGAAGTCCTTCAGCGTTTCGAGGTCCTTGTAGTCGATGTGATCGACGCCAGCGGCCGTGAAACGGCAGAACTTCTTGCGCTTGAAGAGCGGATTTTGTTGCTGACGACGCTTGTCGAATTTCTTACCAGTCGGGCGGGGCATGTTCAGTCCTTTCCAATGTCCTGCAATGCTGTGATGTGAAATACCAGAGTTCTTGCGTTGCGGTGCTTTTTCGCCAGAAAGCCTGTGAAGAGCGTTTCTACGCCCATCTGACAGCTTTCCAGCTTACCGCTCGCCTCGCCTGCGGCTACTGCCTGCATGGTCAGTTCGACTTGCCGGGCGATGCCGGCTTCGACGACTTCCGTGCGGTGGTGCAACGTGCAGCCTGCAATCGGAACGCCGGCGGGGGTGTACCGCACCGGTTCGCGTTCGACGACGCTGGCCGTGAGTTGCAGCCGGTTCATGTAGCCTTTGGCGAGAACGACGCTGAATCTGGTAGCTTAAATAGTGTGTCTTAAGCCTGCGCTTCGGACGGTTGCGTAGCAGCCGACTTCTTGGCTTCTTCGCGCTGCACTTCCTTCATCATCGGCGACGGGCCGGTTTCGGCCTTCTTCATCTTGACGATCAGGTGACGCAGAACGGCGTCGTTGAACTTGAATGCGTGTTCCAGCTCGTCGAGCGTGGCTTGGTCGCATTCGATGTTCATGCAGACGTAGTGAGCCTTCGCGAGTTTCTCGATCATGTAGGCCAGTTGGCGACGGCCCCAGTCTTCGATACGGTGGATCTGGCCACCGTGCGAGGTGATCGTGCTCTTGTAACGCTCGATCATGGCGGGCACTTGCTCGCTCTGATCGGGATGCACGATAAAGACGATTTCATAATGACGCATACACACTCCTTGTGGATTAAAGCCACCCGGGCGTCGGAACCGGTGTGGCAAGTGAGAAGCCAAAGAGTGTAACCCGAATGGGGCCGGGTTGCAAGATATCCCGTTATTGCGGCGCGTGAATCGGGTGTGTTTTCAAGGGTTTAGGCGGTGGCGCCGCGAAGCCGGATGCGGCATCTCGTGCCGGGCAGGCTGAAACGGGCGGTCAGCCTTTTCGCGTTAAGCAAGAGCAGCCGCCCGGGCCAGGCGGCCCGCCCAGGCCGCCAAGCCGCCGTTTGCAGTCTACGAGCCCGCTTCCGTGCGCTCGCTGCCGCTTTGCAGCCGCGCCTTCAACGCCACTTCCAGCCCCTTCAGCGCGTCGGGCGCGGCGTCTGAGATCGCCCACCAGGTCATGCCTTCCGCGTTCCAGTGCGCGATCGAGTAGCCTTCCCGACCGAGCGTCGCGGGCACCGCGCCGCCGGTGTCTCGGCCTGTCCCGCCGGAACCGGTCTGCGGAAAGACGTACACGTCGATCACGTGCTTCTGGTAGCGGTACACCAGCACGGCCACCCGCTGATGCGCGAGGTAGTCCAGACGGCCGCCTTCCAGCGCGAAGCCGTTCGCCGCCAGATCCTCGACCGGCGGCGAATAGTCGAGCCGCCCATTGAACCACGGCTTGACCGTATGCCGGTCCGTCGAAATCACGTCGATGTCGCGCCCCGACACCTGCGCGCGCACGTGGCTTTCCACCAGTTCGTCGGCGAACGGCCCGAAGTCCGCCGGCCGGCGCAGGTTCAACGCCACGCCCGCCGCGACCGCGCACAACGCGACGACCAGCGCCGCCAGCCAGCCGCGCGCAAACACGCCGCCTGAGCCAACCGAGCCGCCCACGCCCGTCGGCCAGCCAAATCCGCCTTGCGGCGCGCGCCAGCCGTCCAGCCAGCGATCGAGCCAGCCCCGCCGCGCATGCTCGCGCGGCGGCGTCTTGACGTTGGCAACCGGCACCTCCGCCGCCGCAACCGGTTCCTCGACGGGCGGCAACCCGGCGACGATCCGCTCACGCAGCGACTGCGGCGCACGATGATAAGGCGCCGCGCGCACCGCGCCACTCAAGGCCCGCAGGTTCTCGCTTTCGCGCCGGCAGGCGGCGCAGCTCTCGATATGCTGCTGGACGCGCCGGGCATCCGGCGCGGGTAATTCGTGATCGGCGTTCGCGTCGAGGAGCGGCCGCGCTTCGTTACAGTCCATCTGGCGTCTCCTGAGCGTTGCCGGCGGCGCTGCCGCCTGGCGTGTTGAGTGGCCGGCCGTTGGCGGACGCCCGCAATGGGGTCACGCTCGCCGTGGCCGATTTACCTGGGCCGGGCCCCGCGCACGTCGACGACCTGTGCGACGCCACTGCGCCCCCCTGTTTCTCCATGAGCAGCGCGGCAAGCTTGCGACGCCCCCGCGCGAGCCGGGACATCACCGTGCCGATCGGCACGTCGGCCACCGCCGCGATCTCCTTGTAGCCCATCTCCTCCAGCTCCCGCAGCGTCAGCACTTCCCGATATTCGACCGGCAACTGCGCGAGCGCCTCGTGCACGAGCTTCGAGTCCTCGTCGCGGATCAGGAGCGCTTGCGGGTCGGCGCCGCCCACGCTCCAGCCGTCGAAGGTGGCGTCGTCCATGGTGTCGTCGAACTCGACCGTTTCGTGCGACGAAGCCCGCCGTCGCCATTCCGTGTACCAGGTGCGGCGCACGATCGCCAGCAGCCACGGCCGCGCCGAATCGCCGCGAAAGGTGTCGAAGAAGCGAAACGCGCGCATGAAGGCTTCCTGCACGACATCGTCGGCATCGCTGGCGTTACCGCACAACCAGCGCGCAAGGTTATACGCGGCATCGAGGTGCGGCAGCGCCATCTGCTGAAAGCGCCGGCTCCTCGCTGCTTCGGACTCGCCGTGCGCGCGGACAGGTTCTGAATCGGTCTGGACCACCTCGGCCCTCCAGGGCATTGCGGGCTATGCGATGGAGCTCGTCGTGACACTCTCTACAGCGCATAACCGGGCATTTGCGAAGTTTATTCCCGCCGCCGAACGAAATCCGCCAAAAATCCGACCGGGCCGGCGCGCGCCCGCCTGTCAGTAGGCCGGGCGGTTCCAGTAATCCTCGCTGGCGTACACCTCTTTCAGATAATCGATGAAGTACCGCACCTTGGCCGGCACATACCGCTGCTGCGGATAGACCGCGAGAATGTCGTAGTCGGGCAGCGCGAATTCGTCGAGTACCGTTTCCAGCTCGCCGCGCGCCAGTTGCTGCTGGATCTCCCACGTGGAGCGCCAGCCGAGCCCGAGCCCTTCCGACACCCAGCGGTGCAGCAGCTCGCCGTCGTTGCAGTCGAGCGTGCCGCCCACCCGCACCGTCGCCAGCTTGCCGTTGCGGCGGAAGTACCAGCCGCGGTTCTGTCCGCCTTGCAGATTGAACGCGAGACAGTTGTGCTGCGGCAGGTCTTCGAGTGTTTTCGGCCTGCCGTGCCGGCGAAAATACTCCGGCGTGCCGCACACCACGCGCCGGTTCGACGCCAGCTTGACCGCCACGAAATTCGGATCGACCGCGCCGCCGATGCGGATCGACAGGTCGTAACCCTCGCGCACCAGATCCACCACCCGGTCGGTCAGATTGAACGACACCTGCAATTCCGGCTTGTCGGCGAGAAACGTCGGCGCGAGCGGCGCGACGTGCTTGCGCCCGAACGCGGCCGGCGCCGACACGATCAGATGGCCGTTGACCGCGCGCCGCCCGGCGCTCAGTTCGTTTTCCGCCTGATCCCATTCGGTCAGCAGGCCCCGGCAGCGCTCCAGGAACGCGGCGCCGTCTTCGCTGACCACCAGCCGGCGCGTCGACCGGTACATCAGTTTGACGCCGAGGCGCTTTTCCAGCGCGTCGATGCGGCGGCCGAGAATGACCGGCGACACGCCCTCCTCCAACGCGGCCGCCGCCAGGCTGCCCGCGTCCGCGACGCGCACGAAGGTTTCGATCTGTTTGAAGCGGTCCATTTTTGTCTCCAACTGGCCGGGCGCCAGGCTGCGGGCCATTCCATACTTTTTGTTTCGAAATAAGCGACCCGGACTGATCTTATCAAACCTTTACGTCAAGCCTAAAGTGCACTCAACACGTTTAATTCGCCCATTCCCAGACATTCAGGAGACATTCATGGCCAAGATGAGAGCCGTCGACGCAGCCGTGCTGGTGCTCGAAAAAGAAGGCATCGACACCGCATTCGGCGTTCCGGGCGCAGCGATCAACCCGTTCTACTCGGCCATGCGCAAGGCAGGCAACATCAGCCACGTGCTGGCCCGCCACGTCGAAGGCGCGTCGCATATGGCCGAAGGCTATACGCGCGCCCAACCGGGCAACATCGGCGTGTGTATCGGCACGTCGGGCCCCGCCGGCACCGACATGATCACCGGTTTGTACTCGGCTCAGGCCGACTCCATTCCTATTCTCGCCATCACGGGCCAGGCGCCGCGCGCGCGTCTGTACAAGGAAGACTTCCAGGCCGTCGATATCGAATCGATCGCCAAGCCCGTCACCAAGTGGGCCGTCACCGTGCGTGAACCGGCGTTGGTGCCGCGCGTGTTCCAGCAGGCTTTCCACCTGATGCGCTCGGGCCGTCCGGGTCCGGTGCTGGTCGACCTGCCGATCGACGTGCAGCTCGCCGAAATCGAATTCGACATCGACACGTACGAACCGCTGCCGGTCTACAAGCCGAAAGCGACACGCAAGCAGATCGAAGCCGCGCTCACGTTGCTGAACAACTCGGACAAGCCGTTGATCGTCTCGGGTGGCGGCGTGCTGAACGCAGCCGCTGAAGACCTGCTCGTCACGTTCGCTGAAACCGTCGGCGTACCGGTGATCCCGACGCTGATGTCGTGGGGTGCGATTCCCGATGACCATCCGCTGATGGCCGGCATGGTCGGCCTGCAAACCTCGCACCGCTACGGCAACGCGACGATGCTCGCCTCCGACTTCGTGCTCGGCATCGGCAACCGCTGGGCGAACCGTCACACGGGCAGTGTCGAGGTGTATACGAAGGGCCGCAAGTTCGTGCACGTCGATATCGAACCGACGCAGATCGGCCGCGTGTTCGGCCCGGATCTGGGCATCGTGTCGGACGCCAAGGCCGCGCTCGAACTGTTTGTCGAAGTGGCGCAGGAATGGAAGGCCGCGGGCAAGCTGAAGGACCGCGGCGCATGGGTCGCCGACTGCCAGCAACGCAAGAAGACGATGCTGCGCAAGACGCACTTCGACAACGTGCCGATGAAGCCGCAGCGCGTCTACGAAGAGATGAACCAGGTGTTCGGCCGCGACACGTGCTACGTGAGCACGATCGGTCTTTCGCAGATCGCCGGCGCGCAGTTCCTGCATGTCTACAAGGCGCGCAACTGGATCAACTGCGGCCAGGCGGGCCCGCTCGGCTGGACGATTCCGGCAGCGCTCGGCGTGCGTGCGGCCGACCCGCAACGTTCGATCGTGGCGCTCTCGGGCGACTACGACTTCCAGTTCATGATCGAAGAACTGGCAGCCGGCGCGCAATTCAAGCTGCCATATGTGCATGTGGTGGTGAACAACTCGTACCTCGGCCTGATCCGCCAGGCCCAGCGCGCGTTCGACATGGACTTCTGCGTGCAGCTCGGCTTCGAGAACATCAACGCGCCGGAAATGAACGGCTACGGCGTGGATCACGTCGCGGTGGCGGAAGGCCTGGGTTGCAAGGCGATCCGCGTGTTCAAGCCGGAAGAACTGAAGCCCGCGCTGCTGAAGGCGCAGTCGATGCTCTCCGAGTTCAACGTGCCGGTGATCGTCGAAGTGATCCTCGAGCGTGTGACCAACATTTCGATGGGCACCGAGATCGACGCGATCAACGAGTTCGAAGAACTGGCCGCGAAGCGCGAAGACGCACCGACCGCGATCAGCATGCTCGACTGAGCGGCCTGACGTGTTGAACAAATAAGCATCACTTGAGCGCGGTTCAGCAACACCGAACCGCCTCACGAAAGTTATTCCACTGACCGACCAGAGAGACAGACGCACCATGCCGAAATTTGCAGCGAATCTCACCATGCTGTTCAACGAAGTCCCGTTCCTCGACCGCTTTGCGGCTGCGGCGGACGCGGGCTTTCATGCCGTCGAGTTCCTGTTTCCGTATCCGTATCAGATCGCCGAATTGAGCGAACGTCTTCAGCAGAACCGCCTGAAGCTGGTGCTGCACAACCTGCCCGCGGGCAACTGGGAAGCGGGCGAACGCGGCATTGCGTGCCTGCCGGATCGCGTGAGCGAGTTCCAGGAAGGCGTCGGCCGCGCGATCGAATATGCGACCGCACTGAAGGTGCCGCAACTGAACTGCCTCGTTGGCATTCCGACGGCCGGCGTCGATGCGGACAAGGCACGCTCGACGATCGTCGACAACCTGCGCTTCGCCGCGGGCGAACTGAAGAAGGCCGGCATCAAGCTGCTGGTCGAGCCGTGCAATTCCTACGACATTCCGGGCTTCGCACTGAACCGCTCGGGCGAAGGTCTCGACGTGATTCGCGCAGTCGGTTCGGACAATCTGTTCCTGCAATACGACATCTATCACATGCAACGGATGGAAGGCGAACTCGCGGCGACCATCAAGAAGAACCTGCCGCAGATCGCGCACATCCAGCTCGCCGACAACCCCGGCCGCAACGAACCGGGCACCGGCGAAATCAACTACCCGTTCCTGTTCGATCTGCTCGACTCGCTCGGCTACGACGGCTACGTCGGCTGCGAATACAAACCGCGCACGACCACGGCCGCCGGCCTCGGCTGGGTGCAGAGCGTGGCCGGGCAAACCCGCGGCGCGGCTCACGCCGCCGCCTGAGCGCCGCATCGCTGCATTGATCGGTCGGATCAGGCGCTTCTCGCCCCGAAGGACGTCCCCTTTGCGGGACACCAAACAACACTGGAGATTTAGACACATGGCAAAGATCGGTTTCATCGGCCTCGGCATCATGGGCGCGCACATGGCGCGCAACCTCATCAAGGGCGGCCACTCGCTGTTCGTGAATGGCGCATACCCGGTGCCGGAAGATCTGAGCAAAACGACGAGCGTCGTCGCGAATTCGACCGCTGTCGCGCAAGCCGCCGACATCGTCATCATCATGGTGCCGGACACGCCTGACGTCGCCAACGTGCTGTTCGCCGACGACGGCGTCGCCGCCGGCCTCTCGAAGGGCAAGCTCGTGATCGACATGAGCTCGATCTCGCCGCTCGACACGCAAGCGTTCGCGAAGAAGATCAACGCGCTCGGCGTCGACTATCTCGACGCGCCGGTCTCCGGCGGCGAAGTCGGCGCGCGTGAGGCGACGCTGACGATCATGGTGGGCGGTCCGGAAAAGGCCTTCGCCACGGCCAGGCCGCTGTTCGAACTGATGGGCAAGAACATCTCGCTGATCGGCGACAACGGCGCGGGTCAGACCTGCAAGGTCGCGAACCAGATCATCGTCGCGCTGAACATCGAAGCGGTGGCCGAAGCGCTGCTGTTCGCCTCGCGCTCGGGCGCCGATCCGGAACGTGTGCGCAAGGCGCTGATGGGCGGCTTCGCCTCGTCGCGGATTCTCGAAGTGCACGGCGAGCGCATGACCAAGCGCACCTTCGATCCGGGCTTCCGCATCGAACTGCACCAGAAGGATCTGAACCTCGCACTCGACGGCGCACGCAAGCTGGGTATCGCCCTGCCGCATACGGCAAGCGCGCAGCAACTGTTCAGCGTATGCGCGGCGAATGGCGGCAAGGCATGGGATCACTCGGCGATGGTGCGCGCGCTCGAAATCATGGCGAATTACGAAGTCGCGCAAGCGCCGGGCAGCGAAGCCAAGGCAGCTTGAGGAAGTGTTACTGACTGCCGTGATCGTTGCATGCTCAACGTCATGGCAGTCGCAGGTGGGGCGCCCGGTTCGTCGTGCGGCAAGCACGGCGGAACGGGCAAATCGTGCCGCTCTGGGCTGAGAGCGGCAAGTGGGGTCCGCAGCGGCACCCGGCGGCGCCGGGGAAGCCTTGGTCGGTCAGACGTCGTCGTCGGGTGTCCGGCTGTCGGATTTCATGTTTAACGATGCTTATGCTTTTTCGGCCAAACTCTCGCAGCGGGTGCGTCATGACGCCGCCTGCCGGCACCTCTCTTTGCAGGTCTCCTCGCACGTGTGCTCGCAAGTCCGCTTGCATTTGCTTGCAACTCCGTCCCCTTTGCACGACCTTTTTTGACACATCGGTCCGCGCTTTTCTCCTACACTCGTTGAGTCTGGTTGCGGGCGTATCGGCATTCAAGTGCGGCTTGCCGATCAAGGCAACGCATGTCCTCTGCATCATTCGCCCGATTCCCAACCAGTGTTCAACCCGTGAGCGGAATGTGCTCGCGCCAGTAACCCCTCTGCAAAGGATTCAGAATGAGCATCTTTGGTGACATCGTAAACAAGCTCTTCGGCAAAGCGAAGCCCGACCAGCCTGCGCCCGCGGTTGAGCCGACACCGGATCCGGCAGCGGCGCAAGCTGCTGCGCCGGCGGCTGCACCGGCGCCCGCGCCGCTGGCCGACGTCGACGTCGCTGTCGTGATGGACCAGTTCGTGAGCGAGAGCGGGCAAACGCTGAACTGGCGGATCTCGATCGTCGACACGCTGAAGGCGCTCGGCGTCGACAGCAGCCTCGAGCATCGCAAGGAGCTCGCCAAGGAATTGAAGTACAGCGGCGACACGAACGATTCGGCGAGCATGAACATCTGGCTGCACAAGCAGGTGATGAAAGCGCTGGCGGCGAACGGCGGAAAGTTGCCTGCGGATCTGGCGGACTAACTGCTTGCCGACACCGCCTATCTCTGGCGATAGCGACAAACCTCAAGCTGAAACGACAACGCGGCGCTCGGGTCGATGACCTGGGCGCCGCGTTGTCGTTTCAGCTTCATGCGCGAGACACGGTTGCGACTTTGAACCGGGCCGTCCGTGCTCAATCAATCAGTACGTATCGAAAGTCTTCTGCAACGCAACCGGCCCTGTGCCGCCCGCGGCCAATGCCAGCATCAGCAACACGCGTGCCTTGTACGGATTCAGCGAACCTGCGCTGACGAAACCGAGTGCGTCGTCGGCGGCTGCGCCATTGCGCATCACATGTCCCGAACCCACACGCGAAGCACGCACCACCACGACGCCTTGCGAAGCGGCATCGGCCAATGCCTGCTGCACCGAAGCGTGAATCGAGCCGTTGCCCGTGCCCGCCACGACGATGCCACGCACTCCAGCGGCAACCAACGCGTCCACGGCAATGCGCGAGACGCCCGCGTAACTCACGACGATCTCCACATGCGGCCACTTCGCGCCGATCACGAATTCGGTCGCGAGCGTATGCGGACGCACCACGCCGCGCTGGAATTCGACGCGACCGTCCTGCACCCAGCCGAGCGCGCCGATTTCGGGCGAATGAAAAGCATCGACCGCGTAGGTGCTCGTCTTGACCACGTCGCGCGCGCTATGGATCCTGTTGTTGAAGGCCACCAGCACGCCCTGCCCGCGCGAGGCTGCGTGCGCCGCAACCGTCACGGCGTTCAGCAGATTCAGCGGGCCGTCGGCGGACAGCGCCGACGCCGGGCGCATGGCCGCCGTCAGCACGACGGGCTTGTCCGACTTGATGGTCAGATGCAGCAGGTAAGCGGTTTCTTCGAGCGTGTCGGTGCCGTGCGTGACCACCACGCCGTCGATGTCGTCGTCGGCGAGCAGCGTGTTGATGCGTTGCGCGAGCGTGGTCCACAGCGGCATCGCCATGTCCTTGCTGTCGACGCTCGCAATCTGCTCGCGCTCGATTTGCGCCACCGTGGACAAGGCCGGCACCACGGCCAGCAGTTGCTCGACACCGATCACACCGGCCTGATAACCGGATGTGTTGGTAGCGCTCGCGGCCGCGCCGGCAATCGTGCCGCCGGTCGCCAGGACGACGATGCGCGGCAGCAGCGGCGTGGCGCCTTCGTTTGAAGGTATAGCGGAGGAAGAAGTCGGAGTATTCATGGCGGCGATTGTAAGCGATGCGCCGCACGCCGCCATGCGTGAAAAAACGGATGTCCGTTCGTTTCGGAGCTGGATGAGACCAGCGCTCTGTGCGCCACGAGTTTGCGTGCCGTTTGCATCAAGGCCAGCCACCGCCCGCATGAAGTTCGCACTGACGCCGCGGACGATCCGCGCGGCGCCATTGGCCTGTCGCGCCGGACCTCGACAGCCCGGCGCATTCCTTAAACCGCTTCGCGCAACTGCGCGGCGATATCCGCTTCGTTCAACTGCGGCGCGAACATCTCGATCAGCCGATAAGCGTACGCGCGCAGGAACGCGCCCTTGCGCAAACCGACCCGCGTCGTGCTCGCCTCGAACAGATGCTGCGTGTCGAGCGCGACCAGTTCCGTATCGCGCTTCGGATCGTAGGCCATCGCCGCGACCACGCCGATGCCCATGCCGAGTTCGACATACGTCTTGATCACGTCGGCGTCGATTGCGGTCAGCACGACGTCGGGCAATGCACCCGCTTTCGCGAATGCCTGGTCGATATGCGAGCGGCCCGTGAAATCCTGGTCGTACGTGACGATCGGGAATTCGGCGATCTCGTCGAGCGTCAGATTCGGGCGGCCCACCAGCGGATGATCTTTCGGCACGACCACGACGTGATGCCACGAATAGCACGGGAACGTGACGATATCCGGGAAGCGGTCGAGCGCTTCGGTCGAGATGCCGATGTCCGCTTCGCCGTTGATGATCATCTGCGCGATCTGTTGCGGGCTGCCTTGACGCAGCGCCAGATGCACCTTCGGGAACACCTCGGTGAATTGGCGGATCACCTTCGGCAACGCATAACGCGCCTGCGTGTGGGTGGTGGCCACGACGAGGTGCCCGCTATCCTGGTCAGCGTACTGCCGCGCGACGCGGCGCAGATTCTCGGCGTCGAGCAGCATCCGCTCGATCAGTTGATGCACCGCCTTGCCCGGCTCGGTGAGGCCCGTGAGACGCTTGCCGCGTCGAATGAAAATGTCGACGCCGAGTTCGTCCTCGAGATCCTTGATCTGTTTCGATACGCCCGACTGCGACGTGTACAGCACGTTCGCCACCTCGGTCAGATTCATGTTCTGACGCACGGCTTCGCGCACAAAGCGCAATTGCTGAAAATTCATCTTGATGTCTCCGGTTCAGCCAGAGTTGAGTTATTTGAGTTTGATCGAAACACCGAGTCGTGTTGCTGCGCGCCTGAGCACGCTCATTGCGCCGGGAAAACACGCAAGGCGCGCGGCACCGCGGTCACGCCGTCGCCGATGGAGAGTTGCAGATCGCGCCACGCTTCGCGATCGAGTTCGGCTTCGAGCAGATTGCCCTCGCGGCCCGCGAGTTCGACCCGCACCGAGCCGCCCAGCGTCACCACGCGCCGCACGTCGACGACGATGCCTTCGCGATGGCCGGACGCCTGCGGATACAACTGCAGATCGTGCGGACGCACGTAGGCGAACGCGGGGCCGCTGAAATCGGCCTTGATCGAGACCGGCAGCGCCGCGCCGTCAACCACGAAACCGCTCGCGTCGACGTTGCCGTGCAAACGGTTGGCCGCGCCGAGAAACTCATAGACGAACGAGGTTTGCGGATGGTCGTACACGTCCTGCGGACTGCCCACCTGCTCCACGTGCCCGCGATTGAGCACGACGATACGATCGGCTACTTCGAGCGCTTCTTCCTGATCGTGCGTAACGAAGATCGTCGAGATGTGCAGATCGTCGTGCAGGCGCCGCAACCAGCTGCGCAGTTCCTTGCGCACTTTCGCATCGAGCGCGCCGAACGGTTCATCGAGCAGCAGCACTTTCGGCTCGACCGCCAACGCGCGCGCGAGCGCGATACGTTGCCGCTGGCCACCCGACAATTCCGACGGATAGCGTTGCGCGAGCCAGTCGAGTTGCACGAGCTTGAGCAGTTCATGCACCTTCTCGCGAATCACCGCTTCCGAGGGACGCTCCTTGCGCGGCTTGACGCGCAAGCCGAACGCCACGTTCTCGAACACCGTCATATGACGGAACAGCGCGTAATGCTGGAACACGAAGCCCACTTCCCGCTCGCGTGCGCCGACCGTCGCCACGTCCTGGCCTTGCAGCACGACCTGGCCGCCATCGGCGTATTCGAGTCCCGCGATCACGCGCAGCAAGGTCGTCTTGCCACAACCCGACGGCCCGAGCAGCGCAACCAGTTCACCCGGCGGAAAGTCGAGCGAGACGTTATCGAGCGCGACGAAATCGCCGAAGCGCTTCTGCAGGTTACGAACGGTGATACCCATTACAGCTCTCCTTGCTTGAGCGGGTGTTGCTGCGATGCATGCGTTGTTTGCGTTGCGCGTGTTGCGTGTGTTGCGTGTGTGGCATTGGCCGGCGGCGTGACGGGCCCGGCGTACGCGGGCACATCGCGCGCGGCCGACAGTTCCGCCGACATATGGCGCTCGGCGAGCAGCTTCAGGCCGAGCGTCACGAGTGCGAGCAGAGCCAGCACCGACGCCACGGCAAACGCCGCCGAGAAGTTGTATTCGTTGTAGAGGATTTCGACGTGCAGCGGCATCGTGTCGGTCTGGCCGCGAATATGGCCCGACACCACCGACACCGCGCCGAACTCGCCCATCGCCCGCGCGTTGCACAGAATCACGCCGTACAGCAGGCCCCATTTGACGTTGGGCAGCGTGACGCGGCGGAAGATCTGCCAGCCCGACGCGCCGAGCACGTGCGCGGCTTCTTCTTCGTCGTTGCCTTGTGCCTGCATCAGCGGAATCAGTTCACGCGCGACGAACGGGAACGTGACGAAGATCGTCGCCATCACGATGCCCGGCACCGCGAAAATGATCTGGATGTTGTGGTCCTGCAGCCACGGGCCGAACCAGCCCTGCGCGCCGAACATCAAGACATAGATCAAGCCCGAGATCACCGGCGACACCGAGAACGGCAGATCGATCAGCGTGGTCAGCAGCGCCTTGCCGCGGAACTCGAACTTGGCGATACACCATGAAGCCGCGAGGCCGAACACGAGGTTCAGCGGCACCGCGATCGCGGCGGTGATCACGGTGAGCTTGATCGCCGAGAGCGCGTCCGGATCGGCGAGCGATTCCAGATAGAAACCGAGCCCCTTGTTCAACGCCTGATAGAACACGGCGACGAGCGGCACCACCAGAAACAGCGCGAGAAACAGCAGCGCGACGCCGGTCAGAATCCAGCGCACAACGGGCGGCTCGGTGACCGGATCGGGCCGGCGCGCGACGTTCAGCGGCGCGCGCGGTGCCACGGCTACAGCGTTGTTCACGCCATTTACTTCGTTCACGGCGCGGCGGCTCATTGCGCACCTCCGCCGACACCGATCGCCGCGACACTCGCAGCAGCAGGCGCCGGGCCTGCACCGCCGCGACTCGTGCGGCGCTGCAAATACCACTGCAAAGTGTTGATGAAGAGCAGCATCAGGAACGACACGACCAGCATCACCACCGCCAGCGCCGTCGCGCCCGCATAATCGTATTGCTCCAACTTGGTGATGATGAGCAGCGACGTGATTTCCGACTTCATCGGCACATTGCCGGCGATGAAAATCACCGAACCGTACTCGCCGAGCGCACGGGCGAATGCCAACGCGAAGCCCGTCAACAAGGCAGGAAACACCGCCGGCAACACCACGCGGCGAAACGTCAGCCAGCGCGAGGCGCCGAGGCACGCCGCCGCTTCTTCCTGTTCACGCTCGAACTCTTCGAGCACCGGCTGCACCGTGCGCACGACAAACGGCAAGCCGATGAACGTCAGCGCGACCAGCACGCCCGCGGGCGTAAAAGCGATCTTCAGGCCGAGCGGTTCGAGGAACTGCCCGATCCAGCCGTTGCCCGCGTACACGGCCGCGAGCGAAATGCCGGCGACCGAGGTGGGCAGCGCGAACGGCAGATCGACCACGGCGTCGACGATACGTTTGAACGGGAACGTGTAGCGCACCAGCACCCACGCCACCAGAAAACCGAACACCGCGTTGATCAGCGCGCCGCCGAGCGCGGAAAAGAAGGTGAGCCGATACGACGCGAGCACGCGCGGCGAACTCACCGCGCGCACGAACTGGCTCCAGTCGAGCGTCGCGGTCTTGAGAAAGGTCGCCGCAAGCGGAATCAGCACCACGAGGCTCAGATAAGCCACCGTGATGCCGAGTGTCAGGCCAAAACCGGGCAACGCGCTCGGTTTTCGGAAGGTCAACGTCGTCATGCTCGTTACTCGTTCAGGTTGATGCTCGTGTTGCCGGCCGCCGGGCCCTGGCGGCCAAAAGCGCGCCCATGGGCGCGCTTGGGAGTGACGCGTTGCCGCGCCGCTTCGTTGCCTATGCCGGTTCCGGCATCGGCAGTGTTATTGCGGTTGATAGATCGAATCGAACACGCCGCCATCGGCAAAGTGCGTCTTCTGCGCGTTGGCCCAGCCGCCGAACGAATCGTCCACCGTGTACAGCTTCAGCTTCGGAAACTTGGCGGTCAGCTCAGCCGGCACCTTGTTCGAACGCGGACGGTAGAAGTTCTTCGCCGCGATCTCCTGCCCTTGCTCGCTATACAGGAAGTTCAGATACGCTTCGGCGACCTTGCGCGTGCCGTGCTTGTCGACGACCTTGTCCACCACGGCGACCGGCGGCTCCGCCAGAATGCTGACCGACGGCACCACGATCTCGAACTTCTCCGGACCAAATTCCTTCAGCGACAGGAATGCTTCGTTTTCCCACGCGATCAGCACGTCGCCGATACCGCGTTGCACGAAGCTGGTGGTCGCGCCACGCGCGCCCGAATCCAGCACGCCGGCGTTCTTATAGAGCTTGCCGACGAACTCCTTGGCCTTCTGATCATTGCCGCCCGGTTGATGCTCGGCATACGCCCAGGCCGCGAGGTAGTTCCAGCGCGCGCCGCCCGAGGTCTTCGGATTCGGCGTGACGATCGACACGCCCGGCTTGGTCAGATCGTCCCAATCCTTGATGTGCTTCGGGTTGCCCTTGCGCACCAGAAACACGATCGTCGACGTGTACGGCGACGCGTTATCCGGCAAGCGCTTCTGCCAGCCCTTGTCCAGCAAACCCTTGCCGGCCAGTGCGTCGATATCGTATGCAAGCGCCAGCGTCACCACGTCGGCCTGCAGGCCGTCGAGCACCGAGCGCGCCTGGGCGCCCGAGCCGCCGTGCGACTGCTTGAAGGTGATCGTCTCGCCCGTCTTCGCCTTCCATTCCTTGCCGAACGCCTGGTTGACGTCCTGATACAGCTCGCGCGTCGGGTCGTAGGACACGTTCAGCAGCGTCGTGTCGGCGGCGTGCGCCTGCGCCATCACGCCGAGCGCGCCCGCCGCGCCCAATGCGAGTGCCGCGATCAGTTTTTTCGTCCTGCCTGCCAGCCCCGTACCTTGGTGATCCATGTCAACTTTCTCCGCGTTGTGTCCGCTGAAACAGCGTGTGGTGTCTTTTTACGTCGCGGTCACGTGCACATGAGCGCCAACTGGAGGCCAGTCTATCGAAGGGCTTTCATCATTAAAAATAATGTTTCTTCATTCTTTAATACGCAAAAGTGGTAATGACAGCTGGATAAGGCGTTGCGGCAGGAAAACGGGTGTTTGAGCGTCGCTTGACGGCGCTGGAACGACACCCTTCACCCCGAACTTAAAGTAAAGCTTGAATTGCGCCGAATACTGTATAAAAATACAGTCACCTGTTCATACATACAGTGGCGCCATGACCAAACTCACCGCACGACAGCAGCAGGTTTTCGATCTGATCCGCAGGGCTATCGAACGCACCGGCTTTCCGCCCACCCGCGCGGAGATCGCCGCCGAGCTGGGTTTCAGCTCGGCCAACTCGGCAGAAGAACATCTGCGCGCGCTGGCTCGCAAGGGCGTGATCGAACTCGCGGCCGGCGCATCGCGCGGCATTCGCCTGCTGGCCGGCCCGGAAGACTCGCCGCATCAGTTCACGCTGCCGCACGCCAGCATCATGCAACTGTCGCTGCCGCTCATCGGGCGGGTTGCCGCAGGCAGCCCGATCCTCGCGCAGGAACATATCTCGCAGCACTACGCGTGCGACCCGGCGCTGTTCTCGAGCAAGCCCGACTACCTGCTGAAGGTGCGCGGGCTGTCCATGCGCGACGCGGGCATCTTCGACGGCGACCTGCTCGCGGTGCAAAAGCGCAGCGAAGCCAAAGACGGCCAGATCATCATTGCCCGGCTTGGTGACGACGTCACGGTCAAGCGCCTGAAGCGCCGGCCGAACGGGCTCGAGCTGATCGCCGAGAACCCCGATTACGAAAACATCTTCGTTGAAACCGGCAGTGCGGAGTTCGCGCTGGAGGGTATCGCCGTGGGGCTGATCCGCCCCGGCGAGTTTTAACCCTCTCGCCCGTTCGACAAAATAAGAAGCCGCGCCAACGCCGCATCAACGTTGCATCGCCTGGAGAGTCTCATGGAACGTCTTGCCCGCCTGCTGCCCTTTCGCCAGTTCGGTCGTCTGCGCCATCTTCGCAAGCTGGTGCCCTGCTCATTGATCGAGGCGGCCACGCTCGGCACGCCGTCGCTGTTCGACTCGCCGGAGGCCGCGCCGAGCCTGCCGTCGTCGATGCCGGCATTTGCCCGCGTGTCGTTGAATTCGGGCTTGAATACGGCCGAACCGGCGCGTCGCGCACCGGTGCGGGTTTATCACGGGCCGTCGCGTCTGATCATGGTCGGCACGATGGACGCGGTTTGCCGCATGATCGACCGCTGCATCGCCGATGAAGCCAACGTGCATGGGGCGGTGTTCGAGTCTTGAGGGGTCTTGAAGGGTCTTGAACGGGACAGCGAGAGATGTATTGCGTGGGATCGTTTTCGCGTGGCTGCGGTCCACGTTAGATCACACCTGATGGAGAGTCCCACTCGATGGCAGTTTCAAAACGTACCAAACGCGGCAGCAAGCGCGGCATGCATGGCGGCGCCACCCGGCCGCTGATAGTCACGCTGATCGTGATCGTGGTGATCGCCGCGCTGGGGTTTGCTTACGCGACACCGTACATCGCGCTGAACAATCTCAAACGCGCGGCCGATGCGCGCGACGCGCAAACCGTCAATCAGTATGTCGACTTCCCCGCGTTGCGTGAGAGCCTGAAGGAGCAAGTCGCCGGCTTGCTGACACGGCGGCTTGGCGCGCACAGCAACGGCAATCCATTGGCCGCCATTGGCGCGATGATCGGCGTTGCGTTGATCGGTCCGCTCGTGGATGCGTATGCCACACCGGACGGCGTGGCGGCCTTGCTGAACGGCATGCCGCCGCGCGGCGATCCGGGCGAGCGACCGCCCGCGCCCCCGGCCGCAAATAATCCGCCGGACGCCGCTGCGACCGCACCTGCGCCTGCAGCTCCCGCAAACGGCAACGCGGCCAATGTCAACTCCGCGCCACCGCAACCGCCGCAAACCACGGCGGGCTATCGCGGCCTCAACGAGTTCGTCGTCACGTACCAGCATGGCGCCGGCGACGCGCGTTACTCGGCGATCTTCCAGCGCGAGGGCGTATTCACGTGGAAGCTGGCCGCGGTCAACCTGAACGAGTGATCACCTGATGCCGTCAGGCCGAGGCGGCCGGTCGCGTGACTAGCCCGCCTCAAGCCGCCGCTTGCTGCTGCTCCTGCGCTGAAGAACACGCCACCAGAATGCTGCACGAGACACGGTCGAGCAGCGGCGTATTGCCCGCGCCCATCCACCATCGCGACAAGCCCGTGCGGCAGCGGTGGCCGACCACGACCAGGTCGACATGCAATTCATTGGCGAGGTTGGCAATCTCGTCGATCGGATGGCCGAACGCGAAATGCCCCTGGGCGCTCACGCCTCGCTCCGTGAGCCAGTCCACGCCTTCCTGCAGGATGTCGCGCGCGGTCTTTTCAAAACTGCCACAGGCCACGTCGGTCAACAGGCCCGCGCTTTGCGCAATGCTCGAACGCATGTCGACGACCGACAACAAGTGCGTTTCCGCTTTCAGATCCAACGCCAGGTCGGCGCCGCAACGTAGTGCTTTGCGGCCTTCACGCGAGCCGTCGTAGCACAGCAGGATTTTCTGGTAGCTCGCCATGATTTTTCTCCCTTCGCGCGGGACGCGCGATCTGAATTAATCATGGTGCGCCGCAATTCAGGTTGCAAGGGATGGAAAACGCTAACTGTGCGCTAACTGCCCCTTAACGACGCCCTAAACAGGTGCGCGAGCCGCCCGCGGGTCCTCCGCGCGCCGATGCCGCAGTGCAAGAAACCCGCTTCGGACTGTCGGGGGCGAACCAACAGCGTCCCGCCGATGCCCTAGAATAGGCGGCCTCCCCCGGCCATTCGCGTCATTCACGTCTTTTCCGGAGACTCGTTCGATCCATGCCCGAAGCCGCCATCGAATTTCATCAGGTCAAAAAAAGCTACGGCGAAAAAACGGTCGTCGATGGACTGTCGTTTCATGTCAACGCCGGCGAATGCTTCGGCCTGCTCGGCCCAAACGGCGCGGGCAAAACCACCACGTTGCGCATGCTGCTCGGTATCGCGGCGCCGGATGCGGGCAGGATCCGTCTGTGCGGCGAGCCGATCCCCGGCCGCGCGCGCGTGGCGCGGGCGCGCGTCGGCGTGGTGCCGCAGTTCGACAATCTCGATCCTGACTTCACGGTGCGCGAGAACCTGCTGGTGTTCGGCCGCTACTTCGGTCTGAGCGCCGCGCAATGCCGTGCGATGGTGCCGTCGCTGCTCGAATTCGCGCGGCTCGAGAGCAAGGCGGACGCGCGCGTGAGCGAATTGTCAGGCGGCATGAAGCGGCGCCTCACGTTGGCGCGCGCGCTCGTCAACGATCCCGATGTGCTGATCATGGACGAGCCGACCACCGGCCTCGATCCTCAGGCGCGGCATCTGATCTGGGAGCGGCTGCGCTCCTTGCTCGCGCGCGGCAAGACCATTCTGCTGACCACGCACTTCATGGAAGAAGCCGAACGGCTCTGCCACCGGCTGTGCGTGATCGAGGAAGGGCGCAAGATCGCGGAAGGCGCGCCGAGCGCGTTGATCGCATCCGAGATCGGTTGCGATGTGATCGAGATCTTCGGGCCCGATCCGGTGGCGTTGCGCGATGAACTGGCGCCGCTCGTCGAGCGCACCGAGATCAGCGGCGAGACGCTGTTCTGCTATGTCAACGACGCGCAGCCGGTGCATGCGCGGCTCAAGCAGCGCGCGGATCTGCGCTATCTGCATCGACCGGCGAATCTGGAGGATGTGTTCCTGCGGCTCACCGGTCGCGAGATGCAGGATTAGAGGCGCATCGAGACCGGACTCGCACGCAACGCGCTACAGATACAAAGACACCCCAAAAGGAAGTTCCGTAGAGGAACACCGCACGAGACACGCAATGGACGCACGCACTTACGAAACCCCGGGCGATACGCCGTCGAAACAGGAAGCCTTCGCCGCCTTTCCCGCGAACGCAAGCAACTGGATCGCCGTGTGGCGCCGCAACTATCTGGTGTGGAAGAAGCTCGCGATCGCCTCGATGTTCGGCAACCTGGCCGATCCGATGATCTATCTGTTCGGCCTCGGCTTCGGGCTGGGGCTGATGGTGGGGCATGTCGACGGCGTGTCGTATATCGCGTTTCTTGCGGCGGGCACGGTGGCCTCGAGCGTGATGATGTCGGCGAGTTTCGAGTCGATGTATTCGGGCTTCTCGCGCATGCACGTGCAGCGCACCTGGGAAGCGATCATGCATACGCCGCTGACACTCGGCGACATCGTGCTCGGCGAGGTGATCTGGGCAGCCAGCAAGGCGGCGCTCTCGGGCGCGGCGATCATGCTGGTGGCCGGCGCATTGGGCTACGCGAATTTTCCGTCGATGCTGCTGGCGTTGCCGGTCATTGTGCTGACCGGGCTCGCGTTTGCGAGCGTCGCGATGGTCGTGACGGCGCTTGCGCCTTCGTACGACTTCTTCATGTTTTACCAGACGCTGGTGTTGACGCCGATGCTGTTGTTATCCGGCGTGTTCTTTCCCGTGTCGCAACTGCCCGCAGTGGCGCGAGGCGCCACCCAGCTGTTGCCGTTGGCGCATGCCGTCGACTTGATGCGGCCGGCCATGCTGGGCCGGCCCGTCGACAATGCGCTGTGGCATGTGGCCGTGCTGGCCGCGTATGCGGTGGGCGGGTTTATCGTGTCGGCGATTCTGTTTCGGCGCCGGATGATGAAGTAGGTTTTCCGGCTTTCGACAACCACGCACCACAGGCGCCGATACCCGCAATCAACCCGGTATCACCGCCTGTCGCGAACCGGCTTGCTTAGTCCTCGTCGTCCGTCCACGGAATGTCCACGTCGGAAATAAACGCCACCGTGGCGAATGGGCCGCCGTCCTGACGCCCGATCTTGCCGTCGGCGCGCTGCCACTCGACCCGGAACACCGTGCCCGGATCGTCGGCGATCAGACGGACCGTACGCACTTCGTCCGGATCGGCTTCTTCGACGGGACCGTCGAGCGAGATCTGCAGTTCCTGCGGCCACAGCCCATCGGCCGGATCGTAGATCTTGTCGCCGTCGGGAATCAGTGTGAAGGCTTCCACGCCGATCGTCGCCGACGCGTCCACGATCATCTTGCCCAACGCGCGCAGCAACGCCGTGGCCCGCGCCGAATTCGCCTGACGGATTGCGAGATCCCCGCGCGTCAGCGCCTGCTCAAGTTTTGGGTTTGTTTTTTGTTGCGCCATTCGATGTCCTGAGTCCTATCGCTCTGTTGTGGATGGCACGCGAATCCGAGCGCGCGCCGCTGTCCATTTTTCGGGCTGAATCCTACCACCGGTGTCCCCAAGGTGACTTCCTTCGGTGCGTGCACTGCAGCATTGCCAGCCGCGCATCCCGCGTCTTCAACCCGCCCCGTCCACCACAGTTTAGGTCGTGATTCGCGTTCCGGCTGGGACATTTGCCTTTCATTTAGTAGCGAATGGATCGCTATCGCACGCATGCGGCCAGCCTGCTTCGTGGTGCGCGGGCGCTCGCAAACCCTGTTTCGCCGCGTTGATGCCACGTGGATTCTCCAAACCCTGGAGCCGTCAGCGCGTGCTCCTGCTGCGCTTTCGCGTGGCCTTCGAGGAAGCCGCATCGGCTGGCTTCGCGCCCGCGATTTCCGCGATCAGATGATCCCGGAACGCCCTCACCGACTGCGGCAGTTCACGCCCCGCCATGGTCTGCACCTGAATGCTGCGCTGGCGCATCTGCGGATGCGTCATCGGCATCACGACGAAGCCATCGCCGGCATAACGATCGCGCACGGACAGCAGACCCGTGAACATGATCGCGCCGGACTTCTGCGCGTAGCGGTACATGGCGCCGCTGTTGTTGCAGGTGAGTTCGGGCTCGAGCAGGACGCCTTCGAGCGCACAGGTAATGTCGATCAACTGACGAATCGTCGTGCCGGGTTCAGGCAGCACGAGCGGATAGCGCTGCAAGTCGGCGAGCGACACCTTCGCGCGCGCGGCCAAGGGATGATCGGCGCGCAGCAGCGCCAGCACCGGTGCGCGTTCCGTGTGCTCGACCTTGACGCCCTTCTCCGGCGCGAGGCTAAAGGTCAACGCGAGGTCGGCGTCGCCGTCGCGCACCTGACGGGTCGCCTCGCCCGGCGACATGACCGAGAGCGTGAAGTCGATGCCCGGATACTGAACCCGGAAGCTTGCCATCGCGGTGGGCAGGAAGTCCGCGGCGAAGCCTTCGGAACTCGCCACCTTGATCATGCTGCCATGCAAGGTCTCAAGGCCGCCGATCTCCTTCATCACATGCTCGGCTTCGAGCAGGCTGCGCTGCGCGTAGGCGAGCAGGCGCTCGCCGGCTTCCGAGAGCGCCATGCCGCGCGGACGCCGCTCGAACAGCGCGACGCCGAGGTCGCTTTCGAGCCGCGCCACTTGCCGGCTGATCGCGGAGACAGCGACATGCAAGCGCGCGGACGCGTCGCTGAGCGAGCCGGTGCGAGCGACCTCGACGAAATAGCGCAGCGCGATGCCATGCAGCGAAAGTGCCATGCCTTGTGCCTCGTTCAACGGTATGCGCCGCCGAGCCAATGTCCGCGAGCGCTTCAACTCAATGCAGCGAGCTTTGCCTTTTCGGCAACGCAAGCTTCGAAAGACGATCATTGTGACAAAAAAAACGGCCTTCTAGAATCGGTTCGAAGCTGCAGGCCACGTCCAATCGAAATCAGACAAGACCACGCGCCGCCCGCCCCCACATTCCGCCCGCATTGGAGACACCCATGAGCCGCACACAGGCCATCGAGCACGCCACCCAGCATTTCGAATCCGGCGCCTTTCTCGAGACCCTCAACCGTCGCGTCGGTTTTCGCACCGAAAGTCAGGAGGACGATCGCGCCGCCACACTGCTGTCGTATCTGACCGACGAGATCACGCCCGAAGCGGCGGCCCTCGGTTTCCGCACGCGCATCGTCACGAATCCGGTGGATGGCTTCGGGCCCTTCCTGATCGCGAGCCGCCACGAGGGTGACCATCTGCCGACCGTGCTGATCTACGGCCACGGCGACGTGGTGCGCGGCTACGACAGCCAGTGGCGCGCGCCGCTCACGCCGTGGGCCGTGACCGTCGATGGCGAGCGCTGGTTCGGCCGCGGCACCGCCGACAACAAAGGCCAGCACAGCATCAACCTCGCCGCGCTGGCGAGCGTGCTCGCCGCGCGCGACGGCAAGCTCGGCTTCAACGCGAAGCTGCTGATCGAGATGGGCGAGGAAACCGGCTCGCCCGGACTCGACGCGATCTGCCACGCGCACCGTGAAGAACTGGCCGCCGACGTGTTGATCGCCTCAGACGGTCCGCGTCTTGCCGCGCGCCGCCCCACCGTGTTCCTCGGCTCGCGTGGCTCGGTGAACTTCAAGCTGTCGTTGAATCTGCGCGAGGGCGCGCATCATTCGGGCAATTGGGGCGGTCTGCTGCGCAATCCGGCCACGGTGCTCGCGAACGCGTTGGCGAGCCTCGTCGACGCACGCGGCGTGATCGCTGTCGCCGGTTTGCGCCCGCCGCCGATTCCCGAAGCGGTGCGCCGTGCTCTCGCGGATATCACGGTAGGCGGCGGCCCGGGCGATCCGGCCGTCGACGAGAACTGGGGCGAGCCCGGCCTCTCCGCGCCCGAGCGCGTGTTCGGCTGGAACAGCTTCGAAATACTCGCGTTCAAGGCTGGCAATCCGGAGAACCCGGTCAATGCGATCCCGTCGTCGGCGTTCGCGCATTGCCAGTTGCGCTTCGTGGTCGGCACCGATTGGGACAACCTCGAACGGCATCTGCGCATGCATCTGGATGCGCACGGCTTCTCGCAGGTGCGGATCGACGTCGAGCGCGGCGCGCCCGCCACGCGTCTGAACCCGGACGATCCGTGGGTCACCTGGGCGATCGCCTCGCTTGAGCAGACCACCGGCAAGAAGACCGCCGTGCTGCCGAATCTGGGCGGCACGCTGCCCAACGAAGTGTTCGCCGACACGCTCGGCCTGCCGACCATCTGGGTGCCGCACTCCTACCCCGCCTGTTCGCAGCACGCGCCGAACGAGCACCTGCTCGGCCCGGTCGTGCGCGAAGGCCTGCAGATCATGGCGGGCCTCTTCTGGGATCTCGGCGAGAACTCGCCGCGCGCCGTACCTCACGCCGCAACCTGAGCGACGCCCGGACCAACCGGGCGCAAGCCGCCGTTATCCGCATCTGTCACGAGGCACGTCCACGATGAGCACGTCCACTTTGCAAGCCAGCGCCGCGCGGCCGTCCGCCGCGAAGGTCCATCGCATCATTCTCGCGGCGTCGATCGGCAACGCGCTCGAATGGTTCGACCTCGTCGTCTATGGTTTCTTCGCGGTGACCATCGCGAAGCTGTTCTTCCCGGCGCGCACCGAAGCGATCTCGCTGATGCTCACGCTCGGCACCTTCGGCATCTCGTACATGATCCGGCCGCTCGGCGGACTCGTGCTCGGTTCGCTCGCGGATCGCGCCGGACGCAAGGCGTCGCTGCTGCTGTCGATCGCGCTGATGATGATCGGCACCCTGACGATCGCCGTGATGCCGCCGTATGCGGCGATCGGCCTGTGGGCGCCCGCGGGCATCATGCTCTCGCGGCTCGTGCAAGGTTTTTCGGCGGGCGGAGAGTTCGGTGCGTCCACCGCGTTTCTGGTCGAACATGCGCCCGAGCGCCGCGGCTTCATGGGTAGCTGGCAGTTCGCGAGCCAGGGCATGGCGACGCTGCTCGCCTCCGGTTTCGGCGCGCTGCTGACGAGCCAGCTCACGAGCGCGCAACTCGAATCATGGGGATGGCGCGTGCCGTTTCTGTTCGGCCTCGCGATCGGTCCGGTCGGCTTCTACATCCGCCGCTATGTAGATGAAGGCGCGGAGTTCAATGCAGAGCCCAAAGCCCGCACGCCGCTGCGCGACCTGTTCGGCACGCAGAAGGTTCGCATGACGCTGGCGGTCGGCTCGCTGATCATTTCGACGGCGGCCAATTACATGATCCTGTACATGCCGACCTACGCGATCAAGCAGCTGCACCTGCCCGCCTCGACCGGCTTCGCGGCGACACTCGCCACCGGCGTGGTGCTCACGGTGCTGACGCCGTTCGCGGGCCATCTGTCCGATAGCCTCGGACGCATCCGCATCATGGCGACGGCCGCCGTGCTGATGCTGGTGACGGTGTATCCGGCCTTTATGTATATGAACGCGCATCCCTCGTTCGCGACGATGCTGCTCGCGTTGATCTGGATCGGCGTATTGAAGGCGACGTATTTCGGCGCGCTGCCCGCGTTGATGTCGGAGATTTTCCCGACGCAGACGCGTGCGACCGGGCTCGCGGTGAGCTACAACATCGGCGTGACAGTGTTCGGCGGCTTTGCGCCGTTCGTGATCACGTGGCTGATCGACGCAAGCGGCAACAAGCTCGCGCCTGGTTTCTATCTGATGTTCTGTGCGGTGGCGAGTTTGCTCGCGCTTTATGCTGTACGCGGGAAGCTGAAAATCCGCTGAGAGCGTACGTCGAGGTCAAGGCGGCGGCGTTGTGGAAGCGAAGCACACCACCGCCTTGCGAACGCCCCGGCCGCGAAGCCGGGGCACAGTCACGCATGATTCGAGCCGGACCCAAACCATGCGCTCAACGCTCGCGCATCAAGGCGCCGGATTCGGCTGCAACTCATGCAGCGCGTCGATTTCCGCCAGCACTTCCGGCGAGAGTTTCACCTCGGCGCTGGCGATGTTTTCCTTCAACTGATCGAGCGAGGTCGCGCCGATCAGATTGCTGGTCACGAACGGCTGGCTATTGACGAACGCGAGCGCGAATTGCGCGGGCGACAAACCGTGACGCTTCGCCAGCTCGACGTAGCGCGTGATCGCCTGCACCGCTTGCGGCTTGCTGTAGCGCTGAAAGCGCTCGAACAGCGAGATGCGGGCGCCGGCCGGACGCGCGCCGCCTTCATACTTGCCCGTCAGCCAGCCGAAGGCCAGCGGCGAATAAGCCAGCAAGCCGATGTGATCGCGATGCGCATACTCGGACAGACCCACTTCGTACGTGCGATTGACGAGGCTGTACGGATTCTGAATGCTGACGATGCGCGGCAAGCCGAGCTTTTCGGCCGCGCGCAGAAACTGCGCGACGCCCCACGGCGTTTCATTCGACACGCCAACGTGGCGCACCTTCCCCGCCTTGACGAATTCGGCGAGCACCGACAGCGTTTCTTCGATCGGCACCGTATAGGCGTCGTCGACCCACGGATACGCGGGGCGGCCGAACGTCATCGTGCTGCGATCCGGCCAGTGCAGCTGATACAGATCGACGTAATCCGTTTGCAGGCGCTTCAGGCTGTCGTCGAGCGCTTCGGTCAGATTCTTGCGGTCGAACTGGTTGCCTTTGCCACGAATATGGGTCGGGTTGTGCGGTTGACGCGCCGGGCCGGCGATCTTGGTGGCCAGCACGATTTTCTCGCGGGCGCTGCGATGCTGCGCGAGCCACGTGCCGATGAAGCGCTCCGTCGAACCCTGCGTCTCGGCATGCGGCGGCACGGGGTACATTTCAGCGGTGTCGATCAGATTGACGCCGTGATCGAGTGCGTAATCGATCTGCGCGTGCGCTTCCTGCTCCGTGTTCTGCTCGCCCCACGTCATGGTGCCGAGACCGATCAGGCTAACCTGCACATCGGAGTCGCCGAGTCTGCGGTATTCCATTGAACTTGTCCTGTTGATAGGTTGAACGAAAAGCGCATGACGTTACCATGCCCGCGCGATACCTGCAGGGCAGGCTAAAATGCGGTTCCAGCGGGCGCCGCCCGCTTTGCCGCGCAAAACGTGTCGCGGCGGTTTCCCAGCGCCGACCCTTCTGCAATGAATCCCGAACATCTCGAACTGCTGGTCACGCGCGTCATGCCTTACGGGAAATATAAAGGCCGCATCATTGCGGACCTGCCCGGTCATTATCTAAACTGGTTTGCTAGCCAAGGCTTTCCGCCGGGCGAAATCGGCCGGCTGCTGGCGTTAATGCACGAGATCGATCACAACGGTTTGAAGTCGCTGCTCGAGCCGTTGCGCAAGCGCTGATCGCCTCCCGGTGAAAGCCGCGTGAAGCGCCGTGAAGCATGACTGAAAGTTGCCCTGCAGGCATCGTGCAAGCAATGTAGGCCTGTACAAATTTATACAGTCTTTTGCTTGTACCTTGCCGGCTGAATGGACTTTAATCCACGTAGGTCTTCGCGCAAACTTCCATGATTCGCGCTATCGTCCGCCTGTCATCTTGCCTGTCTGTCCATGTCTGAATTCAGCTTGTCCGCGCTGCTCGAATTTATCGGCCACGACCTCTCGCCGGTACGGGCGGTCATCGCGTTCTTCCTGATCGGCTACCTCGTCGTCGGACTGCCTGTGCATTTCCGCCAGGGCGCCGCATCGCGCGACATCTGGGGCACCGCCGCCGGCGTCACGATGGCTGCCATCTATGCGGCGTTCATCATCGGCGTGTACCCGGCTTTGCATCATTCGGCCGGGTTGTTGCGGTAACGCGAAGCCGATTCGAAGCGCGCCTTGCATATGCGTGTGCGTGTGCCTACGGTCGATGCGCATCGCTTAAACGGGCGACACCTTCGGCAGCTGCCAGCCGTAGGTCACGGCGAGCACGCGCAAGATGAAGCACGCCGAGCCGCCCGCCAACGCCGCGGCGCCCGGTGGCAAGCCGGCGCGACGCGCCACCACCACGATGAACGCCCCCGCCAACGCAGCCGTCGCATAGATGTCGGCATGCAGGACGAGCGGCACGCGCGCCAGCAGCACGTCGCGAATCGCGCCGCCGCCCACACCCGTGACCGTACCCATCAACATCGCGATGAACGGACGGATGCCGAACAGCAGCGCTTTTTCCACGCCCGCCACGGCGAAGAGCGCGAGGCCCGCCGCATCGAGCACGGTGACGAGCGCGACGGGAAACTGCTGCGCCGTCGAGTGGAAAATGAAGGTGAGCAAACCGGTGACGAAGGTCAGCGCCGGATAGCGCCAGTCGCGGATCGCGTTCGGCGGCGAATCGCCGATCAGCAGATCGCGAATCACGCCGCCGCCGAGCGCCGCGACAAACGAAATCACCATCACGCCCAACAGGTCGAGACCGCTGCGTATCGCGCTGAGCGCACCCTCGAGCGCAAAGACCACCGTGCCCGCCAGGTCGGCCGCGAGCACCAGTGTTTCGACGTTCAGCCTGACTTTTCGTATCGGCAATGTCGGCATCGACGCTTCACCCCTTCTGTCCCCGAGAAAGCGAAACGGTATAGCGAAACGTCGTGGGCCGGGTGAGAAATCTGCGCATGGCTCGCCGGGTTTCAGGACGAAGCGCGCTAACGGCTCAGACGCCCCGTCGCGACCAGATGCGCGAGCAGGCGATCCACTGATTCGTCGACTGGCATCCGGTCGCTCTCGATCTCCACATCGGATGCGAGCGGCGCTTCGAAAGGCCCGGAAATGCCGGTGAAATACGGAATCTCGCCGCGCCGCGCGCGAGCGTAAAGCCCTTTGGCATCGCGGGCTTCGCAGACCTTGAGCGGGGCATTCACGAACACTTCGACGAAACCGTCACCGACAATTTCACGCGCCGAACGCCGATGCCGGTGCTCCGGCGAAATCACCGCGGCAATCACAACGTAGCCCTGCTGCATGAAGAGCGCCGCGACATGCGCGACCCGCCGCAAGTTCTCGGTGCGGTCCTCGGGCGTGAAGCCGAGGTCGGCGTTCAGTCCGCGCCGCAGCACATCGCCATCGAGCACGATCGCGGCATGCCCCGCTTTCCTCAGCCGCTGATGCAAGGCGTTGGCGAGCGTCGATTTGCCGGCGCCGGAAAGCCCCGTCATCCAGATCACGGCGCCGCGGGACGCGCTCATGAGCGACGCTCCGTGCCGCCGGCCGCGACCTCGTCAGCCTCGTGGTGACACGCCGGAGCGAGTTCCGGGCCCAAGCCGTCGAGCAATGGTTGCAGCAACGCGCGTTGCGGCTGCCAGCGTTGCAGCGACGTCTTGTACAGCGGACGGCGCACCTGCGCGGAGCTGGCCGTGTTCACCTGGCGAGTGGTCCGATAAAACGACAGACAGCGTTCGTCCCAGTCGAGCCCGCAATGCGCGAGCACGCGGCGCACATTGGCTTCGAAATCGCCGACCAGTTCTTCATACTTGACCTCGATCATCACACCTTCAGGGAGCACGCGTTGCCAGTGAGCCATCAAGGCGTCGTACGCGCGGTAGTAGCGGCCCAGTTCGCCGAGATCATAGCTGAACGGCACGTCGTGAAAGATCCGCGAAAAAATCGACAGGCAGGTTGGTAACGGCGCGCGGCGGCTGTGAATGAAGCGGGCGTTCGGCAACGCGAGATGGATCAGGCCGAGGTTGATGAAGTTGAACGGATATTTGTCGGTGAAGTGCGTGTAGTTCGCAGCCGGACTGCACTCGTTGTTTTGAGCGAAGTCCTGGAGTTCCGGCAACGCATTGCGCATGCGACGCAGATAGTCCGCGCCGAGCGTGCGCAACGGCGCGGCGCCGACGTCCCACAATGCTTCGATATCGATCCGCAACGGATCGCCGAGATCGCGGCGGATGCAATTCACCAGCGCCTCGCCGAATTCCGTGCGCTCGCCCGCGCCGAACACTTGAGGATGGCTCGCAAGAATCTGTTCGATCAAGGTCGAACCCGAGCGCGGCATGCCGACGATAAAAATCGGCGCCTGCGATGCGTCGCCGAGACCGCGCTTCGCCGCCAGCACGTCGGAGGTCATCAGCTCCGGCAGATGCGCGAACAGGCCGAGCGTTTCCGCTTCGTTGTACCGCACGCCGGCGCGGTGCAGCGCATTGCCCTTCAGGAAGTGATCGAACGATACGTCGTTGCGGCCCACGTCGGACAGCGCCTGGCCGTACGCGAAGTGAAGCTCCGCCTGATTGGCCGGCGTGAGCGACGCGGCGTCGTCGACGAGGCGCGCCATCGCGAGGAACACGGGATCGTCGGCGGCGAGGCGCTTGGACTGCACGAAGTTGCGATAGTACAGCGGCACTTGCGGCGCGGCTTCGATCGCGCGGCGATACGCTTCGTGCGCTTCGTCGAAACGGCCGAGCGCCTGCAGGCAGTTGCCCATGTTGTTGTGCGAGCCGTCGGCTTGAGGATTTACGCGCGTCGCCTCACGATAGGCTTCCACCGCCGGTTCGAGCCGATGCATCTGCTCAAGCGTCCAGCCGAGGCCGTGATGCGAATCCGTATCGCGCGGATCGAGCGCGATTGCTTCGTGGTAACGGACGACGGCTTCGGGAAAACGGTTCAGCGCGGCGAGCGTGGCCGCGAGGCGCTGCTGAACGAGTGCGTCCGAAGGATCGAGGGCGCGGGCAGTTTCGTAACGTTGGAGCGCGGCGTCGAGTTCACCGCGCGCGGCGCAGGCGTCGCCTTCGGCGCGCCATTCCGATGCGGTAGCCGGCTGCGGATCTTGCTTCATTGACGGCTGGATTTTTGCAGGCTTCGCATCGAGCGGTCCTGACAGTGAGCGAGTGCGATCTTTTCATCCAGCCCGGCAAGCGGCACGGTCGGGAGTCGAAGGTAATTGTCTGAAGGCAACTTAACAGGCGCGCCCTACAGTTGCGTTTCGAATATTTAACTAACTGTTACAGCACGACGCATGGGTAAGGCGTGGAGAGCTTGTCGCCCCGCCTTATTGCCATGGCTTTCGATCGCCATGCAAGTCTGAGCGCCGCGCCATGTCATGCGCAAACCGTAATTTGTGGACACAAATGCTGCTGAACTCCTGCGCGTGCGTTTTTTCTGAATCACATACGAAGGAGAAAATCGTGAGCAAGCTCATTGCATCAATGGCGCTGTTGGCAGTGACGGCCAGTCTGACCGGATGCGCGGTCGCACCGGGATATGACTACGGCTACGCGCAACCTTATTACCCTGATTACGGCTATGCCTACGGGCCGCCGTATGCGCCGGTTTATGGCAGCGTCGGCATCTATGGCGGCTGGGGTGGATCCTGCTGTTATCACGGCGGGTACTGGCATGGCGGCCATGGATGGCATGGCGGAAACGGATGGCACGGCGGCGGCGGTGGCTGGCATGGCGGTGGATACGGCGGATCTCACGGCGGCAGCAGCGCTAGCGGCGGGGGAAGTTCGTGGAGCAGCGGCGGTGGCGGCCACGGAGGACATGGGCATTGAAACCGCGAACCCAAAACAAAAACGGCGTTGTGATTTCTCACAACGCCGTTCGTAAAACTTTTACTGCCTGAATTCTTTGGGGTGGCTGATGGGGCTCGAACCCACGACAACAGGAATCACAATCCTGGACTCTACCAACTGAGCTACAGCCACCACTGACATCTGCTTGACTCGCCGTAAAACTTGGCTCGCCGATGAAGAAACGAGATTATACGAACAAGAATCCCGTTTGCCTAGTCCTTTATTCAAAAATTTCGATAGGCTCGCGCAGATGCTGTCTTGCCTCGTCGAAGATGGTCAGATCACGCGCGGCGAGCCGCTTGCTATCGGACAACACGCGACGCCATCCACGTGCACCCGCTTCGCCGCGATAGAGACCGAGCGCATGGCGCGTGATAGAGCCGAGATAAGTGCCGCGCGCCATTTCAGCGGCGCAATACTCGATCAGCTTCGCTTCGACCTGCTCGCGAGTCAGCGGCGTTTCCGTCGAACCATAGAAGCGCGCATCGACATCGGCCAGCAGATACGGGTTGTGATAAGCCTCACGCCCGAGCATCACACCGTCTACGTGTTGAAGATGCGTCTCCACTTCATCGAGCGTCTTGATGCCACCGTTGATGATGATCTCCAGATGCGGGAAGTCGCGCTTCAACTGATATGCATACTCATATTTGAGCGGCGGAATCTCGCGATTCTCCTTCGGACTCAAGCCCTTGAGAATCGCGTTGCGCGCATGCACCACGAATACATTGCAGCCGGCTTCCGCAATCGTGCCGACGAAATCGCGCACGAAACCATACTCTTCCACGGCATCCACGCCGATGCGGTGCTTCACGGTGACCGGCACCGACACCGCATCGCGCATGGCCTTCACGCAGTCGGCGACGAGTTGCGGCTCGTTCATCAGGCACGCACCGAATGCGCCGCGCTGCACGCGTTCGGATGGACAGCCGCAGTTCAGATTGATTTCGTCGTAGCCCCATTGCTCGCCGAGCTTCGCCGAGCGCGCGAGGTCGTCAGGTTCGCTGCCGCCCAGTTGCAAAGCGACCGGCGCTTCTTCGGGCGTGAACGCGAGATGGCGCGGCACGTCGCCATGCAGCAACGCGCCGGTCGTCACCATTTCCGTGTAAAGCCACGTATGGCGAGAGATCACGCGATGCAGGGAACGGCAATGACGATCGGTCCAGTCCATCATCGGTGCAACCGATACGCGGCGCGGACTGGGAGTGTGAGGTGAAGACATGGGGCGGCCAGACGGCTTGATTCAAAACACCGATTTTACCGCAAGGCGTGAAATCGCCGGCCCGGGCGGGCTACTGGCCACCTGCGCTTCGATTGTTTGACACCAAAACGCTGAGCTTCAGCGAGTCGCGCCCGAGACGTTCGTTCCGCCCTCATCCGTTTTAGCCTGCAGCAACCCAGTGTTGCGCATGGCCGATACCACGTCCTCGATGCGCGCGTCCTCGATCAGGCGTCGGCCGGCGCGCAGGCGTCGTGCGTTCGTCAAATCGATCGCGCGCTGCAAATCGGAAGTTTCAGCGGCGATATATACGGCCATCCCATAGCCATATTTATCGGCGAGCTTGTAGTCGAAGAAGTATTTCATGCTCCCGTTTTCGGCAGCCGCGCCGAAAACTTTACAGCGGGCTCACGAGAGCATGCGAAACGGTCGCCCCTCGCGGAACAGACCAGCCATCAGTGCTGCCCCGCGTTCAACAGCATCCATATCTGCTTCCGCGGCTCGCCGGCAAGGACGCGCGCGAACGCCGCTCGACAGCGCACGCACGTGTAGTGCTCCTCCGCTCGCTCGTCCTTCACTGCCTCGCGACTATTCAACGTCAGGTTGTCATGCGGGCGATGGGCGGCCGGCAAGCCAAAAAGCTCGAAGCAGTCGGCGCACGGTTGAATCCACAGGTCCATCGAAGTGCTCCCCAAGGCAACTAATCAGACTGAACGCCGATTCGCACCCCGCTGCCAATTGCGATTAACCCGCACCGCCACGCGGGTCTTTGACGGCCCAAAACGCTTGGCCCGCGGGGTCGGAACACCGCTGACGCTTGTCCCGCTTACCTTCAGCCGATTATTTCAGAATCAAGAACAGTAATTTCAGATTATCGGCACAAATTTTCAATAGTAGGGGTATACACTGCCTCCCATCGACGTTGCAGACACACCTCACCGGCCCCTGCGACGCCTTCCTGAATTGAAGTCGAAACGTTATCGGAGTCACACCATGAAGACCAAGCTCATCGCCGCCCTGCTGGTTGCTGTTTCTGCCTCGATCGCTGCTCCCGCCTTTGCTAGCGGCTACGGCCCGGCACCGTTCTACCGTCCGTCGGTCGGCGCACCGGCTTCGCAACAAGGCCAGAACGCACAAACCGTCGCAGCTGAACGCGCCAACGCTGAATCGAATGCCTACGGCGGCGTGAACAACGTGTCGTCGCAATCGGGCACCAAAGAGCCGGTTTCGGGCCCGCAATCGGTTTTCTTCGGCCACTAAGCAGTTGCCGTTGAACCGGCTGCCTCACGAGGGCAACCGGTAAACTGGGCGCCGCGCATGCAGTATCGATGCCGGCGTCCAGTTGCGTTTACGCGGCATTCAAGCCGCACCATTGCACGCCGCTCACTGCTCAGCGACTGATCGCCCGCCTAGTCGCCCTTCGGCGATTCGCAAAACCGGATCCGGTTGCCAAACGGATCGACCGTCTCCAGCACCCTTCCCCACGGCAACGTTTCAACACCCGGCTTTCCATATTTGTAGTCTTTGCGCTGAAGTTCGGCATGAAACGCGTCGATGTCCTGCATCGGCACGAAAATAGTCGAACCTGGCGTGGCGTCGCCATGATGCTCGCTCAAGTGCAGGATCAGATCGGAGCGCCGCACCTGCGCATAGAGCGGGAAATTCTCTTCGAACCGGTGTTCCCATTCGACAGTGAAGCCGAGAAAGTCCACGTAAAACTCCCGGGCTTTTTCCTCGGAAAAGATACGGATGATCGGGATGGCACGCGCGAGATGCACAGCGGTCTCCAGCTAGTCATGGCGGGACAGCCAGCTTAATCGAACGCGTTCGCAATTTCACCCAGGCGCGCAAGGAGCAGGCGGCCAGGTGGCTAGGCGGCCAGGCCGCCCGCGTCGATCACTGCGCGCGCCGCCCGGAAGCCCGCCTCGGCCGCGGCATGCTCCGTGCACCATAAGGTGTCGATGTGCACGAGCCGCCAGTCGAGCACAACCACGTCGCCCCGCAACACCCGAAAATGCGCTTTCACGCCTGTCAGCACCTGCTCGACGGCGACCTCGATGTCGTAGTCCTGATAGCGCTCCTGGTAGTCCCCCATGTCGAGGCCCTTCGGCTCCATGTGCGCCTCCGTGGTGTCGCCGTGAATGTGACGGCCAGACTCGTCCGGCGAGCAGGCTCGACGGCTCGCGGAACGATTCGGCCCGAGCGTCAGGCCGACCTTGCGCTGACGATCAATCGCAATCGCCAGACAGATATTGCCGGCCGTTGCAGGTGATTTCGACGTCGCCGCCGCTCGCTTCGGCAACCAGGCCGCCTGCCAGCAATTCGGCTGTAATGGACTGCGCCAGTTTCGGCGCCTCCTGTCCGACGCCGACGTCGTTCAGACGCCGCAAGGCTTCAACCGCTTCGGGACTCAATGACTTCGACATGGCCGTCTCCGTCTACATGCTCAATTCATCCTAGCAAGTTTCGGGGACGTATGCAGGCGCGCGTCGAGGCACGCGGGTTGCGTGGCGGGAGTCATCCCACCAGCGTGACAGCGGCGAAACCGCCAGGCGGCATCGCCAAGGAGGACGGACATGGAGCGAAGCAGATGGGCGGCGCTGACAGCGGGCGTCGCGCTGGCGGTAGCCGGCACGAGTGGCACGGTGGCATTCGCACAGACGGCGAAACCGGGAACCGCGCAACAAGCAGGGCAAACCGGACAAACGACGAAAAACCCGGCCCAGGCAGCGCCGCAAAACGACAGCTCGTCGATGGTCAAGCCGCCCGAGTCCGCCTCGGGCTCAGGCGGCTCGAGCAATCCCGACAACATGCCGATCAAGCGTCCGACCAAGCCGACCAACGACCGGATGACGCACGAGCCGCCCGCCAGCGGCGCGAACGCAAAATAGCGAGCCTCAGAGGCGCGCGATGGACACCTCCGTCGACTTCACCAGCGCGATCACTTCCGAGCCGACCGTCAGCTCGAGTTCGTCGATGGAGCGCGTGGTGATCACCGAGGTGACGATACCGAATGGCGTATCCACATCGACTTCGGACACCACCGGTCCGCGGATGATTTCCTTGACCTTGCCTTTGAACTGATTGCGTACGTTGATTGCGGAAATGCCCATATCGAGTGACTCCAGAAAAGCGATTTAGAAACAGTCAGTCAAGCAATGTCAAACGGCCCAGCGAACTTCCGTCGGCCGCCTGAGACGGCCTTCGTCACGTGCGTCGTATGCGCGGTGGGACAGCGCGTCGTCATTCGGCGCCGTCTTCAGTACGCGTTGCAACACATGTTCTTCGAGCGCGGCGAAACCGGCCGACGCGCGCGCCCGCGGACGCGCCAGCGGCACCGGCTGATCGAGCGCGATGCGCCCTTCTTCGATCAGCAGGATCCGGTCGCCGAGCGCCACGGCTTCATGTACGTCGTGCGTGACCAGCAGCGCGGTAAATTGATGCTCGCGCCACAACCGCTCGATCAGCGCGTGCATTTCGATGCGCGTCAGCGCATCGAGCGCGCCGAGCGGCTCATCGAGCAACAGCAATTGCGGCCGATGCACGAGCGCCCGCGCCAGCGCCACCCGCTGACGCTGACCGCCGGAAAGCTGCGCGGGCCAGTCGTTGGCGCGCTCGAGCAAGCCGACTTCGGCGAGTACGGCGCGGGCGTCCTCACGGGCGCTGCGGCCGAGGCCGAGCATCACGTTTTGCAGCACGCTCTTCCAGGGCAGCAGACGCGCGTCCTGAAACATGATGCGGGCGTCGAGCGGACCGCCGTCCTCGGTGCGCTTTTCGAGCACGCCCGAAGTGGTCTTTTCCAGACCGGCGACGAGCCGCAGCAAGGTCGATTTCCCGCAGCCGCTGCGGCCGACGATCGCCACGAAACTGCCGCGCTCGATCGACAGATTGAAATCGGACAGCACCTGGCGCTCGCCATAGCGTTTGCCGACGCCGCGCAATTCCACCGAATAATCCCCGGCACGGCGGGCGTCGTTGCGCGCGAGCGCGCCGGCCGACAGCGCCGTATCGACACGCGCCTGACGATGGTGCGCTGCATCGGCATATTCGCGGTCAGCGGCTTCATGCGCGTCATGATCGACGGTGCGCGCTTGCGCCAACTCGGCTTCGAGATCGCTGCCGGCAATGCCGCCGAACGACGCGGACAAGGTCGTTGCGCTCATGATTTCGCTCCTCGTTGATAGGCCGGATGCCAGCGCAGCGAGACGCGCTCGAGACTCTTGGCCAGCACGTCGGCGAGTTTGCCGAGCGCCGCGTAGAGCAGAATGCCGACCACCACCACATCGGTTTGCAGGAATTCGCGTGCGTTCATCGTCATGTAGCCGATACCCGATTGCGCGGAAATGGTTTCGGCGACGATCAGCGTGACCCACATCAGCCCGAACGCGAAGCGCACGCCGACCAGAATCGAGGGCAACGCGCCCGGCAGAATCACGTGCCGGTACAGCGCGAAACCCTTCACGCCATAACTGCGCGCCATTTCGATCAGGTTGGCGTCGACCGAACGAATGCCGTGAAAGGTGTTCACGTAGATCGGGAAAAACACGCCCAGCGCGACGAGAAACACCTTCGCCTGCTCCTCGATGCCGAACCACAGAATCACGAGCGGAATCATCGCCAGCGCCGGGATGTTGCGGATCATCTGCACGGTCGAGTCGAGCGCGATCTCGGCGGGCTTGAACAGACCCGTCGCGAGTCCAAGCACGAGGCCGATACCGCCGCCAATCGCGAAACCCGACACCGCGCGCCACGTGCTGACCTTCACGTCCGCCCACATTTCGCCGGACTGGATCAGCGACCACGCGGCCTTCACGACCGCGAGCGGTTCAGGGAGCACGCGCGTCGACAGCACGCCGCTCCTCGCGGCGAATTCCCAGGCCAGCAGAATCGCGAGCGGCGCGAGCCACGGCGCGAGATGCGCGCCGATCCGGCGCAACGCGTTCAAAGCCACACCGGCCTCGGCGCCTTCGTGCTGCCCGGCGCTCACAGTGGATTGAGCCATGCTTGCGTTCCTCATTGCTTATCGGTGGTGATGCCTGCTGCTCACAACACGCGAGGTCAGCTCGAACTCGCCGCCTTCGGCAGATAGTTGTTGCCGACGATCTCGCCGAACGGCCCCGACAGCGGTCCGTTCGACACCTTGTTCTGACGATTCGGCAGCAGCGGAAACACAAGCTCGGCGAAGCGATACGACTCTTCCAGATGCGGATAGCCCGACAGAATGAAGGTGTCGATGCCGAGCTCGGCGTACTCCTTCATGCGCGCCGCCACCTGCTCCGGGCTGCCGACCAGCGCCGTGCCCGCGCCGCCACGCACGAGGCCGACGCCCGCCCACAGATTCGGATAGACCTCGAGCTCCGCGCGGCCGCCGCGCTTGCCGCCGTGCAGCGCGGCCATGCGGCGCTGACCCTCCGAGTCCATCTTCGAAAACGAGGCCTGGGCGCGCGTGATGGTTTCGTCGTCGAGCTTGCTGATCAGCTTGTCGGCGGCGGCCCACGCTTCTTCTTCCGTCTCGCGCACGATCACGTGCAGACGAATCCCGAACTTGATCTGGCGGCCATGCGCCGCGGCGCGCGCGCGAATGTCGGCGATTTTCTTCGCCACCGCTGCGGGCGGCTCGCCCCACGTCAGATAGGTATCGATATGCTCGCCCGCCATGTCGTGCGCGGCCGGCGACGAACCACCGAACCACAGCGGCGGATGCGGGTTCTGCACGGGCGGATACAACGCCTTGCCGCCCTTCGAACTCAGATGCTTGCCTTCGAAATCGATCGCGTCGTTGGTGTGCGAGGCGGCCAGCAGCTTGCGCCAGATGTGCAGGAATTCGTCGGTGATTTCATAGCGCGTGTCGTGGTCGACGAACACGCCGTCGCCTTCCAGTTCGGCCGCGTCGCCGCCGGTCACGACATTGATCAGCAGACGCCCGTTCGACAGGCGGTCGAAGGTCGCCGCCATGCGCGCGGCCAATCCGGGCGACGAAATGCCAGGGCGGATCGCCACCAGAAACTTCAGGCGTTTGGTCGCGGCGATCAGGCTCGACGCGACGACCCATGCGTCCTCGCACGAGCGGCCCGTCGGCAGCAGCACGCCCTCGTAGCCGAGCGTATCGGCGGCGACGGCGATCTGCTGGAAATAGTCGTAATCGGCTGCGCGTGCGCCTTGGGACGTACCGAGATAGCGGCTGTCGCCGTGAGTCGGAATGAACCAGAACACATTCATTTGCTGCTCCTGCATGGTCGAAACTGGATTGAATGAATACGGTGCGTCGAGCGTTCGCGCACACGCCGGCCGCGCCCATCCATCCGGCACACAGCCGGACGGTGCATCGCAAAGAGGCGGAAAAATTCGGTAGCGGCGCCGGTTAGCGGCGACAGCGGACCCACCGGCGCGCGCGCGCCATGTGGCGGGTGAAGATCGGCATCAGGCAGGACATCGCGACGGCTTCCCTCGACCAAACGTGCGCGTCATGCGCTCGATTAAACGGCGACGGCGGCAAACACCGTCTGCATGGAGAAACAGTCTATGGATCGGGCTGCGGCTTTTGAACGATTTTTTTTAGCTTAGGTTTTCCACTTTCGTGATTAGCCCGACGCTAAAGCATACGGATGTTGCGCGTTGTGCACGCTGGAAAGGCACGGTCACTATATATAATGGCGCACGTTTCCAATAATCCCGGTACAGGCCATGCGAACCACGCCGCCTGTACCTTGGCGGTGCAATGCATGCAAAAACTCATCCTGCCGTTCGTCGCCGGTTTTCTGGCTTCCCTGTTCTTCCACGAATCGACGCTGGCGCTGCTGCATGCAGCCGGGATGATCGACCCGACCGGTTTTTCGACCGCGCCGTTTTTACCGCTCGGGCTGCCTGAGTTCATCGCCAATGCGATCTGGAGCGCGGTCTGGGCCGTGCTGATGGCGTGGCTCTTGCGCGTCGCGCCGCATCGGCGTGCGCCGTGGGTGCCGGCCTTCGTGTTCGGCGGCATTGCGTTGACAGCGGCGAGTGTGTTCGTGATCGATCCGCTGCGCGGCATCTGGCCGAGCGGCAACATGCTGCCGCGCCTCTCCGTGGGATTCGCGGCGAATGCGATGTGGGGCTGGGGCGCGCTGGTGTTCATGCGCGCGTTCATGGCGAGTGAAGACGAGGAATGAGCGGCTTGGCCGCTTGGCCGCAGGGTCAGTCGCAACGCTATGCCGCCGGCAAGGGCCGCATAGCATGCTGAACTTGGAATCGCTCGCGCCTTAACCGCGCAAATCCCGCAGCGGGTGTTCGTTCGCCGGCCACGGGCTCTCGAACATCTTCTCGACCTCGGCGGGGTTCACGTCTTCGATGCGCGCAAAGCGCCAGCGCGGCGCGTTGTCCTTGTCGATGATGCGCGCGCGAATGCCTTCGATCGTGTCACCGTGCAGAAAGCTCGAGCGCGTCAGATCGAGATCGCTACGCAGCACATCGGCCATCGAACCCTCGGCGCGCGTTACCACTTCCAGCGACACCGCCATCGACAGCGGCGAACGTTCGCGCAACACCGCAATCATCTGTTCGGCCCAATCGGCGGCGTCGCCGCCGCCGTTGCGCTCGCTTTCGAGCGACGCGAGAATCCGCGCGACATCCGGCAACGCGAAGTGACGATCGATCAACGCACGCGCGTTCGCCAGCGACGACGCCTCCGGTCGCGGCACGACCTGATGCGCGAGCGTCTCGCGTTCGACGCACGCCACCACATCCGCGCCGCGCTCGAACCGCTCGCCGCGCAAGGCGTCGACCAGCGCGGGCAACGCCGCGTCATCGATGTAGGTGTCGGCGAGACCGGCGTAGAGCGCGTCGGCCGCGCCGATCGTTTCGCCGGTTACGGCCAGATAGCGGCCGATCGCGCCCGGCGTGCGGGCCAGAAACCACCCCGCGCCGACATCGGGAAAGAGGCCGATGCGGGTTTCGGGCATCGCCATCTTGATCGAACCGGTAACGACGCGCAGACCGCCGGTGCGATGCGCGCCCTGCGAGATGCCCATGCCACCGCCCATCACGACGCCGTTCATCAACGCGATATACGGCTTCGGATAGGTAAAGATCGCGTGGTTGAGCCGGTATTCCTCGATGAAAAACGTGTCGCGCGCGTCATGCTCGCCGCGCTGCGCCGACTCGTAGAGAAAGCGGATGTCGCCTCCCGCGCAGAACGCGCGCGGGTGCTGGCTGCGCACCACGACGGCGAGCACGTCCGGCTCTTCGCGCCACTGGTCGAGCGCCGCGTGCATCGCGCGAATCATGCCGGTCGACAGCGCGTTGAGCGCCTTCGGCCTTTCCAGTTCGATGAAACCGATGCGGTTGGCTACGTAAGTCGCGACTTCGTCGCTGATGGCGGGCGAGGCGGAAATGGACATGGAGAGCTAAGCGCAACGGCGCAAAGTGAGGTGGAATTGAACGTTATCACGCACTCGTGGCTTTGCGCCTGGGAGCGGGCTCGCTGACACCGCTCGCCGCCTTCGCCGATTTTTTGGCTGCAGGCTGAGCGGCGGGCTCGTTGTCTGGTTCCGGCTCCGACTCCTCCGACGATTCGGTGCGCACATCAGGGGATTTTTTCTTGCGCGTGCCGGCGGTGGTCTTGGTGCTCTGCGGTTGCGTTGCGTGCGATGCGCCCAGCCAGGCGTCGAGCGCGACCTCCACCACCGTATCGAGTGACGCGCTCGGAAACACGGGACACGTGAGGTTCAGGGCAACGATGCCGTGCAGGTTCGCCCAGAACGCCTCGGCCCACACCGCCACATCCATCGACGCCGACAGACGCCCCGCTGCTTTGAGTTCTTCGAGCGCGGAAATCATGATGTGCAAGGCGGCCTCGCCGGGATCGTCCTCGGGCGCGGCCGCTTCGCCGCTTGCCTCGTCAGACGCCGTGATCCCGTTGCCGTCGCCCGCCACCGCCTTACCCTTCGCCGCGCCACCCAACGCCGCGCCGGTGTAGCTCGGATCTTCCATGAAGATGAGCCGGTACGTTTCCGGATGCGCGACGCCGAATGCCACATAAGCCCGCCCGAGCGCCTTGAGCCGCTCGGCAGGATCGGCGATGCCCGCGAGCGGCACGAACGTCTCCAGCAGTTGCGCGTAGCCCTCCGCGCACAACGCTTGCGCGATCTCATCGCGGCTTGCGAAGTGCAGATACAGCGTGGCCGGTGAATATTCGATGGCGTCGGCGATTTTGCGCATGGACAGCGCGGCAAAGCCTTCGCGCATCACGATACGCCGCGCGGCATCGAGGATGCGTTCGCGCAGTGCCTGTTTCTGGCGGTTCTTTCGTTCGGCGATTCCCATGACGAGCATTTTCGGGTTGACAAACTGAAAAGTCAAATTAAACTGAACACTGTTCACTGAACGGTGTTCATTAAATTTTCGAACATCAGTCGCAACTCATGCGGACGCGATGCGGCGCCGCTTCAAGGAGTCGTCATGCAAGTCACAGGCAAGGTGGGTTTATTCGGCGCCGCGGGCGCGGCCGGTCAGATCATCGCGGCGGCGCTCGGCGCGGCGGGCCGCGACTATCGGGTAGTCGGCCGCTCGCGCCAGTCGCTCGAGGCCGCGTTCGGCCACGATCCCCACGCGGAGATCGTCACGTGGAATCCGGACGACCCGGCTTCGATCCGCGCGGCGTCGCAAGGTCTGCAGACGGTGATCTATCTGGTCGGCGTGCCCTACGATCAGTTCGCCGCGCATCCGCCGCTCATGGAGAGAACGCTTGCCGGCGTGACCGCGGCGGGCGTCGAGCGCTTCATTCTGATCGGCACGGTGTATCCGTACGGCCACGCCCGCGACAATCCGATCCGCGAAAACCATCCGCGTGAGCCGCATACGTTCAAGGGCCAAATGCGGCTCGCGCAGGAAAATCTGGTGCTGGCGGCGCATGGGAGGGACGGTCTCTCGACCCTCGTGCTGCGCCTGCCCGACTTCTACGGTCCGGGTATCGAACGCAGTCTGCTGAACGGCGTGTTCGAAGCCGCGGCTAACGGCAAACGCGCGCAGGTGATCGGCCCCGTGGATGTGCCACATGAATTCATCTATCTGCCGGATATCGGACCGGTGGTCGAACTGCTCACCCGCACGCCCGAGGCGTATGGACGATGGTGGCACCTCGCCGGCACGGGCACCATCACGCAGCGCGAAGTGGCGCGGCAAGCCTACGCGCTGGCGGGCCGCCAACCGAAGCTGATGGTGGCGGGCAAAACCCTGCTGCGCATCCTCGGCCTGTTCAATCCGTTGATGCGGGAACTGGTGGAGATGAATTACCTGATGACCGAACCGGTCGTGCTCGACGACTCGGCGTTGACCGAACTGATCGGCCCGATCGCCAGGACGTCTTATGAAGAAGGCATCCGCCATGCGTTCGATGCCGCGCGTGAGTCGGCATCGGCAAATGCAGGAGCGAACAGAAGCGCCGCGAGCGCGGCTTGAATGAGAATACGAGCACGGTCCGGGTACGGCGGTGGTGTGGCAGCGCCACTACCCCGCTACGTTGCCCGGCGGAAAGTGGCCACTCTTGAGCAGCACGGGCGTGCCGTTGCTGATCTGCAAGTGCTCGCGCGCGACCGCTTCGATGCGCGGACGTCCGGCGTCGAACGCCCGCATCCAGCCTTCCAGGTCCTCGGAGTAGGCGCCGAAGTGATCTTCGAGCGCTTCCACCGAGATCGCGCACGGCACCGGCTCGCCGTCCACCAGTGCGGGAAAGACAACGGTCAGATTCGAGTCGCGGTAAGCGGGCGCGTCCGCGGGAAACCGAATTTCCATGGTCGCCTCATCAGAAAGATCCGGCAGGGAACCGGCGCCGGCGAGAACTGGCCGGCCCCGGACAACGTCGATATGGTACTCGCGCGGCCGGACCGCGGTCCAGCCTGCCGCAGCGCTTTCGTCAGCGGTTTTGTCGATGCTCGCAGTCACGCTTTGCTCCGCCTTACGCACTGCCATCAAGCGCCTCCCAACAAGCGGTCGACGTAATCGCGCGCCGCCTGCTCGACGAAGACGAGCGCCTCCTCTTCGCTGCCGAAGCGCTGCCCGTCGCCGAGTTCAAGCAAGGTTTCCATTCGGTGAGGATCGTCCGGACCGTGTTCAGCCAGGCTCACCGAGCCGACGT
>NZ_JARESO010000026.1:0-125055 GCF_046030175.1 Paraburkholderia sp. RL17-373-BIF-A
GTACGCCAGCGCGAGGTCGCGCTGGTTGATCATCTGCTTGGTCGGGGCGATCGCGATCTTCCCCGGAGTGGGGAACTCGTGGTAATCGAGGGCGGCTTCGCGAATGTTCTGTGCGGCAGTCTTGTTTGTCATTCTGGTGTTACTCGCAAACTATGATCGGTACCGTTGGATATCGAAGGCATCAGCAGTCGCCATTGAACGTATAGTTGGTGGGCAATGCATTAAGGTGCCGCCTGAGACATCGCACGTGGGTCAATGTACGGGGAACTCGGAAGTGGGAAGTAATAGCTTATCCGCGGGAGGCACGTTATGGCTTCACCGAAAATCACTTGTTTATTTACTTTCAGTGAAAACTGACATCGCCTTCTGAGAGCGGAACAGCCGTAGGTACTGCCCGTTATTGCTGAATGCGCGCTCATTAGCGTTTTCCAGAGTCGTCATCGCCACCGCAGCGCATAGCTACGGAACATTGCGCACCGTCGCAGGGCATCGAATCTCACACCTGCACCAGCGCTTGGCATCGGATTCATGCCGCCTGTTCGCATCATGTTGTCCTCAATGTCCGCCTCGGACAAAAACAGCCACATTTCCCGTGCATTCGGGACAAGCTGATTTCCTGCACAGACGGATGACGGCGACAGGCCTGGTACTCGCTCTATTGAGTCAGTCTCGATCAGCACCGGACTCTCTCATGAATCGCACACCGACACCGCTCAAGCTTCCCGTCACTGTCATCTCCGGGTTTCTCGGCTCGGGTAAAACCACCCTCGTCAATCAGTTGCTGCAGCAACGGGCGCCGGGATCAATCGGCGTGGTCGTCAACGAATTCGGCGAAGTCGGCATCGACGGGCAATTGATCGTCGCCGAAGAACAGGCGCTGGTCGAAATCAATAACGGCTGCGTGTGCTGCACGGTGCGCGCGGACCTCGTCGATAGTGTGAAAGCGCTGCTGGCGCGTTCGCAGACCGGCGCGGCACCCATGCAGCGCCTGATCGTCGAGACATCCGGACTCGCCGATCCGGCACCGGTCCTGCAAACGTTCCTCGCCGATCCCGACCTGCGCGAAGCCGTTGATCTCGAATCGGTCGTCACTGTGGTCGACGCACTGCATCTGCGCCGGCAACTCGATGACGACATTGCGCGCGAGCAAGTGGCGTTCGCCGACGTCATTCTGATCAACAAGCTCGACCTGATCACGGAAGACGAGCTAGTCGCCGTCCAACGAACGATCCGTTCTTTGAATCCAACCGCCGCCATCATCACCTCGACCCGCTCGCAAATCCGCGCGGACGCTCTGCTGGGTGTGCGCCGCTTTTCGCTCCCCACGCTGCTCGCGATCGAGCCCGATCTGCTCGACGAAGGCGCTCACGACCACGAACACGACACGTCGATCCAATCGTGCGCGCTGGTCGAAAACGGCGACCTCGATGCCACGCGCTTTAACCGTTGGATTAACGAACTCGTACAGCAGCAAGGCCAGCAAATGATGCGCATGAAAGGCGTCCTCAACTTTCACGCCGAAGCGCGACAGTTCCATTTCCATAGCGTGCATATGTTGCTGGAAGCCAAACCCGGACGCGCATGGCAGAAGGACGAGCCGCGCGAGAACAAGTTCGTGTTCATCGGCCGCAATCTGGATTTTCCACGACTGCGCGAATCGTTTCTCAGCTGTATCCACTAGCCAACTTATCTCGAGGAGTCTGCAATGAAAAAGACTGATGCGCTTACCGTCAGTATCGGCGTGCTCGCCGTCGTCGACACCTACGTCACGGCAACGGTGTTTCCAGTCCCCGTCTGGGTCACGTTTATCGCGTGGGCATCGTTCTTCGTGGTCGGCGGCGGTCCGCGCGGCTTCGTGCAAAGCGTCGCGTCGAATCTCACCGGCCTCGTCATCGCGTCGCTCTCGCTGATGGCGATCGCCAATAGCGGCACGGCCCCGCTCGCCGCAGCGATCTGCGTCGGCGTCGGAAGTGCGGCGATGGTGCAGGTGTCGAAACTGAAGCTGCTGAATGTGCTGCCCGCCGTCGTGTGGGGCTTCGCTTCGACGGTCGGCACCACAGTCGCCACCGGTAAGGCGATTACCACGGTCGGTATCCAGAACCCCGCGTTGGTGGCTGCCGCCGCGCTCGTTACCGGCGCCGTCTTCGGCATCGTCTCCGAAGCGTTCGGCGAAGCACTAAGCCACAAGGCTCAGCCTCAACTCAACTGACCACCCACTTCAGGAATCGCACGTCATGAAACTACAGCACAGCCTTGGCGGGCTCGAAAACCTCGGACCCGTCAATGTCGAGACACGGGTTTTCGTCGAGCCGTGGGAGAAGCGTATTTTCGGCATTCATACGGTGATGATGGCGGAAAGCACGCATCTGTCGGACGCATTGCCAAAGTACCCGGTGGCAACGCTGCCTACCACGTTCAGGAATACGTGGACCTGGGCGTCGCTGCGCACCGGCGCCGAAGGCATGCAGCCGTTCGAATACTTCAAATACCGGTACTACGAAAAGTGGCTGATGGGGATTTCGCAATTCTTCATCGATCAGGGTTATGTATCGGCCGACGAGCTCGCGCAGAAGACCGCGCAATACCGCGCCCAGCCCGATGCGCCGTTGCCCGCGCAGCCGAATCCGGCCATTGCCTCGCAGATCAACGACTACCTTGCAAAAGGCGATTCGGGGCTGAATGCACTGACGCAGACGCCGCGCTTCGAACCCGGTGCCCAGGTGTGCATCGCCGATCCGGCCGCCGTCGATCACACGCGTTTGCCGGGCTACCTGCGCAACAAGCGCGGTGTGATCGACTTCGTCTATCCGGGTGCCTACTCCTACTTCGTTTCAACAGGGCCCGACGGCATCGGCGAGCCGATGCCCGTCTATCGCGTTGCATTCAAGGCCGAGGACATCTGGGGCAAGGAAAAGAGCGAACCAAACACGACGATCTACGCCGACCTATACGAAGCGTATCTCGATGCATCGAACTGAATGTCGACACCCATCACCTGGTATGGAACCAACATGAGCGAACTTTTTAAATACGACGACGAGCGGGAGGCCGCGAGCGCGGCCAAGGTACGGGCGCTCGAAGCGCTTCTGATCGAGAAAGGAGTGCTGGGCAGCGACTCGGTCGATACCGTGCTGGCTCATTTCGAAACGATGGCCGGCCCGTTCAATGGCGCGAAAATTGTGGCGCGCGCGTGGATCGATCCGGCGTTCAGAGAACGCCTTGTCGAAGACACACCGAAGGCGATTGCGGAAATGGACTTCCCGGCCGGGATGGAAGGCGCGGAAGGCGAACACATGGCCGCAGTCGCCAACGGCGACGGCGTTCACAACCTCATCATCTGCACGCTCTGCTCCTGCTATCCCTGGCCCGTGCTCGGTCTGCCGCCCTATTGGTACAAGGACCCGGTGTTTCGCGCGCGCGGCGTGCGCGAACCGCGCGCCGTGCTGAAGGAGTTCGGCGTGCCGGTTTCGGACGAGACAGAAGTCAAGGTATGGGACAGCAGCGCGCAAATCCGCTGGTTCGTCATCCCGGAGCGGCCCGCGGGTACTGAAGGCATGAGCGAGGCGGAACTGGCTGCGCTCGTGACACCCGAAGCGATGATGGGTGTGGCGCTGGTGCCCTCGCCTGACGCATCGCCTCGGCCGGCGGTCTGATCATGTTTACCCGGTTCGAGGAATATGCCGCCTCCAGCATGCTTGGACATCCGGACTCTCCGCCGCGCATGCAAGGCAAACTTCTGTTCGACAAGCCATGGGAGCGGCAGGTATTCGGGCTCGCGCTTTCGCTGTCGAAGGCGGGGCACTTCGAGTGGGAAGACTTCCGCCAGAATCTCATCGAGTCGATCGCCGAATGGGAAGACGGATACTGCGCGGGGCAGCCACCGTGGGATTACTACGAGCGCTTTCTGCTCGCCCTCGAAAAGACCGTGACGCAGGCTGGGGTGCTGTCGGCTACAGACATGGCGTCGCTGAATCTGCGCGCATTGCGTCCGTCCAGCAACTGAGCCGTGCCCTTGCTTCCGGCGTTCAGACAAGGGTGCGAAAACGCTCGCCATATCGCGTAACGAAGTTTCATCAGGATATCTATCATGCTCAAGCAACTGTCCAATGTACTTACCGGATCCGATCCTCAGGTCCAGCGCAAGCTCTTCGGCATTTACGGCCTGCTGTTGGTGACTAATGCCGCCGCGTGGATCTGGGCGTTCGTGTCGTTCTGGGACCACCCGGTCCTGCTTGGCACCGCGTTGATCGCCTATGGACTGGGCTTGCGCCATGCGGTCGATGCCGATCACATTGCCGCGATCGACAACGTGACCCGCAAGCTGATGCAGGAAAAAAAGCGCCCTGTCGCCGTGGGCTTTTTCTTCTCGCTCGGTCACTCGACCATCATCGTCATCGCCTCGCTCGCGGTCGTGGCGGTCGCAAGCGTGTTGAGCACACGCTTTGCCCAATACAAGGAATTGGGCGGCCTGATCAGTACGTCCGTGTCGACAGTCTTTCTGTTCGCAATAGCGTTCCTGAACCTGCTGATTCTGAAAGCGATCTTCCAGGCATGGCGCCACGTTCGCGCAGGCGGCGCCTACGTCGACGACGACTTCGACATGTTGCTAGCCGATCGCGGCTTTCTCGCACGGATCTTTCGCCCGATGTTTCGGCTAGTCACGCGCAGTTGGCACATGTTCCCGCTTGGCTTTCTGTTCGGACTGGGTTTCGACACCGCGACTGAGGTGAGCTTGCTCGGCATGTCCGCGTCGCAGGCTTCTCACGGCATTTCGCCATGGGCGGTCATGGTGTTCCCGGCGCTCTTCAGCGCGGGAATGTCGCTGGTGGATACGCTCGATGGTCACCTGATGCTCGGGGCCTACGGCTGGGCCTATCTCAAGCCGATTCGTAAGATCTACTACAACATGACGATCACACTGGTGTCGGTCGCGGTCGCGCTGCTGGTCGGCACGATCGAGGCCCTGGGCCTGATTTCTGACCACTTGAAGCTCGAAGGCAAGCTGTGGGATGCTATCGGGACGCTGAACGACAACTTCGGCACGCTGGGCTACATCATCATCGGCATCTTCGCCGCGAGCTGGCTCGTATCGATGGTGCTTTACCGAACCCGGCGCTTCGACGAACTCGAGGCGAGCCGCTAGGCGAGCGCATGCGGCATGCGTCGCGCCAGCCTCGGCTCCATTTTGACTGACCCCTATGCGCAAGATCACCGTCGGAATGGTGCTGTTCCCCGGATTCCAGCTGCTCGATATCGCGGGGCCCAAGGACGCCTTTGCGGAGGTCCGCATCCTCAGTCAGGGGGCCTGCGAATACGAAATGCTGACGATCGGCACGACGCGCGGTAGTGTGCTGTCTTCCAGCGGGCTCACGGTAATGCCGGACCGGACCATCTTCGATCCGTGTCCGCATTTCGACACGGTGATCGTGCCCGGCGGCCTCGGCATATTCGAAGTACTCGAAGACTCGACGCTCAGCGAATGGCTCGCGAAGCAGCACAAGAGCACGAGGCGGATCGCCGCCATCTGCAACGGCGTTTTTGCTTTCGGCGCCGCCGGCATGATCGATAACCGTACGGTCACGACCCACTGGATGGACGCCACGCGTCTTTCGTCAATGTTTCCGAAGGCGAAGGTCGAACCCGACCAGATCTACGTAAAAGACAGCGGCCTCTACACGACCGCAGGCGTGACCGCCGGCATCGATCTCGCGCTGGTCATGATCGAAGAAGACTTCGGCAAGCAAATGGCGCTCGACGTCGCAAAGTATCTGATCGTATATGTGCGCCGCGCGGGCGGCCAATCGCAATTCAGCCCCCTGTTGGAAACCCAGGCCGCCAGCGATTCCCAGATCCAGTCAATTCAGCAGTACCTGCTCGACAACCTTCATCTGAATCACACGACCACGTCGCTTGCGCGCCGCCTCAAAATGAGTCCGCGCAATCTGTCCCGCATCTTCACCAAGGAATGCGGCGTCAGTCTCATCGCATTCCTGAACGACGCGCGCATCGATGCCGCGCGCCGCTACCTCGAAAGCACCCGCCACCCGATCGGCGAAATCGCGAAGCGTTGCGGCTTTGAGAGCGCGGATACGCTTCGGCGTACGTTTAGCCGCCGGCTTCAGATCAGTCCCGCCGAATATCGGCAACGCTTTCGCTCCGGCGATCCCGTGAACGACGGGGCTGCTGCTCTGCGTCACCGATGACGAAAGCGATAGCTAACCGTGCGAATTGCGCGTGATCGTCGAGACGCTTCCGGTTTCAAGTTGAACTGTTTGTCGCCAAACCCTGGCGCGCACTCTGCGACGGCCAGCGCGTCTCAGCCACGTGTGCTGGCCTTGCGCAGCTCGCTGGCCAGAATCACTGCTTCGCTGTTGAGTGGTTTGAACGATCCGCGGATTCGGGGACGGTAGACCGGGTCGCCCTTGCGGATGCGCTCGCCAGACAGGGCGCAACGCGCCGCCGCGGGAGCGAAGCATAGTGCCCAGATTTGCTCCTCGTAGTTGCAACGCGTCGGGTCGTGCCAGCGCAATGCGAAGAGCGAATTGGACAGTTCCTCCACGATCGTCACAGTATAGGTACGCACGTCGCCGCCCTCCGATTTACGCGAATTGAGCGGCTCACCCCCCAAGCGGGAGCGACCGCACAGGTCCGAGGACTCCGCATCGGGTCTGGCGGAGAAAAAGATTGGCCGATGGCTGCGAGCGTCGTCGTCCACGGGTTCCGAACCTCGGGCGCTGAAGTAACCCGGTCCGGCCGAGGCGATGAGGGATGTTCACGATCGTTTGCGATCCTTAGCAAAGAGTGAGGCAGCGGCCGAGCAACTCCCGACTTTGCGGCTACTGGATGCATATGGCGGAGAAGTCGACGGTACGGCGATAAATGGTCCTGCCGAGCCACGGCACGAACGTGTACTCGCCATATGAGTTGCTTCCGATATGGATCCAGCTACGTAGAACATATGACACGATGATTCCTTGGGGACGTTAAGAAGGGAACCGGTCGGGCGGCCATCCGAAAGCGCCATGGGGTCGTCGGGCCGAACTGCGAGCTTTGCGCTGCAAGGAGAGCAAGCGTGCCGCGATAAGAGAAGAGTAGTTTTAGCCGGAGAGCGAGTCTACTCTACGGTTGGATATACCGATGCCGCATTAGCGTAACCGGCTTATACGGACGTATAAGCGCGGTAAGGAGATTTCACTGAGCTTGCCCCGTCAAGCGAATCTCCTGTTGGGCGGCAAACGCGGGCAGATCCGCGCTCAGCACTGACGGCCGTCGGGCAGACAGGGCTTGATACCAAGCGATTCGGCCTTGCGCACGAGGTCCGGCATAGAGCGCGCGTTCATTTTTCGCATGACCTGTCCACGGTGCACCTTGACCGTGATTTCGCTCAAGTTCATCTCAGAGGCAATCTGCTTGTTCAGCAGGCCGGACAAGACAAAGCCCATCACCTCTTTCTCGCGCGGCGAAAGAGACTGGTACGCAGCGCGTAGACCGGCTAACGCGGCTTCCGCAGCGAGCCGTTCGCTGTCTCGCGCCAAGGCGTGGGCAACTGCGTCGAGCATGTCCTGGTCTTTGAATGGCTTCGCAAAAAAATCAAGCGCGCCAGCCTTCATTGCCTTCACCCCCATCTCGATGTCTCCATGACCGGTCATGAATACGACGGGAATACGCATGCCGCTATTGACGATTTCCTGGTGAAAAGCCATGCCGCTTTTCCCGCGGAGTCGCACGTCGAGGATGAGGCAGCTCGGGCCCGCGGAATGAGGAAACTGGAGAAATTCGTCCGGCGACTCGAACGTTTCGACGCGCAAGCCTACCGAGCGCAAAAGCAGGTCAAGGGCCAGACGGATTCCTTTGTCGTCATCGACGACATAGATGACGGACGCGTCGGTTGTTTCGGATTTGTCCGTCGTTCGGCGGGTCGGTCTAGTAGTCATCTTGACACCTTGGGAAGCCGGAATGCGGTCGCACCCCACTGGCATGGACCCATTTTCAACTTGCCAATGCTTCTGCGTCTCATTGGCAACCGAGTAAACTAATTGTAAATCGTTGCCGTCATCACGTGATTATTTTGGATGAGGCCAACGTCCGTGCAGGCTGGGCCCTCATTCAACAGCGGAATGCAACGTGCAGGTGTCGGGCCGGGTCGCGGCAGACAAGGGGGGACAATGCTAGTCGCGAATTGTCAGACCATTGATCGGGTCTACGTGACGGCGGGCTCGGACCTCTACCGTGCCCGACGCTTGACAGATGGGCGCCCGGTGCTTCTGAAGCTCCTTCCCGAACACGCCGGCGCAGTCCAGTCCGCTCGTTTCAAGCGCGAATATCTGCTCCTTCAAAGGTTGAACATCGCTGGCGTTGCCAAGCCGCTTACCCTGATCGATGACCGCGGACGCCTGGTATCGGTTATGGAAGACTTCTCGGGCGACTCGCTCGAGACAATTTTGTGCCACGGCCCGCGCCCGGACCTGCCTCGCTGCCTCGCTATCGCCCATCACCTGGCCGATGCATTGGCGGGCGTCGATACCGCCCACGTCATCCATCGAGATCTGCGGCCGGCCAATATTCTGGTCGCGCCAGACACTGGCCATGTTCTGCTGGTGGATTTCAGCCTCGCAACGACCCAGGAACACACCGTCTCGCCAGAGGACATTGTCGTATCCGTGGGCGAGTGGGCGTATATGTCCCCCGAACAAACCGGCCGCATGAATCGGCCGGTTGATTACCGGACCGATTGCTATTCGATGGGCGTGTTGCTCTATCGCATGCTGACCGGTCAGTTGCCGTTCCAGGCAAGCGATCCGCTGGAATGGACGCATTGCCACATCGCCCGTATGCCACCGCCGCCGTGCGATATCGCGCCCGCGGTGCCGCAACCGGTGTCCGACATCGTGATGAAGCTGTTGGCCAAACTACCGGAGGATCGCTATCAAAGCATGCGCGGCGTGCAAGCCGATCTTGACCGCTGTCTGGCGCAATGGTGCGCCTCCGGCCTGATCGAGCCGTTCCGGCTCGGCACGGACGATCTATCGGATCGCTTCCAGATTCCACACAGACTGTACGGGCGCGATCAGGAATTGAATGCGCTCCTCGGTGTATTCGAACTCATGGCGGCCACCGGCCGGGCGGCGCTTGCCACCGTATCCGGGTACTCGGGCATCGGCAAGTCGTCGCTCGTCGACACCTTGCGCAAGCCGATTGTCACGAAGCATGGCTACTTCATTTCAGGCAAGTTCGATCAGTACCAGCGAGACATTCCGTATGCCACCCTTACGCAAGCGTTTGGCGAGTTGGTGCAGCAACTGCTGGCCGAAAGTGCAGCACGCATCGCCGGCTGGCGACAACAACTGCAGGCTGCGGTCGGGGTCAATGGCCAGCTTATTCTCGATGTGCTGCCCAAAGTCGAGTTGATCATCGGCACCCAAGCTCCGGTACCGGCGCTGCCGCCGGCGGAGGCACAAACCCGGTTCCGCCTGGTCTTCCGGCAATTCGTGACCGTGTTCACGAGCAAGGCACATCCGCTAGTCCTCTTTCTGGACGATCTGCAGTGGATCGACGCCGCCAGCCTGGCGCTCGTCGAACACCTGCTCACTCACCCAGACACCTGTTATCTGATGCTAATCGGCGCCTACCGCGACAACGAAGTGAGCGGAGCGCATCCGCTTATGAAGAGCCTCGATGCGATCCATCACAGTGGCACGCCCGTGATCGACATCCAGCTCGCGCCGTTGTCCGCCGCGCATCTGAATCAGTTGGTCGCCGATACGCTGCATGCGCCACACGCGTCCTGCGGGCCGCTCACACACCTCATTTGCGAACGCACCGAGAGCAACCCGTTCTTCTTTATCCAATTCCTGGATGCGCTACACAAGGAGGGGTTGCTGCGGCGTGATGCACAGATTCAGGCATGGCAGTGGGACCTGGAACAGATCAAAGCGAAAGACTTCGCCGACAACGTCGTCGATCTGATGTTGCGCAAGTTGCGGCAACTGCCGATCCCGGCACAGGAAGCGCTGCAGCTGGCCGCTTGCCTCGGCAACAAGTTCGACCTGCGGATTCTCGCGCTGGTCAGCGGCCAGGCCGAACTCGAGCAGCAACTTGCGCCTGCCGTGCGCGAGAATTTGATTCTGCGCACCCATGGCAGCGGTAAGTTTCTGCACGACCGGATCCAGCAAGCGGCTTACTCACTGGTTCCCGAAGAGCGCCGCAGTGAAGTACACCTGCGCATCGGTCGCGTGCTCCTCTCGAACATGACGGCCGACGAGCTCGCCGACCATCTGTTCGATGTGGCAAACCAGTTCAATCGGGGCGCCGCGCTGATCAAGGCGCCTGAAGAACGCGAGCGTGTCGCTGAACTCAATCTCAGCGCTGGCATGCGTGCCAAGGCAGCGACGGCCTACGCATCGGCACTGGCCTATTTCACTGCCGGAGACGCACTGGTGACAGAGGATGGTACGAACCGGCACGATGCGCTCACGTTCTCGCTCGGCTTTCAGCGTGCCGAATGCGAATTCCTCAACAGCTACCTGACGTCGGCGGAACAACGGCTGTCGATGCTTTCAAACCGCGCCGCAAACCTCATCGATAAGGCCGCCGTCGCGTGCCTGCGCATGGCCCTTTATATGAACGCGGGACAAGCCGACCGCGCCGTTGAAGTGAGCCTCGAATATCTCCGTGCCGTCGGCGTCACGTGGTCGGCGCACCCGCGGAAGGAGGAGGTGCAGCAAGAGTACGGACAACTGTGGCAACGGATGGGCAGCCGCTCGATCGAGCAGCTCCTCGAATTGCCTCTGATGACCGATCCCGTGTGCCGTGCCACCCTGGACGTGCTAACAGCCGTCCAGCCGCCCGCCCATGCCACGGACATGAACCTGTATTGCCTCGTCGCCGGTCGCATGGCGAATCTGAGCCTCGAGCATGGCAATAGCGATGGATCGGGATTCGCATACGTCATGCTCGGCATGACCCTTGGGCCGCAATTCGGTGATTACGAGGCCGGGTTACGGTTCGGCAAGCTGGGCGTCGATCTCGTCGAGAAGCACAGGATGGATCGCTTCAAAGCTCGCGTCTACGCCGGCTTTGGCGCCTTCATCGTTCCCTGGACGGCGCACATACGTTCGGGTCGAGCCATACTGCGGCTCGCCTTCGACACGGCCAACCAAACTGGCGACCTTACGTTTTCGGGCTATTGCGGCAACAACCTGATCACCAATCTTCTGGCTGCCGGAGACCCGCTCGGCGATGTGCAGCGAGAAGCCGAAAGTGGCCTCGAGTTCGCACGCAAAATGCGGTTCGAATTCGTCGCCGACGTCATGACTGCGCAACTCAGGCTGATCAATGGACTCCGCGGTCTGACGCCCGAATTCGGCTCCTTCAACGATGCCGCGTTCGACGAAGACCGGTTCGAGCAGCATTTGGCCGCAGATCCAGGGCTGGCACTTGTCGCTTGCTGGTATTGGATTCGCAAGTTGCAAGCGCGTTTCCATGCAGCTGACTACGCTTGCGCCATCGCGGCGGCATCGAATGCTGAACCGTTGCTGTGGGCGTCGCCATTCTGCTTCGAGGTGGCGGAATATCATTTCTATGGCGCGCTGGCGCGCGCAGCACACTGCGATTCGGTATCGGCTGACGAACGACCCAGGCATCTGGAGGCGCTGTCCGCTCACCAGAGGCAGCTCGAGACGTGGGCGAACAATTGCCCCGAGAATTTCACGAACCGCGCCGCGCTGATAGCCGCGGAGATTGCCCGACTCGAGAGGCACGACTCCGACGCCATGCGGCTTTACGAACAGGCCATTCGTTCGGCACGCGAGCACCACTTCGTCCATAACGAGGCAATCGCTTATGAGCGCGCATCGGCGTTCTACCGGACGCGTGGATTCGAGACAATTGCCGACACATACATGCGAAAGGCGCGCGACTGCTTTGCGCGCTGGGGCGCCGACGGTAAGGTCAGACAGATCGACGCGCGCGCGCCGCAACTGCGCGAAGAGCCGGCTTCATCGGCGGTCACTGCATTCGGCAATGTCGAACAACTGGATCTGCTGTCGGTCACCAAGGCCTCCCAGGCCATCTCTGGCCAGATCGTGCTCGAGGATCTCGTCGACACGCTGATGCACATCCTGCTTGAAAATGCCGGGGCTCAGACCTGCCATTTGCTGCTCGCACGCAACGAGAGTCTGGTCCTCGCGGCGGAAGCGAGCGTCGAGCAGCAGACGATCCAGGTACGGCGGCATCTGGGCCGGGCGCGGCCCGCACAGGCGTTGCCGGAATCGTCCGTACGCGAATCGGTGCTGCCCGCGTCCATCATCAATTACGTGCGCCGCTGCCAGGAGCGGGTATTGTTGACAGATGCGATGCAATCGAATCCCTTTGCGGCAGACGACTACTTTGCCCGCCGGCGACCGAAGTCGGTATTGTGCCTGCCGATCATGCGGCGCTCTGCGTTGATCGGCCTGTTGTATCTGGAGAACAACCTGGCCACGCATGCTTTCCCTCCCGAACGCGTGACCGTGCTGGAACTGCTGGCCTCGCAGGCTGCGATCTCGCTGGAGAACGCGCTGCTCTACGCCGACCTGCAACGCGAGAACAGCGAGCGCAAGCTGGCCGAGGAGGAGCTACGCCTGCGCGAAGCACGCATCCGGCGGCTGGTCGAATCGAACATCATCGGAGTGTTCTTCTGGAACGTGGCCGGTATCGCAACCGACGCGAACGACGCGTTTCTCCGGATCGTAGGTTATTCGCGACAAGATCTGCTGTCCGGCCATGTCCAATGGGCCACCATGACACCTCCGGAATATCGCGCCGCCGATGCGCGGGCGATTGACGACCTACGGCAGCGCGGGAGTTCCCCGCCCTATGAGAAGGAATATATCCGCAAGGACGGCAGTCGCATCCCGGTTCTGGTCGGCGGCGCGCTAATCGAGGGCTCGGAAGAAAACGGCGTGGCGTTCGTGCTCGACCTGACCGAACAGAAGGAGGCCGAGGCGGAACTCGCAGCGCGGCGGACCGCGGCCAAACAGGCAGAAGAGCAGTTGCAAGCGTTGCAGGTGGAACTGGCTCATGCAACTCGCGTAACAACGCTTGGGGAACTGAGTGCATCCATCGCCCACGAAGTCGGCCAGCCGCTCGGCGCGATCGTGACCAGTGGCGAAGCCTGCCTGCGATGGCTCGGCCGCGGGGAGTCGCAGCCGGAAGAGGTGCGGGCCTGTGTGCAGCATATGATCGGCGAAGGTAGGCGCGCGAGTGAAATTGTCCGGCGTATCCGCACGCTCACCAGGAAGGCTGCCCCGCGGAAGACGCCGCTGCAACTCAACGATGTGATCAATGACGTCGTGGCCCTGGTTCAGCGCGAAGTCTTGAATCATCGCGTTTCGTTGCGCCTCGAGCTTGACTCCGGGCTGCCTCCGTTGCTCGGTGATCGGGTCCAGCTTCAGCAGGTGCTCATCAATCTGGTCATAAACGGTATCCAGGCGATGGCTGACATCGGCGGCGACTCACGTGAACTCCGGGTCGAGTCCCATCGGGATAGCGATGGGCACGTCGTGGTCGCTGTACAGGATTCTGGCCCGGGGATCGATCCGGAAAGCGCAAATCGGCTGTTCGACGCTTTCTTCACCACGAAGGCCGAAGGAATGGGCATGGGGTTGTCGATCTGCCGTTCGATCATCGAAGCCCACGGAGGACAAGTGTGGGCGTCCAACAATGCCGGGCACGGGGCCATTTTTCAGTTCAGCCTGCCTTCGATTAGCGAAGCGTCCTGAAGGGCAATCCGGCGTGATAAACAGGACAATAATTGGTAATGGTCGAGAGCACGATCAAGACGCATCCGGATCGACGCTACGCTTATGACCCGTTTATACATTCGTATCATTTCCGTGCTGCGGCTTCCGAGCTACGATTGATTTGAGTCGCATGCCAGACGATTTCGTCTGGCACGCTCCGCTTTCAGTGTGTCGAGGCCCGTCGCTTGTGTCTTCTCAAATTGTTTCCATCGTCGACGACGATGAGGGTGCCCGGGTGGCGACCGCGAGTCTGGTTCGTTCGCTAGGGTGGCAGGCGCGAGTGTTTGCATCGGCGGAAGAATTTCTGGATTCGGGGTCAGTCGGCGAAACGTCATTCCTGATTTCGGATATACGGATGCCGGGCTTGTCCGGAATCGAACTGCACGACCATCTTCTGGCCCTCGGGTACGCCATTCCGATCATTTTCACCTCGGGATTCCCGACTGACGCCGTTGAGGCCAAAATCCAGGCCAGAGGTGCGCCCCCTTTCCTCGAGAAGCCCGTTGACGCCATCACTGTCGAGCGATTGCTCAATCTTGCGCTGGGTCGGCCATAGCGCGTTCGCAGTTCGTCAGGAGATTGCCGTCGCGCCGGGCCACGCAATCCGGTCGCTCACAGCTTCAATTCCCCTGCTTCGTCAGGACGATTTTTTTCGCCTTCCGCCATCACGCGAGTTATACGCGGGTATGAGATTCCTATCTACATGCACCGGCGTTCGAACCGTTCGTAGAATGGTTTCGTGTGGCTCGCACCTGTACATTGTTTTCAAGGCCAGTGTGCAAGCACGATACACCTGGCATGGTCAGTCTTGTTTATCACCAGTTCGTTCGATCAACACGCGAACTTAAATCCGGTTTCTCGACGATTGACGCTCACGGTTTGTCTCGCGGCCTTTGCCGTGGATCTGCTGCGCGCATCGCGGCCCATGCTGTCAGCCGGTGGTGGCCGCCGCACTTGCGGCATATCTGAAGGAGGAGCAACCGATGATGACCGTCGTGCTTATCTACATGTCCGGCTTCCTCGTCGTCGTGGCCGCTTTGCTTGTCGCAATGATCAAGACCACCGCGCATCCAAATCGTTGAAACGAGGAAATGTCGTATCTATCCGCCGCCGTTATTCGCATCTGCGTGATTTGACCACGCACATGTTCGATGTTGTGGAGGTTGTCATGTTCATCCAGTCCAACCAGATAGCACTGCCTTTTTCGTTCGAACTCGACCTGTGCGCATGGGCAAACGCCGTGTACGAAGAAGCCGTCGGAGAAGGCTTCATTCGCGCGCCCTGGGAGCCGGACGATGCGATCGTGCGGCGATTGCAGGCTTACTTCCACAGTGGCCTGTCGCCTGCCGAAGCCGCGAGCGCGTGTTTCTGTCTGAACCACTGATGATCGCGCCTGACGCTGAGCCTGAGATCGCCCGTCTGTCCCGCCCGATCAAATCGTACACGGATGCGTGGCATCGTTGAGCCCGAGCCTCGCAAGGGGCGGGTCGCCACCTGCGAGGCTCAGGCATCTTGTACGGCCCGGCGGCCAGGATCAGAACCCGGCGGCCAGCCCGTCGCGCCGGGTGTCGCTCGCGGCGACATAACCGCGCTCCGGGTCGTTGCGATCGAGCTTCCAGATGTACTGGCCGGAGCCGAAGTCCATATAGGGATCATCGACCGACTTGATCGTATGGCCGAGACCCTCGAGAGCACGCACCGTGTCCTCATCGAGCGTCGCTTCGACGTCAACCGTGAAGTCGCGATTGACCTTCCAGCGCGGCGCGTCGCACGCGGCCTGCGGCTGCTGGCCGTAGTCGAGCATGCGCACGATCGATTGCAGATGTCCTTGCGGCTGCATGTCGCCGCCCATCACGCCGAAACTCATCACCGCTTCCTGGCGGCCGTCGACCTGCTGGGTCAGGAAAGCAGGGATGATCGTATGGAACGGTCGCTTGCCGCCCTCGACCACGTTCGCCGACTTCGGATCCATCGAGAACCCGTAGCCGCGGTTCTGCAGCGAAATGCCGGCGTCCGGCACGACGATGCCCGAGCCGAAGCCCATGTAGTTCGACTGGATGAAGCTGACCATCATGCCGCGCTCGTCGGCCACCGACATGTAGATGGTGCCGCCGGCCTTCGGCATGCCGAAATCGAACTGCGTGGCGCGCTTGTGATCGATCAGTTTGGCGCGCGACTTCAGGTACGCGTCGTCGAGCATCTGTTCGGGCGTGACCTCCATCGAGCGCGGATCGGCGACGTACTGGTAGACGTCGGCGAACGCGAGCTTCATCGCTTCGATCTGCAGGTGCTGCGATTCGATGCCGTCAACCCGCAGCGCGCCTACGTCGAACTGTTCGAGAATGCCGAGCGCGATCAGTGCGGCAATGCCCTGGCCGTTCGGCGGAATTTCGTGCACCGTGTGGCCGCGATAGTCCTTGCTGATCGGCTCGACCCAGTCGACGCGAAAGTTGCGCAGATCGTCCATCGTGAGCGCGCCGCCGCCCTGGCGCGAAAACGCGGCGATCTGTTCGGCGATCTCGCCTTCGTAATACGCGCGCGGGCCCTGTTCGGCCAGCTTGCGCAGCGTCTTCGCGTGCCCGGGGAAGCGCACCAGTTCACTCACTTCCGGCGCGCGGCCACGCGGCATGAACGTCTCGGCGAAGCCCGGCTGGTCCTTCAGTTCCGGCACAGCGGCCGCCCACTTGTACGCAACGACGCTCGCCACCGCATGGCCGCGCTCGGCGATTTCGATCGCCGGCTCCATCAGGTCGGCGAACGGCAGCGTGCCGAACTTCTGATGCAGCGCCTCCCAGCCGGCGATTACACCCGGCACCGTCACCGCATCCCAGCCGCGCTTGGGGTGCTTCGCGAGACCGTTTTCCTCACCGTACTTACGCTTGAAGTAATCGACGTTCCACGCGGCAGGCGACACGCCCGACGCGTTCAGCCCATGCAGCTTCGCGCCGTCCCAGACGAGCGCGAACGCGTCACTGCCGAGGCCGCACGAAACCGGCTCGACGACCGTGATCGCCGCCGCCGCGGCAATCGCCGCATCGACGGCGTTGCCGCCTTTCCACAACATCCGCAAGCCGGCTTGTGCGGCAAGCGGGTGGGACGTCGAAACGATGTTGCGCGCGAACACGGGCAAACGGGGTGTTGGATACGGGTTTTGCCAATTGAAACGTGTCATTGAAAAACTCAAACGAGAGTAATGAGGGGGCCGTCGGCCCATTGAGGCGGTGACGGACTCGAGTTACGACTCGCGCGGATCGAGCGCATCGCGCAGGCCGTCGCCGAGCAGGTTGAAACCGAGCACGGCCAGAAAGATCGCGATGCCCGGGAAAATCGACATCCACGGCGCCTGACTGACAAAATCCTTCGCGGTGTTGAGCATCGAACCCCACGACGGCGCCGGCGGCAGCTGGCCGAGCCCGAGAAACGACAGGCTCGCTTCGGCGATGATCGCGGTCGCGATCGTCAGGCTTGCCTGCACGATGATCGGCGGAAGCACGTTCGGCAGGATGTACCGCACGATGATCCGCGCGTGGCCGAGGCCGATTGCCCGCGCGCCTTCGACGTATTCCTCGGCCTTCACGGTGATCGCCTGGCCGCGCGTCAGCCGGACGAAGCGCGGCATCGCGGAGATGCCGATCGCGGCCATTGCGTTGGTCAGGCTCGGTCCGAGGAACGCGGCGAGCGCGATGGCGAGGATCAGGAACGGAATCGATAACAACGCATCGGCGATTCGCGAGATCACTCCGTCGACGAGCTTGCCGAAATAGCCGGCCAGCAAGCCGAGCGGCACGCCGATCACGACCGCAATGCCGACCGACACGACGCCCGCCAGCAGCGACGCGCGCGCGCCCCACAGCAGACGGCTCAGCACGTCGCGGCCGAGTTCGTCGGTGCCGAACCAGTGCACGGCAGAAGGCGCCTGCCGCACGGTCATGAAGCTCGCCTGCACCGGGTCGTAATGCGACAGCCACGGCGCGAATACCGCCATCAGGACGATGAGCAGCACGAGCGCCGCGCCGAACACGGCGGCGCGATTGCGCATGAACTTGGCGATTCCACGACGCTTGCGGCGCGGCAGTGCGGTCGTCTGCGACGCAGCGGCCGACGCGTGAACGGGGTTGGCGGAAGTAGCCATCAGCTGCGTCTCAGTCGGGGATTGAGGAGGACGTACAGCACGTCGGCGCACAGGTTCACGACGATGAAGCATAGCGCGGTGACGAGCACGACACCCTGCACGACCGCGTAGTCGCGATTGAACACGGCATCGACAATGAGCTTGCCGAAGCCGGGGATCGTGAAAACCTGCTCGGTCAGCACCGCACCCGCGAGCAGTTCGCCGAACAGCAGCGCGAGCACCGTGACAATAGGAACCAGCGCGTTGCGAAAAGCGTGCTTGACGACGACGGTGCCGCGCAGCAGCCCCTTGGCACGCGCGGTCCGAATATAGTCGGTGCGCAGCACGCTCAGCATCGCGCTGCGCGTGTGGCGCATCAATTGCGCGCCGAGCGAGGCGCCGAGCACGAACGCGGGCATCAACATGGTCTTGATGCTGAGCCAGAAGTCTTCGGCCGGCGACACGTAGCCGGACGACGGCAGCAGGTGCCAGCGCACCGAGACGATGAAGATCAGCATGATCCCGAGCCAGAAGTTCGGGATCGACATGCCGGACAGCGCGAAGATGTTCGCGCCGTAATCGAGCGCGCCGCCGCGGCTTGCAGCGGAGATGACGCCGGCCGGAATGCCGATGCCGATCGCGAAGATCATCGCCATCGCCGCGAGCTGCAGTGTGACCGGCAGCTTCTGCGCAATCAGCGACGTCACCGGGACGTCCGTGCGCAGCGACGCGCCGAGATCGCCGTGCACGACGTCGCGAACCCACAGTGCGTACTGCGTCGGCACCGGTTCGTCGAGGTGGTACTTGACGCGCAACGACGCGATCAACTGCGGATCCTGATCTTCCCCGGCCATGGCCATTACCGGATCGCCGGGCAGCAGCTTCTGCAGGCCAAAGATCAGCATCGACACGAGAATCAGCGTCGGAATGGCGACCAGCACGCGATTTGCAATGATCTGCAGCATGATCGGTCAGCCCTTGACACTGACGCCGCGTAGGCGGATCAGGCCGTCGGGATAGGGCGTGAAGCCTTGCACCTTCTTCGACAGTTCGAACGGCCACGGCTGGCTGTAGACGTAGATGATCGGATCGTCGTCGGCGAGCAGCCTGGACGCCGCGTCGTACTGCGTTTTGCGGTCCGCGGCGGTCAGCTTCACGCGCGCGGCGTCGAGCAGCTGGTCGACTTCGGCGTTGCAGTAATGCGCGTAATTGAGGTTGCCGGCGCACGTGTTGAACTGATGCAGGTTGCCGTCCGGATCAACACGGCCCGACCAGCCGAGGTACATCGCCTCGAAGTCGCCGCTGTGCGCGGCATTGAGCTCGGTCGCATAGTCGGTCGGCCGCAGCTTCAGGTTAAAGCCGGCTTCGCCGACCATCGCCTGCATCATCTGCACGATCTGGCTCGACACCGTGTTGTTGGGGTAAGTGAACTCCATGTCGACGTGCTCGTGGCCCGCCGCCTTCAGCAGCGCCTTCGCCTTCGCGACGTCGCGATGCGTCATCGGCAGCGACGCGTTGTAGTACGGGCTCGACTTCGGCACCGCCTGATTCGCCGGCGCGAAGATGCCCGCGCCGATCACCTGGTTGATCGCGTCACGGTCGATCGCGAGTTCGAACGCCTGCCGCACGCGCTTGTCTTTCAGCAGCGCGTTGCTGCGCTTGCCGTTGCCGATGTTGAACGTAACGTAGTAATAGCCGAAGCCGCTGACCGGCGCGAACTTGTAGCTCGCGTCGCTCTTGACCGACGCGACATCGGACGGCGCGAGGCGCTCAAGCATGTCGAGCGAACCCGAACGCAGGTTTGCGAGGCGCACGGTGCTGTCCGGAATCGGCAGGAAGATCACGCGCTGGACCGGGTATTTGTCGGCGTCCCAGTAGCCCGGGAATTTCTCTAGCACGACGCGATCGTTCTGCACGCGCTGAACGAACTTGTACGGGCCCGAACACACAGGATGCGCGGCGACGCCAGCCGGATCGGCCAGCGTCTTAGGCGCGAGCATCATGCCGGCGCGGTCGGTCAGCGTCGCGAGCAGCGCGGCGTCTGGCTGCTTCAACACGATTGCGACCGTGTAGTCGTCGATCACGTCGACGTGATCGACCGACGCAAGTTCGCTCTTGCGGTTGCTCGTCGGCAACGTGCGGTCGCGGTCCAGGTTCGCCTTGACGGCGGCCGCATTGAACGGCTCGTCGTCCTGGAACTTCACCCCTTGCCGCAGCTTGAACGTAAGCGTCTTGCCGTCGGCGCTCGTCGTCCACGACGTCGCCAGCATCGGCACGATCTTCAGGTCGGGCGTGATATCGACCAGTGCGTTGCACAGCGACGCAAATACGATCCGGTCGACGAGCTGCACGCTGCGTGCGGGGTCGAGCGAACCGATGTCGTCCTGCAAGCCGATCCGTATCGTCTGGCTGGTCTGGGCCATCGCGCTGGTAGCGCTGAGTGCGAGCGCCGCGGCAATCAATATTCTTCGCATGAGGACTTCCCTTTGTTATCCAATTCACAAACGGTTTGGTGAGCGGGCAGCACAGCGGCGGCAGCTCGATTCTTCACCCGATTTTCATCTCGACCACCGGCTCAATCGCCACCGCCAGCGGCGAGCGTCGCCTGGCGGTCGCGGTAGATCGCGAGCCGCTCGATCAATTTCGGGCTGACGCTCGTGGCCAGCGGTGCGCCGCCGCCGGCGTTCTGGATCTCGCGCCAGAAGTGGCATGCGACCTGCCGTCCGTCATCGAGCCGTTCGCTGATCGGCCGCGCTTGCGCGCAGTGCGGCTTCGCATGCGGACAGCGCGTATGGAAACGGCAACCGGAAGGCGGCGCGGTCGGACTCGGCAGATCGCCGGACAACGCGGGCTTCGCACGCCGCTCGTGCGGGCTGCTCGCCGGAATCGCGCGCAGCAGCGCTTGCGTGTACGGATGCAGCGGCGCGTCGAACAGTGCATCGACTTCAGCCAGCTCGACGATCTCGCCGAGGTACATCACGGCGACGCGGTCGCTCATGTGGCGAATCACCGCGAGGTCGTGCGCGACCATGATCAGCGTGAGGCCGAGATCCTGTTTCAGTGTTTCGAGAAGATTGATCACCTGCGCCTGCACCGAGACGTCGAGCGCCGACACCGGCTCGTCGCCGACGATCAGCTTCGGCTCGCCGGCCAATGCGCGCGCAATCCCGATCCGTTGTCGCTGGCCGCCGGAGAATTCGTGCGGGAAACGGTCCGCGTAGGCCGGTTGCAGGCCAACCGTGCGCAGCAGTTGCGCGACGCGCTCGCGATGCTCGGCGCCGTTGCGCGCGAGCCCGTGCAGCGCGATCGGCTCGCCGACGATCTGGCCGATCGTCATGCCCGGATTCAGCGACGCGAACGGATCCTGAAAGATGATCTGCATTTCGCGGCGCAGCCGCCGCAGCGGCGCGCCTTGCTGATGCGTGATGTCGTTGCCTTGATAGAAGACGCGGCCGTCCGTCGAGTCGATCAAACGGAGCAGCAGGCGGCCCAGTGTGGACTTGCCGCAGCCCGATTCGCCGACGATCGCGAACGTCTCGCCGGGGTCGACCGCAAACGACACGTCGTTGACTGCATAGACGGTTGGCGAGCGTGTGAAGAGATGCCGCGTACCGCCAAAATGCTTCGTCAGCGCGCGCGCCTCGATGATCGGCGTCTGCGAATTCGAGGCCGGGTGTGCGTGCGGCGTCGGTGTATTGGGCGTCGTCATGCAATTTCCTTGCGCAACAGCGGCGCGGCAACCTGTTCGACCGGAGCGAGCCAGCACGCGACGCGATGCACACCGGCTATCACCTTGTCGGGCGGCGCGGCGTCGGTGCAGCGTTGCTCGGCGAAGGGGCAGCGCGGCGCGAAGCGACAGCCGTTCGGCATCAACTCGGGCGACGGCACCGAACCGCGGATCGTCGCGAGCGCGCCTTCGCGCTTACCGACCGACGGAATCGCGCCCATCAGGCCGATCGTGTAGGGATGCTGCGGGTCGTCGAACAGATCGGCAACGGTGCCGTATTCGACGATGCGGCCCGCGTACATCACCGCGACGTGGTCGGCGACTTCAGCGACGACGCCAAGATCGTGCGTGATCAACACCATCGCGGTGCCGGTCTCGGCTTGCAGATTTTTCACGAGCGCCAGCACCTGCGCCTGGATCGTCACGTCGAGTGCGGTCGTCGGCTCGTCGGCGATCAACAGGCGCGGGCGGTTCGCGAGCGCCATCGCAATCATCACGCGTTGGCGCATGCCGCCGGAGAGCTGATGCGGGTACGCATCGAGCCGGGTTTCCGGCGCCGGGATCCGCACGAGCCGCAGCATTTCGAGCGCCTGCTCGCGCGCCTGCCCGCGCTCGACATCGCGATGTCGCCGGATGCTTTCGGCGATCTGCTCGCCGACCGTGAACGCCGGGTTCAGCGACGTCATTGGCTCCTGAAAGATCATCGACAGCCGGTTGCCGCGAATATCAGCCAGTTCGCGCTCGGTTAGCGAGAACAGGTCCTTGCCTTCGAAATGCGCGGTGCCGGCGACGCGTTGTGCAGGCGGGCTCGCGAGCAGACCCATCAGCGCGAGCGACGTCACGCTTTTGCCACAACCCGATTCACCGACGATGCATAGTGTCTCGCCAGTGCCGACTGAGAACGACACGTCGTGGACGAGGTTCGGTACCTCGGCAGCGCGCGAGAACTTCAACGAAAAGCCGCGCACCTCCAGAACCGGTCGGCGGGCGGCATCGGTCATGCTGGGAAACTCCATATCGAGCTGGTAGTCCTGTTCAAGGCTGTCCTCGCGGCGATTATGTGGTGCGCTTGACGACAGAAAATATTAATATTTCTTACTGATACTTAACTTTTTCTTGGGGATGAGCGATGCCGACCCTGCGCATGTTGAGAACCTTTCGGGCCATCGCGCGCACCGGATCATTCGCGGCAGCGGCCCGGAGCGTCGCGCTGACCCAGGCGGCGGTCAGCTTGCAGATGCGCGGGCTCGAACAGGCGCTCGGCCGCCAGCTGTTCGACCGCAGCGGTCGGCAGATCGCGCTGAGCCGCCACGGACAAGATATCTGGCCGAAGGTCGAGCAGATTTTCGACCTCCTGGACGAACTCGAAGCGACGCCGGCGGACTCGATGGTCGGGCCGGTGACCATCGGCGCGGTGGTGTCGGTGATCGGCGCGCTCTCGCTGGTCATCGCGCGATTGAAGGCCGCGCATCCGCAACTGGATGTGCGGCTGCTGTCGTCGCGCTCCGACGAACTGGCGCGGATGGTCGAGGCGGGTGAGGTCGATATCGCGGCGGTCGTCGCGCGTGCCGACATGACGCTGCCTGACACGCTGAAGTGGACGACGCTATACACGGAGCCACTGATGCTGGTGGTCAGCCGCGAAATCGGTGACAACGACCCGCGGCGAATTCTGCGCAGCCACCCCTTTCTGCGCTTCGACCGGCGGGTGCGCACCGGGCGCGTTGTCGAGCATGCACTGCAGACAGTCGGCCTGACGGTCAACGAATACCTCGAACTCAACTCGATCGAGACAATCGTCGCGCTGGTGCGCGAAAATGTCGGCGTCGCGGTGCTGCCGCTTCTGCATCGCGGCAACTGGCAAAACGATCCGCTACTACGCGTGCTGCCGATTTCGAATCCACCGGTGCTGCGCACGGTCGGCATGATCCAGCGCGCGTCATATGACCGGCGCGGCATCACGCAGGCGATTATCGACACGCTGCACAACGACTGAGCGACCTGTGCCCACCGCTTCACAGCGGTGCGTCTGCACACGACGACATATGGTCTGATACAGTACCCTGAATCAATTGGAGCATGCAGCCATGAAGGCTTCACGGGCGGCGGCATCACGCACTTACGCGATGCCTGAGCGAAGCGATCGCCTCGATTTCTACATACGCGACCAAGCCTCACGCCCCGCAATTGAAGAGCCGCACAAGCACGAATATTTTCAGATTCAGATCAACCTCGGCGGCGATACCGAACAGCACATCGGCGGAGTACGCCGACCTTTTCCTGCGGGTGCGGTCGCCTTTATCCTGCCGCATCGCTTGCATCTGATACCGCACCCCGCGCATTCGCGCTTCATTGTCATCAACTTTACGCAAGCGTTTCTACGCGCCAATACGGACGGAGTCGCGGGTCCCCTGGACCTCGAGGATGTGTCGATTACGCAGGCACCCGAACTCGCGCCGTTCAGGCTTCAGGAGTACATCGACTTTATTCTGGCGGACGCCGATCTCGCCGAAATCGAGCCGGTTCTGTCACGTATGCTGGAGGTCAATGAGACACGGCGCTTTGGTGCGAGCGCCCTCCTGCGCGGATACCTTCTCCAGTTGATTGGGATCGTATGCCAGCGACACGCGGATCAGCTACTTCGGCTTTCCTCGCGTAACGTCCAGAGACTCGGCCGACGAGACGCTCTGGTCCGTGTGGACCGTCATGTCGATGCCCATCTCGCGAGCAACGCGCTGTCTCTGACCTCTGCCGCCGCCGCTGCGTTTCTATCGCCGAACTATCTTACGCATCTGATCAAGAAAGAGACGGGCCGGACGTTTGTCGAGTGGGTGACCGAGCGACGCATCGCACGCGCAAAGGAACTGCTGGCAAACGACAACCGGCGCATCAAGGACATCGCGTTTCTGGTCGGCTATCGCGACGAGGCCTATTTTTCGAGGCGGTTTCGTCAGTCGGTCGGTCAGTCGCCGAGCGACTTTCGCGACATGCACCGGAGTGCGCGTCAACGAAACGGCGGGGCAACCGCGCGCAAGGAAGCACCGTAAGATCGTCCTGGTGTTCAGCGGATTTGTCCTGCTCGGCAGGTTCGCAGGGCGATATCGTAGGTAGGCCAATACTACTTGCGAGGCTTACCATGACCGAATACTCGGTGACTCCACCCACGATCACCTCCGTTGCTGTCAGCGGTTCGACGAGCCGCTTTCCCGTGCGCCGCGTGTTCTGTGTCGGACGCAACTACGCAGAGCATGCGCGCGAAATGGGCGCCAACCCGGACCGGGACCCGCCGTTCTTTTTTCCAAGCCTGCCGATGCAGTCGTGCCAGCGACCGGCGTCCTTCCGTATCCGCCCCTGACCTCCGACTTGCACCACGAGATTGAACTCGTCATTGCGATCGGCAAGGAAGGAAAGATCATCGCCCGCGAAGACGCACTCGATTTCGTCTGGGGCTATGGAGTCGGTGTCGATCTGACACGCCGGGATCTTCAGGCGACGGCGAAGAAACTGAGCCGCCCGTGGGACTGGGCGAAAGGCTTTGACGCGTCTGCGCCAGTGAGCGACATCAAACCGACGTCCGAGGCGGGGCATCCATCCAGTGGCCGCATATGGTTGTCCGTGAACGGAGAAGTCCGTCAGCAAGGCGATCTCGGCGAAATGATCTGGCCTGTCGCGGACATCATCAGTTACGTGTCTCAGGCCGTGACCGTGAAGCCGGGAGACCTGATCTTCAGCGGAACACCCGCCGGCGTCGGCGCACTACGCCCAGGCGACAAGGTCGCAGGTGGAGTGGATGGCGTTGCAAACTTCAGTTTCGAGGTGGGCCCGCTGGTCGGATGAACGGGGCGCGGGAAGTCGCCCGAAGATCTCCCCTGCGAACAAGTGCGACCGGTGCGAACCGAGGCGCACTTTCGCAGCGGGACTCGAGTGTGGACGCACAGGCTCAACGTCCAACTGCTTCCTGTCGCAGGCTCATGAAGGAAGCTGATCCACGAGTCCCTGCTTTACCGCGGTGCAATCGTTCCGACGATAGACCGCCACCCTCAATCCATCAGGAGCGGATCGCCGTCGAATTCGACGAGACAGCCGGGGCCGCCATGAAACAGCGCTTCACGCGCATCTTCCGTCTTTCCCGTTGCCGCGATCTCAGCCGCATAGAGTTCGGCATCATCTTCCGGCACGTACCCGAGATAGCGCACGTTGGCATTGTCCCAGCGATTGCGCGCGTTATTGGATACGCCGTACACGACCGCGAAGTGGAAGTCCGGATAGTCGATACAGCGGCGCGTCACCTGCACCATGTCGCGATGGCTGATCCATGTGAAGAGGTGGCGCGGTACGGTCGGCCTGTTGTCCGGGCGGAACGAGCCGATACGGATGCACGCAACCGACATGCCGTGCTTGTCGGCGTACATCCGGCCAAGCGCCTCGCCGAACACCTTCGAGATGCCGTAGCGGCTATCAGGACGCGGCTCGACGCTGTTGTCGATCATCCGGTCGCGACGATGAAAACCCACTGCATGGTTCGAACTCGCGAACACCACTCGCTTGACGCCTGCTTGCCGCGCCGCTTCGAACACGTTGTAGCAACCCTCGATGTTCATATCGCGGATGCGCTCCCAGCGATCCTCGTCGGGGATGCCGGCGAGATGCACGACGACGTCGACGCCCTCCATGGCCGGCAGAAGATCCTCCAGGCGCGTGATGTTCGCCGTCACGATTTCCTCGCCTGCCTGTGCCTCGGCCTGCGGCGCAATATCGGCGAGGCGCAGCGCATAGTGGCCCTGGAAACCGGCGCGGAGCACGCGCCCAATGTGACCGGCCGCGCCGGTGATCAGTACTCGAGTCATTGATACCCTCTCTGTGATTCAGGTAAAAAACAGCTAATCGGTTTCGCCTTTCTGTACGGCGTAGCCAGCCGAGCGGCGATGATGCGCTTCGAGATACGCATCGCGCGATGGCACCAGGTGGTCCCGGCATAACTTGATCAACGATTCCCGGTCGCCGGTCCGGAGCGCCTCGATCATCTGGTGATGCTCGGCACGAGCCTTCTCCAGATACTGGGGAAACACGATGGATACTGAACGGATCGCATGCGTGCGGCGTTCATACTCGCGAATCGCCTCGGTTAGAACCTGGCTTTCCGACAACGCAAAGAACGCATGGTGAAAAGCCATGTTCGCGCGGAAGACGCGTCGCAGGTCGCCGGCGATGGCCGCTTCGTCGTGCTCTGCCTGAATTGCCGTTAGCCCATCGAGCGCCTCGGCACTGACCGGAAAAACGATGCGCCGCGCCGCGTCTGCTTCCAGCAGTTCGCGTAGCGCATACAGTTCAGTGACCTCGCGCGGTGTAAACGACTTGACCAGCGCACCTACATTCTTGCGGCGCTCCACCAGGCCGCGCCGCTCCACCTCCGCCAGCACCAGACGGGCGACGTGGCGCTTCAGGCTGAAGCGCTCGCACAGATCGTCTTCGACGAGCCGTTCGCGCGGATGCAGAACGCCAAGGACGATCTGCTCCTCGAGCTCGTCTGAGACGCTGCGCAGCGTCTCGTCGATATTGCGGTCGCGTTCGACCGTCTTCGCAGTGGGTGTAGCGGAGCGTTTGGGCTTGGCAGCGTTGCTCATAGAAAGGATCCGCAAAATGATCTAAGCCGCGAGCCTATACGAAAATATGATCTTTAACCCTTGTTTCCGTTGCCGGGAACGGTCGCGGTGATCCGGGTAGCTTGCAGAAAGTCAAAGTCGCAGCCCTCGTCGGCCTGAGTGATCGTGGTCAGAAAGAGTTTGCGATAACCACGCTCGTCGGGGTCGGCCTGGCGCGCCGGCAACGCGGCGAGACGAGCCGCGATTTCCTCGTCACTGAGGGCAAGTTCGATAGACCGTTCTGCCACGCTCAGGCGAATGCGGTCGCCAGTTTGTACGACCGCGAGAGGACCGCCGATGGCCGCTTCAGGTGTGACGTGCAGCACCACTGTGCCGGACGCCGTGCCGCTCATGCGGCCATCCGAAATGCGCACCATGTCTTTGACACCCTGGCGGCCGAGCTTGCGCGGGATCGGAATGTAGCCGGCTTCCGGCATCCCGGGTGCACCGACCGGACCGATCCGCTTGAGCACGAGTACGTCATGTGCTTCCACGTCCAGTTCCGGGTCGTCGATACGACGAGCCAGATCCTCCGCGTCTTCGAAGACGACGGCCCGCCCTTCATGCTCCATCAGGCTGGCGCTTGCCGCTGACTGCTTGATGATCGCGCCGCCCGGCGCCAGATTGCCACGCAGCACCGCAATACCGCCTTGCGGAAAGATCGGGCGGTTAAACGGGCGGACGACTTCCTGCGGGAAGCTCGCCGGGGCGGCATCCAGCTCCTCGCCGAGCGTACGGCCGGTCACAGTGAGCGCGTCGAGATGCAGCAGGCCTTTCATCTCGCGCATCACCGTGGTCAGCCCGCCGGCACGATGCAGGTCTTCCATGTAGTGCTGTCCGGACGGTTTCAAATCGACGAGGACGGGCGTCTCGCGCGCCATCCGGTCGAGTTGCTCAAGGTCGATGCGAATCCCGAGCCGGCCCGCAATTGCCGTTAGGTGAATGATGCCGTTGGTCGAGCCGCCGATTGCGAGCAGCACCCGCAATGCGTTTTCGATCGCCTTGGGCGTCAGGATGGCCGTCGGACTCAGGTCCCGCCCGATCATCGCCACAGCCTGCGCGCCGGTGCGCTCCGCAATGCGGATGCGATCGGCGGTCACGGCAGGCGCGGACGCACCACCCGGCAGCATCATGCCCAAGGCTTCCGCGATGCAGGCCATGGTGCTTGCCGTTCCCATCACCGAACAGGTCCCGACCGTTGCGACGAGTTGATTGTTGACGGCTTCGATCTCGGCTTCGTCGATCTGGTCGCCGCGAAAGCTCGCCCAGAAGCGACGGCAGTCTGTACATGCCCCCACCCGTTCACCGCGATGCGAGCCCGTCAGCATCGCACCCGTCACCAGCTGAATAGCGGGAACGCCCGCCGCCGCCGCCCCCATCAACTGGGCCGGTACGGTTTTGTCGCAGCCGCCGATCAGCACCACCGCGTCCATCGGCTGGGCCCGGATCATCTCCTCCGTGTCCATCGACATCAGATTGCGAAGGTACATGCTGGTCGGATGCGAAAAGCTCTCGGCGATCGAGATCGTCGGGAATTCGACAGGCAGGCCGCCAGCCAGCATCACGCCGCGTTTTACCGCCTCGATCAACTGCGGCGCGTTGCCATGGCATGGGTTGTAGGCACTCCCCGTGTTCGCGATGGCCACGATGGGACGCGACAGCGCGTCGTCGGTATAGCCCGCCCCCTTGATGAACGCCTTGCGCAGAAATAGCGAGAAACCTTCATCGCCGTAGTTCGTCAGCCCCTGCCGCAAGCCGCTTTTCTTCTCGCTCATTGTCGCTCCTGAATCGTCGATGAGATTATCAATAATCTTGACGGGAATGTTACCGATACTTATAGTCTCTCCGCAAGCGATTCTTTTGTGTTGCGGTCGGTGCCGCATATCCACTCTCCAACAGCCTTCCGCCGAGGTCTTCATGAAGCACGTCGTCGCCTATCGTTCGTTGCCTCCTGCCGTGCTGGGGCTCCTTCGTGAGCACTGCTCCGTCGAGTTGGTCGACGTTTCATCCGGCGACCTCGCGCCGTTCAGGCAAGCACTGGGCGCGGCTCACGCAATGGTCGGCAACAATCTCAAGATAACGCCGGAGATCCTCGATGCGGCGCCTCTACTCGAGGTCGCGTCCACGATTTCGGCCGGCTTCGACGCGTTCGATGTCCCTGAACTCTCACGCCGCGGCATCGTACTGACGAATACGCCGGAGGAAGTCACCGAAACCACCGCCGATCTCGTATTCAGCCTGATCCTCGCAACCGCCCGGCGCATTTCGGAACTTGCCGATTGGACACGGCGCGGCCAATGGACGCGTACTGTCGGCGAGGCGCAATTCGGTGTCGACGTGCACCACACAACGCTGGGAATCGTCGGGCTTGGGCGCATTGGCAGCGCGGTCGCCAAGCGCGCCGCTCTTGGCTTCGGCATGGACGTGATCTATTCCAACCGCTCCCGCAACCCGGAAGCAGAGGAGCGCTACGGCGCGCAATGGCGGCCGCTTCCCGAGTTGCTCGCCACTGCGGACTTCGTTTGCGTGCTTGTGCCGCTATCGCCCGCCACCGAGCGGCTGATCGGCAGCGCCGAACTCGGGACCATGAAGCCGTCGGCCATCCTCATCAACTGCGCTCGCGGCCAGGTCGTCGACGAGGTCGCCCTCATCGAACATCTTCGTGAAGGCCGCATTCGCGGCGCCGGTCTCGATGTGTTCGAACGCGAACCGGTGTCGCAGGACTCGCCGCTGCTCCAGTTGCCGAACGTGGTAGCGGTGCCGCATATCGGTTCCGCTACGCAACAGACGCGCGAAAACATGGCCATGCGCGCGGTACGCAATCTCATCGACGCACTCGACGGCCAACTCTCGTCGACCTGTGTCAATCCCGAAGCGCTCCACGCCCGCTCGTCTGCGCAACAGATCCCGGGCTGAATGGCGCGAAACACGCTCACTTCAATCAAAAGGAACACGCGATGACTTCAGTCAACCGACCCCGCGGCGTTTACTCGCCCGTGGTCACGCCGTTCACAAGAGACCTTCTTCCGGATCACGACCGCTATGTCCGTCATTGCCGATGGTTGATCGAACAGGACGTCGGACTCGCTGTTTTCGGGACCAACTCGGAAGCGAATTCGCTCGCCGTCAGCGAGAAAATGAAGCTGCTCGAAACGTTGGTTGGCGCAGACATTCCGCTCGATCGTCTGATGCCGGGCACAGGCTGCTCGGCCCTCACCGACACGGTCGAACTAACACGCCATGCGCTTTCGCTAGGGGTGAATCATGTGCTGACGCTGCCGCCGTTCTTCTACAAGGGCGTCACCGACGAAGGCCTGTTCCGCAGCTATGCGCAGATCATCGAACGCGTGGGTTCCGACGCACTGCGCATTTATCTGTATCACATCCCGCCCGTGTCCCAGGTGCCGCTCAGCCTCGCGCTCATCGAGCGGCTGCTCGCTGCTTTCCCGGGCGTGATCGCCGGCGTGAAGGACAGTTCGGGCGACTGGAGCAACACGCAGGCCATGCTCGAGCGCTTCCAGCCGCATGGCTTCGATGTGTTCGCCGGCAGCGAGACCTTCCTGCTGGCCACCATGCGGGCGGGCGGCGTTGGCTGCATCACGGCAACCGGAAACGTCAACCCGGCGGCTATCGTGCAGTTGTATCGTCACTGGCAATCGGCCGACGCCGATGCCCGTCAGGCAGCACTGGATGCCACGCGTGCGGTGTTTGCCAAATTCCCGATGATTCCCGCACTCAAGGCAGCGATCGGCGTGTATTCCAACGATGCCGACTGGGGCGTCGTCCGCCCGCCTCTCGTCGATCTGACACCAGTGCAATGCGATGCGCTCGCCGCCGCGCTCCGCGAAATCGGCTTCTCGATGCCAGGGGTCGAAGTCACCGCCTGATGCCCTGAAGAAACACCCACCGGTTGCATGCGCAACCGGTGGTGTTTTCCAGCTATTCACGGCTTCGGCTTCAGGCCCAATCGTCTAGCGCGTATTCGTTCAGCGCGGCTTCATCGAAGTCGAATCCGAGGCCTGGACGAGTCGGCACGGTCAGGTTGCCGTCTGCGAACGACAACTGTGTGTCCACCAGCCGACGGAAATTCAGCACCTGATCGTCAGGAAAAAATTCGACATAGCGCGCATTGGGCGTCGACGCCACCAGATGCACGTGCAGATCGTGGAACCAGTGCGGGCACATCGTCACACCCACGGCCGCGGCCGACGCCGCAATCCGCCGCCATTCGCTGATCCCGCCGCATACCGCAGCGTCCGACTGAAGGATCATGGCCGCGCGCTTGTCGAGCAGCTCCTGATGCCGCCAACGCCCCGCTTCTATCTCGCCGGTCGCAACGGTCACCGGCGTGCGTCGGCTCAGTTGCGCATGACTCTCGATGTCGTCGGGACTGAACGGCTCTTCGATCCAGTACGGGTTGAACGGCTCGTACCGGCGCATGTATTCGAGCGCGGTCGGAACGTCGGACCATGCGTTGTTGGCATCGAGCATCAGCAGCACGTCGTCGCCGATCGCTTCGCGGGCGGCCCTGATCCGCGCTTCCTCGCTGCGCGGATCAAGCCGCCCTACCTTCATCTTCACCGCGCGAAACCCCAGCGCCACATAGCCGGCCATTTCCTCGCCGAGATGCTCCGGCGTCTTGCCTTCCAGATAGTAACCACCGCTGGCATAGGCCGGCACAGTGGCGCTGGATGTGCCGCCGAGATAGCGGCTCAACGGCAGGCCCGCAGCGCGTGCATTGCGGTCCCACAAGGCGATGTCGATGATGGACAGCGCCCGCATGACCGAGCCCGCACGCCCTTGCAGCAGCGACTCGTCGTACATGGCGCACCACGAGCCTTCGACGTCGAGCGCGGAGCGCCCACGTAACAGCGGCGCAAACAGTTCGCGCACGGCATACGTGACCAGCATGCCGGCGCGGTTGCCGCTGTAACAAAAGCCGATGCCGTGATGGTCATCGGCTGTCGTGACGCGTACTACGGTGTAGTCGCGGGCAGTGACGAGGCGGGTCGAGAATGCAGTGCGACGGTCAAGCGGCACGCGGATGGTGCGCGCCTCCACCGAAACGATCCGCGAACGTGTCTGATAATCGGTTTGCTCGGATTCAACGATGACATGTTTCATGGCAGTAGATCGACTCGAAAAAAACGGGATACTCGCGCGGCCACGCGTACGGCCGCGGGCGGGTGGCTCCGCCTGCGCCTCCCGGCTCCTTGCGTGGCGGGACGGACCGTTTATGCGGCGGTGGTATGCGGCCCGGCTGTCTCGCCTGCCGCGCGCCGGCCGATGACCAGCAGCATTGCCAGCACGCCGACCAGATCGACCGCCGCGCCGAGCATGAAGCCGCTGCTGTAACCACCCAGGTACTGGACCGCCAAACCCATCATGGTCGGACCGACGATGCCCGAGATGTTGCTCATCAGGTGAACAAAGCCGCTTACGCCCCCAAGATGCCTGCCGGGCACAAGCTCGTGCATGGTGGCCCAGCACGCTTGCGACGAAGCCGTCAGAAACAGTACGGCGAACGCGACAAGCAGTACTGCGGGCGTCACGGAATCGACCATGCTGACGCCCACCAAGGCGAGACCCGACAGCGCGAGCGGCACGATCGCCGAGACCTTGCGCGCCAGCAGCTTGTTGCTCATGCGCTTGAAACACGCGTCGGCAAGCAGGCCGCCACCGAAGTATCCAATCCCGCCGCATGCCCATGGCACTGCGCTCAGAAAGCTCATCTGCTTCATGTCGAGATGCAGCGCGTTGGTGAAATAGCTCGGCATCCAAGAGATGAACACGAACAGCGTGTAGTTCACCGCAAACAGGCCGACGCCAAGCGCGAGCGTGCTCGGACGAAACAGGTAGCTGCGCAGCGGCGTGCTTTCTTCGCCGCCTTCCGCAGGATGTGCCGCACTGCGGCTCGCTTCGACCATCTCGCGTTCGGCCTCGCCGACCCGCGTGCTTTGCGCCGGCTTGTCGGTAGCGAACATGCGCCAGGCGACGATCCACACCAGCCCGAACGCCGCGATGATCACAAACGACGTGCGCCAGCCGTAGGCGATCGCAATCAGTCCCACCACCGGCCCGGCGATCGCACTGCCTACCGTCTGGCCTGAAAACGTAAAGCCGACCATGGTCGCGGTTTCATGCCGGGGAAACCAGTTGGTGATGGTCCGGTTGGTCGTCGAATTCATCGGACCTTCGCCGAACCCGAACAGCGCCCGGGAGATCAGCAACGTGCCGAATCCAGTCGCGGCCGCGGTCAACCCGCAGAGAATGGACCACGCCCCCATCGACCAGGAGAAGACCCGGCGCGGCCCATACTTGTCGGCGAGTTGTCCGCCGACGAATGCGAAGATGGAATAGCCGAAGAAGAAACTGCTGAACACTACGCCGAGTTGCGACGGTGAAAGATTCAGCTCCTTGTTGAGGACAGGCGCGACCACGCCAAGCGCCGCGCGGTCCATGTAATTGATCGCGCCCGCGATAAACAGCAGCAAGGCGACAACGTAGCGATACTTCCCAGTCTTCATGTTGTCTCTATTCCATGTAATTGAGGATACCGAATGTTGCTATCTGGCACTTCTCTCGAGTGCCATGGAGGTACTACTTGTTGACAAGCCTGGCGGGAAGCTGCGTCAAGATGAGGCCTGCGGAGACAATCAGCGACCCCGCAATCAGGAACAGGCTCGAATCAAGTGAATGCGTGACCGTCTTTAGCCAACCCACCAGCGCAGGGCTTACGAAGCCTGCGAGATTGCCCGTCGAATTGATCAAGGCAATGCCGGCCGCCGCACCGGTGCCGCCGAGGAAGGAAGTGGGCAAGGCCCAGAACATGGGTAAGGCCGTAATCACGCCCGAAGCGGCAAGCGTCAGGCCAAGCAACGCAATATACGTATTGTTGCCCGCGTAGGCGCACATCACGAACCCCGCGGCCGCCATGCATTGCGGCAACACGACGTGCCAGCGGCGTTCACGCGTGCGGTCCGCGTGGCGGCCGACCACGATCATCAGAATCAGGGCGGCAAGATAAGGCACGACCGTGAGCAGGCCGATGGTGAAGGCGTCCGTGATTCCGGAACTCTTTATGATGGTTGGCTGCCAGAAGCCAACTGCATAGGAGCCCATCACGATACCGAAGAGAATCGTGCACAAGGTCCAGACTTTGAGCGACGTGAAGACCTCGCGCACGGAACCGTGGCTTTTGGTGCGTGCTTCCGCATCGATTTCCGACGCTATGAAGTCGCGGTCCTGAGCCGGTAGCCACTTTGCGTCCTTCACCCGATCATCGAGGAACCAGAAAATGACGGCTGCGAGGATCAGCGCGGGGGCGGCTTCCAGAATGAACAGCCACTGCCAGCCGGCGAGGCCCGCGTGCCCCGCGAGGCGCTGCATGATGAAGCCGGAAATCGGGCCGCCGACAATGCCCGCCACCGGATTGCCCGCCATCAGGAAAGCAATCATCTTGCCGCGCCGGTGCGATGGAAACCAGTAGGTGAGATACAGCACCAGCCCCGGGAAAAAGCCCGCTTCGGCCACGCCCAGAAAGAAACGCAACACGTAGAACATCGTGGGCGTGGTGACCCACGCGGTCGCGGCCGAGAGCACGGCCCACGTGAGCATGATCCGGGCGATCCAGCGGCGCGCGCCGAGCCGGTGCAGCAGCAAGTTGCTCGGCACCTCGAAGAAGAAATACCCGATGAAAAAAATGCCCGCGCCGAAGCCATACATCGCCTCGCTGAAGTTCAGATCGCTGAGCATCTGGAGCTTGGCGAAGCCCACGTTGACCCGATCCAGATACGCCACCACGTAACAGACGAACAGCAAGGGCATGAAGCGCCAGGTCACTCGCGTGTAGATCGAGTTGCTTGTCGCGCTGTCAGGTATTTGTATTGCCGGGGTTTGAGTACTCACAGGCTGTCTCCGCCATTTGTTCGACTGCCTACGGGCGACGGTTTTACTTATAGGTGTAAATGGCCGTTCGCCCTCGCAATGCGCTGCGCCACTGCGCACTCAACTCATGATGCCGATCTGCCACGGTACGAATTCGTGGTCACCCAGTCCGAGCATTTCGCTTTTTGTGCGCTCGCCCGACGCGGCGGCAAGAATAGCGTCGAAGATTTTCTGGCCCGTGCTGTGGATCGACGCGATGCCATCCAGAATCCCTCCGCAGTTAAGATCCATGTCTTCGGTCAGACGCGTGTACATCGGCGTATTGGTGGCGAGTTTCAGCGACGGCACGGGCTTGGCGCCGAACATCGAACCGCGCCCTGTCGTGAAGGCGATAAGATTTGCGCCGCCCGCAATCTGACCCGTCGCGGAGACGGGGTCGAAGCCGGGAGTGTCCATGAATACGAGTCCAGATTGCTTCACCAGCTCGGCGTATCGATACACTTGCATGAGGGGCCCGGTGCCGCCTTTCATCGCTGATCCGATCGACTTTTCGAAGATGTTCGCCAGCCCGCCCACCTGATTGCCAGGGCTGACCTGGCCGTTGATCTGAACGTCTCGACCGACCGAATACTCGTCTTTCCACCAGCGGATCCGCTCAACCAGTTTCTCGCCGACTTCGCGGCTGACCGCACGCCGCGTGAGCGTATGCTCCACGCCGTAGATTTCGGGTGTTTCGGAAAGGATGGCGGTGCCGCCATGACGGACCAGCAAATCCATCGCCGCACCAAGCGAAGGATTGGCGGTGATCGAGGAAAAGCCGTCCGAGCCGCCGCATTGCAGACCGATTTTCAGATGACTTGCAGGAACCGTCGTGCGCTTCACGCGATTGGCATCGGGCAGCAGCGCCCGGACCGCCGCGACGCCGGCCTCGATGGTCCGACGGGTGCCGCCGTTCTCCTGCATGATGAATGTGTGCAGCCGCGAATCAGCTTTCAGACCTTCCTGATCCATCAGTCCGGCCAGTTGGTTGCGCTCGCATCCCAGCCCGACAATCAGCGCCGCGGCAAGATTGGGGTGCCGCGCGTAACCCGCCATCGTCCGGCGCAGCAGCGCCATCGGCTCACCGCTCATTTCCATGCCGCAGCCGATCGAGTGCGTGAACGCGACCACACCGTCTACATTGGGGTAGTCCGCCAGGCGTTCCGGCGTGAACCATTCGGCGATCCTGTGCGCGACCGTGGCGGAACAATTGACTGTCGACAACACGCCGATGTAATTGCGCGTGGCAACCTCTCCGTTATCCCTCACGATGCCCTGGAACGTGGCGCGCTCGGCCTCGGGCACCATCTCGACGGGCTGGTAGTCCGCTCCAAATGCGTAATCCCGGTCGAACTCACGGAACTCGACGTTATGGCTATGGACCATCGTGCCTGGCGCAATATCCGTCGCGGCGAAACCGATCACCACGTTGTATTTGCGAACCGGTTCGCCCTTTTTGATAGGCGTCGCCGCGATCTTATAACCTGCGGCCACCTGGCTGCGGCAAACAAAATCTTCTGCTGGAACCGGCGTACCGATTGCGACGTCGATGCGCGCAATGACCACATTGTCAGCGGGATGCAACCGAATCACCGGCCCGGTTACGTTCTTGCTCGTCATCTCAGTCATCAGGCATTGCCCTTCTAGAAATTTGCGCCGGGCGGTCAAAAAAGGCAGGAAACGAGTAATCGCTTTCTTACATAACCGCTACTGCCGATGCGTCACTGCTCTAGGCTCAAGAATTTCAGGCATCTTATGGCACTTCATGGACTAATTCAAGAGAAAGCGCTTACTCGTTTCCCTTTATACTAGCGATCGTGCCGCCGCAACAGGCGGAAATGCCGGGGCCTGAACAGGAGAGTGAGATGTGGCAACAAGCTGAGCGATACCCCGACCCGCGGGTGATTTCGCTAGACCCTTCCTTCGATAAATACCGCGTGGCCTTTTCGGCCGTCGAACGGCTGGCTACCGGTTACCGGTGGACCGAAGGCCCCGTATGGTTCGGCGATGGACGTTACCTGCTCTGGAGCGACATTCCGAACAACCAGATGCTGAAATGGGAGGAGGAAACGGGCGTAGTCAGCGTGTTCCGGAAACCTTCCAACTACGCGAATGGCAACACCCGCGACAGACAAGGGCGGCTCGTTACGTGCGAGCACGGCCGCCGCGTCACACGCACTGAGTACGACGGCAGCATCACCGTCCTTCTCGATTCCTTTGAAGGCAAGCCGCTTAATTCCCCCAACGACCTGGTCGTGAAGTCGGACGGTTCTATCTGGTTCACGGATCCGCCGATGGGCATCTCCGGACACTACGAAGGAATCAAGGCGGAGCAGGAACTCCCCCACTCCGTATATCGAATTGATGGCATGACCGGCGAAGCGTCCGTAGTCACTCGCGACTTGAAAGGACCGAACGGCCTGTGCTTTTCACCCGACGAGAAACTGCTCTACATCATCGAATCGCGCGGTGTGCCCAACCGGATGATCCACGTCTATGAAGTGGACGCGGATGGCCGCGGAATCGGTGAAGGCCGAATGTTCTATGACGCGGGCGCCGGCACGATCGACGGCATGCGCGCGGACATCGACGGCAATCTGTGGTGCGGCTGGGGCATGGGCAATGACGAACTCGATGGCGTCATGGCTATTTCGCCACAGGGAAAGATGATTGGCCGGATCGCCCTGCCCGAGCGCTGCGCGAATTTGTGCTTTGGTGGACGCGCGCGTAACCGGCTGTTCATGGCGTCGTCGCAGTCCATTTATGCGGTGCACGTCAACACGCAGGGCGCGCTGGGTGGATAGCCCCGTTCTCCACGAAACGTATCACGGCCTCCGGCATGCGCCGGTGGCGACACTTCACTTCGAAACACTGACTTGAAAGCCTGACATGCAAAGCAAACCCGTATTGACCGTTGTAGAAGCTACGCGAATCCTGGAAGCCGCGCGCGCGGAAGCAGAGAAAAACCAGTGGGCAGTCACCATCGCGGTCGTGGATGACGGGGGTCATCTGCTGGCCCTGCTCCGCCTCGACGGCTGTGCGCCGATAGGCGCTTACATCGCAACAGAAAAGGCGCGTACCTCCGCGCTCGGTCGACGCGAATCGAAGCAGTACGAAGACATGATCAACGGCGGCCGCACCGCGTTTCTGAGCGCGCCGCTAGCCGGCACGCTCGAGGGCGGCGTCCCGGTCGTGGTCGACGGAAACGTTGTGGGTGCGGTCGGCGTGTCCGGTGTCAAACCAGATCAGGATTCGCAAGTGGCCAGAACGGCGGCAAACAGCCTCAACGGCTGATTGATTGATATTTGAAACTGTTGGAGCAAATGATGGGTGAAATGATCGACAGAAACGGGCTGCGTGTCGCGGCTGTTCTCAGCAAATTTGTCGACGATGAGGCGTTGAGTGGGACTGGCATCGACAGCGAAGCCTTCTGGAAAGGCTTCGCTGCCCTCGTCCACGACCTCGCCCCCAAGAACCGCGCACTGCTCGCAGAACGCGATCGCCTGCAGACGGAACTGGACCAGTGGCACCGCGCGCATCCGGGGCCCGTGCGCGATCTGAAGGCATACCGCGCATTTCTCGAAGGCATCGGCTATATCGTACCGGCGAGCGCAGCTGTTAAGGCGACGACCCAGAATGTCGACACCGAAATCGCCGGGCAAGCCGGCCCGCAACTCGTCGTGCCACTGTCGAACCAGCGCTACGCACTCAACGCCGCGAATGCGCGCTGGGGCAGCCTCTACGATGCACTCTACGGCACCGATGCGATCCCCGAAACCGACGGTGCCGAGCGCACCGCCTACTTCAATCCGGTGCGCGGTGCACGCGTGATCGCGCGCGCCCGCGCATTCCTCGATGAAGCCGCGCCGCTCGTCAACGGCTCGCACGTCGACGCCATCGCGTACCGCGTGGAATGCGGCAAGCTCGCTGTCACGCTCAAGAACGGCTCGTCGGCGTTGAAGGTCCCCGCGCAGTTCATCGGCTATCAGGGCGATGCAGGCTCCCCTTCCGCCGTCCTGCTCAAACATCACGGCCTGCACTTCGAGATCCAGATCGACGCAACGGACTCCATCGGCAAGACCGACGCTGCGCGTGTGAAGGACGTGCTGATGGAAGCGGCCGTCTCGACGATTATCGATTGCGAAGACTCCGTTGCCGCTGTCGATGCCGTCGAAAAGGTCCAGCTTTACCGCAACTGGACCGGCCTCGCGAAAGGCGAGCTGACTGAGCAAGTCACGAAGAACGGCAAGACCTTCACGCGTCGCCTGAACGCCGACCGCACATACACCGCGCCAGATGGCTCGACCGTGAAACTGCATGGCCGCTCGTTGCTGTTTATCCGTAACGTCGGGCATTTGATGACGAATCCGGCGATCGTCGATCGCGACGGTCGCGAGATTCCCGAAGGCATTCTGGATGCCGTGATGACGTCGCTGGGCGCGATGCACGACCTGCAAAACAAGCTCAATTCGCGGACCGGATCGATTTACATCGTCAAGCCGAAGATGCACGGCCCGACCGAAGTCGCGTTTTCCAATGAACTGTTCGACCGTGTCGAAGATCTGCTCGGGCTGCCGCGCCATACCATCAAGATGGGTATCATGGACGAGGAGCGCCGCACGAGCGTCAACCTGCAGGCGTGCATTGCGGCGGCATCGGCGCGCGTGGCGTTCATCAATACGGGCTTCCTGGATCGCACCGGCGACGAGATGCACAGCGCAATGGAAGCCGGTCCGATGATGCGCAAGGGGGATATGAAATCGTCGGCATGGATCGCGGCTTACGAGCGCAATAACGTGCTGGCCGGCTTGAGCTCGGGATTGCGCGGACGCGCGCAGATCGGCAAAGGCATGTGGGCGATGCCCGACCTGATGCATGCGATGCTCGAACAGAAAATCGCGCATCCGAAAGCGGGCGCAAACACGGCTTGGGTGCCGTCGCCGACTGCCGCGACGCTGCACGCGCTGCACTACCATCAAGTTGACGTTCAGGCCGTGCAGCAAGAGTTGGAAAAGACCGCCTACGACAGCGTACGCGATGAGTTGCTCGATGGCTTGCTGACGATTCCTGTCGTCGAAGAGGCGCAGTGGTCAGATGAGGAAATCCGCAAGGAAATCGAGAACAACGCGCAAGGGATTCTGGGTTACGTGGTGCGCTGGATCGATCAGGGCGTCGGCTGTTCGAAGGTGCCGGATATACACGATATCGGCCTGATGGAAGACCGCGCGACGCTGCGCATTTCGAGCCAGCACATTGCGAACTGGCTGCATCACGGGGTGGTGTCGGAAGCGCTGGTGAACGAAACGTTCAAGCGCATGGCGAAGGTGGTGGATGCGCAGAACGCCAACGACCCGCAGTACCAGCCAATGGCCGGTCATCTGGACACATCACTCGCGTTCAAGGCGGCGAAGGCGCTGGTTTTTGAAGGGCGGTCGCAGCCTAGCGGGTATACGGAGCCATTGCTGCACAAGTTCCGACTTGGTGCGAAGTGGTAGGCGCAGCATAGCGCAGTCGAAAGCGTGGTCGACTCAGCATGCGTCGCGGGCGGCTGGTGGCATCCCGCGCACGCATGTGCTTGGCAACTTGCGGCTGGGGTGTAAATAGCCGCGTTGACAATATGTTCCTTTTAGTGAGGATACCCAGGCGTGTGGACGCGAGGCATGCCGGAGTGCGAACGCTTCCGTATTCGAGTTCGGCGTCGTGCTGATAAGCCGCACGCCAAAACAGGCAGGTTCACCGGGAGTGGCGGTGACGCCGGCGCGAACCCGCGTGACCCCCGGAACATGTCGGCCACCTGTGACGTGTTCGCAACCGACAGCCGCCGGCATATCACCGACCGGCGGCTGTCGCACGCTGTCAGGATCCGTTCACGGCATCCTTGAACGCCTTGCCGGCCGTGAACTTGACGGTCTTCGCTGCGGGGATCTGGATTTCGGCGCCGGTCGCCGGGTTGCGGCCCACGCGTGCGGCGCGGGCTCCCGTCGAAAACGACCCGAAGCCGATGAGTTGAACCGTGTCGCCCTTCCTGACGGCGCTCGTGATTGCGCCGATGAACGCGTCGATCGCTTCGCCTGTTGCCGCCTTGCTCGCGCCAGTCGCCGCAGCGACCGCATCCACCAGTTCCTGTTTGTTCATTGTCGATCCGTTGTTTTCTTTGTGGAAACCGTCACCCTACCCGATCGCCGCGCGTTCGCGCAATGACAAACAGCGCGTGATCCTCTTCGCGACTCGGTAGCCATCGGTAGCGTTGGCGTACCAGACTAGAACTACAGAATACGTAATATTTGATACATGGCGGTTTGCGAAGGTATTGCCCGGTGATTTTTGTTGGCGCTTGTCGATTTCGCAGCCTTGGAATGCGCCTCGTCGTGAAACATAAGGACAGCCGTGCCTGGAAATTCCTCTAAGTTATTGTTTGTGCATCGTTTTTTCGCTTCCGCATTGATCGTTTAATTGTTTCACGAGAGGCTGTTTACTCGATGCCTGGAGTCCGCTTCGTGCATACCGCCCGTGCAAGCCTAACCGTAGCTAAGCATTCGAGCGGGTCGTGGAGGTGCCCGTAAAGCTCCGCGCTGCTGGCGTCCTCCCCGCAACAGCACGAAAACTGCTCCTGCATGCGCGGCGTCGGCACCTTCCACATGACCGATGCACGCACTGTCACGCGCGTCTACGGTGACGATAAACCGAACGACTTACTGCTGATCGATGGTCTCGCCCTCAATGTCGGCGTCGCTAAGGATGCGCTTACGGGGCTGTGACTTCGGCGTCCGGCCAACTCTGGCAAAGATCGAGGGTCGAAACTTTCGAAGGTTTTGCAGCGGATCAGTGGACAGTATTCACTCGGAGCGCAACAGTTTTCGCAAGTATCGTGAAAGCAATGTCACAGCTTCCCCCGTGCGTCGAACTGAGACGCGTATAGCGTGTTCTTGCTCGGGACGCGCATTCGGGACTTCCGATCACGCGAGGACACGCGATGCGATGCATGAATGACGAACTATTGATTAATTATTTAGATAGATAATGCATATGAAGGCAGTCATTTCTTGCCGGCGCTCAGCTGTCTAGCGGTTCCACCTGAGGGAACACGACCCGTGATAAGCATCCACCGTGAATAGCGGCGCGACGACTGCACGCGCAAGCATGTCGCAGTCGTGATGTTTTCAAAGGTAATCCGACATCGCGGGAGGCTGGGAGCCCTCCACTGCGAACCGCAACGTTTGCACGACCGGCCGGACGAGTCCGCGGTTTGAGTCAAAAAAATCGAGCCTAACTAGAGTGGCTTCCTCTAATTTGCGGCGTGGGAGTCGTACGGCTTGCCGGAAGAATTCCGGCTAAAGCGGCTGCCACAGCTCATGCAACGTATCTAGCGTATTGATGAATAGGAGCCGTCATGGCCACCGCGGCAAATTGATGCCGGCACCCGCCTGCTTCGCCATTTTTTTGATGTAGCTGTCTCGTTCTAGGGAGACACCCGGCGGTCTCTCTTTGCGGTGTTGTGCGTTGGTTACTACCAGCTGGCAGGGGTCCGAATGCTCACCTGGGCCCTATTGATGGCCCAGCACAATAAGGTCGCAACCGGGCGGCGCCACGCGCCGGTGGACTTGACCGCACATTGCCTCCGTATCGACACTGCCCCAACGCCGGATCGTTGGACCACGTCCAATCCAGACGACGCCCCCATGATGAATCGCATCGAGAGGACGACGCGGCTGGAAGCATCGCTCGCTGAGATGCGCGACCATCCACGCAAGCACTATGTCTGAGTAACCGCTACCTGTCCGAGAACCGTGTGGGCGTGCAGAGGTTCAGTCGCCGGCCGTTCTTTTTGGGTGAAGGGCACTACTAGAAGGACTGAGTTCCGAAGAGGAAGACTCGACTTCAGCATGGCTTGGGGAAGTGGGCTATCGGCCAGTGCATCACCAGCAAGCAAAGACTCTAACCGTACTGCAGGCCTGCATCGAACTGTGCGGCCGAATGCGACGCAGCAACGCCGGAACGGCAATTCGCGTCCGAGGAGCAGTGCACGAACCTCGGTCGTTCACTCCGGGCGCAAATCGTGATGACGCCGGTTGGGCGGATCGCTGAGTCGAGCGACGGCAGCCGGGCCCGGAATCGCGCGCCCGGCTCTTAACTCATCCCTGGTCTCTCCCGTACAACAACGTCGAAGCGATCCTGATACACCTGCCCTGCTCCGCGACGTCCCGAACACCCCCCGAGGCCAGAAGGGGCTTGAATGCTTCGCCTTGCCAGCGTCTGGAGGTTGGCAGACTGAGATCTCGGCGCCTCGATGGGCATTGTGCAAGCGCGGAGGGATTTTTCACGCAGTCGTATCCAGGGTGAAGCGGCACGAAGGCACTCAGAATAGCTGTACGTTGCGCCCGTTTGCCGGGCATTCGTCGTCGATTTGATTTGCAGTGGTACAACGTGTTTGTACTGCGGGAATGTTCGCGTGGCGATTGGCGTACGCTACCTTTGCGGCAACCCATGTCGGGACATCGCGGACCCGGCGACAGAAACGAAGACTGGCGGCTGCCGTCGACAAAGCCTGCCGAAGAGACACTAGGAGTCGTTCACGCACGGCGGCGGCGCTGCTCCCCTGAATGCGCGAAGTTCATCCACTCGCGGCGTACCATGTCGCTGGAAGTCAATGGCCCCACGGTACCGGGCACACAGTACTGCCTCGCGTGCGCAACGGTCCTTCTGATGGGCTTGGCCAATATGCAGCGGGATGATTCTTTCCAACTTATCCGCGTGTTTGCCCCAGCCCGGGCGCGAGCAGCACGAAGAAGCAGATACCCTTGGAAGGTCGCGATTCTGTGGAACCGAAAGTGGCGGACAGAGTTCGTTCGAATTTGGTCGTCGAAGGGCCACGCGCTCACGGCCGATCGCGAACATGACTTTTAGGATGCGAAGAAGCGAGAAATCCCGCCTCTCTCGGGTGGTGATTCCAACCACGGCAACCCGCAAGCAAAGCATCTGCTCATTCTGTGGATTGGAGTGGATCCTGCGCCACGGGTTAGACCAAGCCGTGACGCGGACACAGCAGCGCCTCGCGGAGAACGAAACTCTCGCGCTGGACGTGCGGGAACCGCGCCCTTCGCTTGAAGCGGCGCCGCACGCGCTGCAGCACACGTTCGTCAACCTGCTCGCGGCCGACCACCTGCGCGTGGATGTGCCGCAGCGAGTGCTGAGGTACGCTTTCCTCCAGAGTGCAACGATCTACATATCGGTAGAGCGGGCCCGGGTTAGTTCTAACACGACCACGCTTGTGCGAGGGAGAGGGAGGCAACGCCGCTGGAGGCACTTTCCACCCTCGCTATCAGCGGCGAGCAAATGAACAGTCGGGTCGCTACGCTGTCGCCATATATTTGCCCGCCTATAGGTCGAAAGGTGTGGCTTGAACGCCTGTCAGGGATACTGACGCCTCTACACGAAGAAAAGTAGGATATCTCGAAGCAAATCGACTATCGACCGCGGGTGTCAGTAATACCGACACTCCGAACAGGGCGCGTTGTAGAGTCACTGTCGCAACCTGTCAATACACTCGTGGCTCCTCGTAGCGGTTGCGCAAATTCCAGTGCATATGAACCTCGGCCCACACTTCATGCCAACCAAGCCGGTCCTCACATTCGCAAGAGGAAATACCGTGACCCTAGGTAACGCCGACGGGACGGCGGTCCACAACTACAGCAGGCGCCACTCCTGAAAGCACATCAAGGAGCAGGTGTGGCATACGTTGAAACCCATGTGATGACCGCAACCCGGTTCATCTTCTAGGCGTCGCTGCGGGCTGAGCTTTGTCTTCTATGGGATGCAGGCTCGCTATTGACTCGCGCTTGGAAGACGACCTCAAAAAAGAGCTAAGGTTTTCTGCTTGCCGTCCTCCTTCTTGTCCAAAACTCAGAGTGTCAGTAGTACCGACACTGCTCCCGCAGAGCCAGACCGGCCAAACGTCCACGACCGGACGCGCCGTCCGTCGTATGCAATTCAGAATCGGTCGGTGTCGGTTTCACTGACACATGTGCGCCCAATGTTGCGCCTTGCCCGAGCGGAACGCGAATCGCAGACACGGCCTGCCATCGACCTCCCATCACCTCGGCGATAGAACACATCGTCTTGCTTCAAGGCGTCCAGTGTCAGTATTACTGACGCCCGCGTCGGCACAAAAAAAAGCCCGCTCGACGCGGGCTCCTTTGTCGCAAGAAATGCTAGGTCATCGCGGCTCGCCCTTGTACAGCTCACTGATAAGCTGCCGAATTCGCGCCTCTTGTGCCTCGGTCAAAGCCGCAGCCTTGATTTTCACCGTAAAGCTATTGACGTCCTTCGTGATGCTTCCCGCCTGGTCCTTTCCGGCGAAGAATTTCTCGATAAGCCTCTCCCGAGCCGTCGTCCCCGACGCACGACGGGTCACCATCGCGATAATCGCCGGCGCAAGTTTGCCTTGGGCCAGATCTCCCTTGACCACATCTGGCCAGAGTTCGCGTGCAGCCAACTCAGCTTCGCCGCCGTGCTTCTTAAGGGCTGAGACAATTTCCTCTGCAGCGTTACAGCCGAGTAGGGCAGGCTGCAAATCAAGGTCCTTCTTCATGAAGTCCGGCAGATTTTCGAACGCAAGAAATTGGTATAGCCCGGTACGTGAGAGGCCCACTGCCTCTGCCAGCCTTTTACGGCTAGGGAACTCGCTCTCAGACCGACGAAGCGAGATGGCCACTTCATAATCGGTGAGGTCGTCCCGGTCCATATTCTCGACCAGCGCCAACACAATCATGTCCTGGTCGGAGCACTCGATGACCACCGTCTTGATGTACTCCGCCCCGAGCATCTTGTGTGCTCGCCAGCGCCGCTCCCCTGCCACAATCTGGTAGGCCGATTCAACCCGACGAACCACGATGGGCTGCATGAGCCCGACTTCGCGAATCGACTCTGCCAGCTCGGACAGCTTTGCTTCATTGAATACGCGCCGCGGCTGCCAGGGATTAGGAATAATTTCTGTCACTGGCAACTGCGACGTCGTCCCGGACGACTCAAGCTCCTGTACCCTCAACTGCGCGGCCGCCAATGCTCCGGCCATCCCCGGTGCCGTCTCTGTCCGACTTGCGCGACGGCTGGCATCGGGGGTTCGTTCCGCTGTTGACCGAAGATTTGCGGTCTTGGCCAACATCTGATCACGGATATTGTTGGCGCTCATTGTGCTGGCCTCCATTGCTTGACGAACATGTCATCGACCCATCGGCAATAGTCAATTAACGGCTGCTTGACGCGCGCTAAGGATTTCGCCTGGCTATGCGAGCTGCTGATGTCAAAAACGGTCGTAAATGCGAGAGCACCTGAGCTCATTACGGAACTGGCAGGAACCTCAAACGGGTCCAGCCAGTGACGATACGCACCTTGTGCCCACGTGCGGACAACCGGTGCCGCGGAAGTGCTGTTGTAATTCACGCGGGTCAGCAGCACAGAAACGAAATCGTACTTTTTGTTAGCTTCGTATTTGATGAACGACTTGGCGACGTCCGAGAAAAGTCGCCAGAAGGAAAGCGAGCTGAAGAAGTCGAGATTCTCCGGGACCATCGGCATTACCATGGCGTCCGCTGCCATCAATGCGTTCAGGTTGAGATAGGACAGAGAGGGCGATGTATCCAGAATGATGTAGTCATAGTGCTTGCGCAATGGCGCTAGTCCATCCCGGAGCACCTGCCAGAATTTGAATCCTGCAAGCTTCATCTGCATCGCGGGAAGGTGATACTCAGCCCCGACCAGTTCTGTATGCGCCGGAATGATATCCAACCCATCCCAGTACGTTGGCTGCACCCGGGAGAGCAGACCTCCTTCGACCTTTTGGTCATAGACAAAAGGAAGCACTGTATCGTCCGGAGATACCTCTTTTTCGGCATACAGCCCACATAGCTCGGAAAGCGAAGCCTGGGGGTCAAGGTCGACAACGAGAACCTTTCGCCCGCGCAGGCTCAACCCTTGGGCAAGGCACATCGACGTTGTGGTTTTAGCCGAGCCCCCCTTCAACTGCGACGTGATGAGTACTTTGCCTTCGAAATCGCTCGGTCCAGCTACCAAAGGCGTCTGGTAGATGTCCGACACCTGCTGTACCCAATTTCGAGCTTCACCTAGTGTAAATAGCCGACTTCGGCTTCGTCCTGTCCCGGTGGACTGCCCTTCCGGCAACACACCATCCCCCTTGGTTGCCAAGTATTGCACCTGCTGACGCGTCAGGCCGCATAGCTCTGCGACTTCTCCAGTCGTAAACACCGGCGCTTCCTTGCGCGGGCGCGGCGCGAGAATTTGGTCCCGTAGTTCAGTTGCATAATCGGTGACGACGTCCGCGAAATCTGAGATTTCCTCAAGCGTCACGGTTCGGTCTATCGGCATCGGTTGGCTGACATTGGCCATTTCGGAGTTTTCCCTGGAAATTGAAGCTAAACGGAGAATACAGGAAAAACGCAAAAACAGCGTTATATTGTCGTCCAGTTTCTCAAATATCGTTCGTAAGCCACTGTTTTTTATGCCTTCAACGATATGTGTGGCAGCCAACGTGAACGAAATCGCCCGCACAAAATCTCTCACCTTTAAAGCAGGTGACGCCGCCGGGGATGCAGTTATGGAAAAAAGGTGAGAGTTTTTGTCCACTAACCCGTCAGACCGAGCCGAGGAAACGGACTGAGAGGCTAGAGTTCAAGATGTCTGGTAGCGATGAGAGCACATACATGGGACGATTACATTACATTTTTATTTCGTTTGACAGAAGAAGAGGGCAAAGGTGAGAGATAGTGTGCATCCACACAAATGCCAGTATCGGACGCGCATCCGCATGCACAAAATCCCTCACCCCACGGTCATCAACATTCGCCGCTGAAGGTTGTACGTAGGACGATCGTCGCGGCGCAACTGAATGTGACCGACGGCGTGGACGAAAGACCTCGTGTGAATCGGCCAGCAGAAAATGCTGCACACAATCTCTCACCTTTGAAGCAGGCGCGAAGAACATCACCGAGACTGACGCTCCAAATGCATGTGGGGCGGCACTGCTTCTCTCATCCGAAAAGCGCCATCGTTCTCGCCATACAGACCTAAACGCGGCGGGAGACTTGTTGTCTCACTCACTCGAGCGCGCAGAGTTGACAGCCCTATTTAGGTCCCACCGCATATCGGACCTTTGCGCTCGGCTCTGATGTCTAGCGCGGGCCGTTTAGCTAGCCACGTTGCCGAGCAGTTTGTTGGTTGTTTTAAAGAAAAAAAACGAACTAACAAACGTACAGGGGAAATGCGATTCCTTTGTTATCAAACGGTTAGTGCCGGACAGGTGAGACGCAATGTGCCGAAGGTGAGAGAAAATGTGCACCTCAGGTGAGACATTTGGGTGCAGAAGGGGAGATTTATAGTATGCCGAGGTGAGAGACAAAAGCGCGTTTTACCGAAGGTGAGAGATTTTCCTGCGTCACCTGTGGATAACCGGCTGAAACCCTCTACCATCATGGGCTGCGGCACCGACGCTTTCACTAGTGGTGAGAGATGGTGTGCCGAAGGTGAGAGATGATGTGCATGCTGTTCGTCTCAGTGCCAAAGGTGAGACTTTCTTGTTGACATCTCACCTTTGTATGCCTAGAGTCTGCTGAAATTTCCAGGGAACAGGCATGTCCAGCAGCGTCGACCGGCGAGTCACTCCTCTTCAATTTGCACTGGACCTATTCGTCGAGATGGCGCCGGCGCAAAGGTCCATCGATGAGACTAGTCCGGATAAAGATATCGGGTATCAAAAGAACCGGGTCTTCGCGCGCATTATCGGATTAGGACTGTCCGCCAGACGCTTTGTGGATGCCGCTTACTTCATCGTCGCGCAGGACCCTGAAATTCAGGAAACCTATGACGTGACGCTCAGCTTTTTTAAATGGCTGATGCGCTATGACAGCAGGAATAAGAAACATTTTTCCAGCGTCATTCGCAGCGTCAAATCTTCGATGCTCGAAGTGATGAGTGCACCGGTAGTGTCCGTAGATTCGAAAGGACGCATGCTGGAGGAACCTCTCGAACCCGGCGAGGAGGGCAGTGCCGGTGATGACGATGCGGATGAGGACTTGGCCGTCCAGAATGAAGACGGAGACTGGCTTGAGTTGATCGGCCGGGTCAGCGTCAGAAATGGCCGGATTCGCTTCCGCGTGCCTATCGAACTGCAACGCCTCATCAAGGACCCTGAGAACTCGTACTGGACCAGCCTGCTAGTCACCTCGAGATTTACGCTCATCTACGCTCGAGGCATTTACGACCATGTCTTGCCATCCGTACCCAGCGGGCTAACAGACTGGCTGTCACTCGACCTTGTTCGAAACTTGCCCGGCAAGTCATGGGCAAACAACGCCGAGTTCAAATACTTCAAGCGCGATTATCTCGAGCCAGCCGTCAACCAAATCAACGAACTGTCCGACATCGAGTTGTCGTATGAGACCCGTGCCGGAACTCCCGGCTCGCGAAAGAAAGACCAGATACGCTTCCGGCTCAAACGCAAAGAAGGGGCATTGGCATCCAAAGCGGCCATGCTGAACTCAGTCGTACTCTTCAAAATGCTTCAAGACGAATTCGGACTGTCTGAAAAACAGTTTGAAAAAATCGCTGAGAACAGGTTCGTCTGGACGGACGAGCGCATTCAACAAGCCATCGACTACACCCGCTGGACAATCAGGCAGGGTATCAAGGTGAAAAGAGCATCCGCCTACCTCATGAGGGCTCTTTCGGACAACTACCGGGTATCCGACGCCGACAGGCAGGTCGAGTTGATTCAGGCCCAGCTTGTTGAGGCCGCGACGGGGGAACAGGGGACGAGGTCTGACAGGCAAAAGGAAGTCGAGGCCAGCCTAGCGGCAGCCAACGCGGCAGCCGATAAACGTCGACAGGAGGAGATTCGTCTGGCGCGCGAATTCTTCGACACAGCGGACAAGAAGACACGGGAGGACCTCGTCCGCAAGTTTGTCGCGTCGAGCACGATGGGACTGCGCGCTATTGAGCGTCAAATGCTCAAACCGGCTAATGTCACTGAGGCCAACATTCTGAATCTGCCAGACGTTGCCAATACGTTCAGTTCGTACGTCGCCGGCGAAATTAGAAAAGCTGCGCGTGTACGCGCGCGGAACCCATAACGTTCTGTACGGTTATCAGCAATCCTGCGCTTCGCTGCGGAAGTTGCCCGACCAGAACCGCACAGTGAGGCCCTGTCAGCAAGCATGTCCAAATGCGGCTATCATTTTCGCGCGGCGATCGGCGCCGAAACAGGAAAGGAAGAAATCCGGATGATCCATGTCATTGCAACGATCACTACCCAGCCCGGTCAACGCGAAGCCGTGCTGGCGCTTTTCAACAAAAACCGTCCGGCGGTGCTGGCGGAAGAGGGGTGCATTAGCTACGAGGCCGTAGTCGACGTACCGGACTTCGGGACGATTCAGACATCGCTCGGCACTGACACCTTTGCTGTAATCGAACGCTGGGAAAGCGCGGAAGCGTTAAAGGCGCATGCGGCCTCCGCGCATATGGCCGAATACGGACGCAATACTCGCCCGTTGCTCGTGAGCCGCGTCATCAACGTGCTCCAGGCTTGCTAAAGGGCTGGGCTCGTGCAGCCCTGCTTTTGATGAGCAGGGAATGTCTCAAGCAGTCGGGCACCTAAACGATCAATGATGCGGTGAATGCGTTCGCAGCATATTGGCTGCGACGGTGCGATGGGAACAGCGTGCTCTTGGCTACACCTGCGCAACGGAAGCCGAATCAGTTGCGCGCGGATCTGGGAACGGAACGACGCTGGTACTTGTGGCCCGCCTACAGGGCGCGAACCCGTTCTTCACGAACAGCAGGAAGGTCGGGAAGATGCTCCTTCGAACAGACCGATCGCAAAACGTACGGCCGCCCGTTGCAACGCGTTATGGACCATGCTCTGCGATAGTTCGGCGATGCTCCACAGCACCCGCGTAACGGCAATGAGCGTCTTGCCGTATCTGTGGTCGGTGAGCCGGCCCAGATCGGCTGCGCGATGCCATAGCCGGGAAAAAGCTCGCCGGAGGCAAAATCGAATACCGCGGAGGTCGACGCCAGTTCGCTGCGATGGCCGGTATCGCGAAGCCCAAGTTGATGCGATCCATGAAGTTGATCATCGTCGCCCTGCGGCTGGAACCATCTATGCCTCATCGTCTGTTTCCGTGGCAATACCGACCGCTTACCGGACCTGCGGCGGGGGATACACCTTGCAATCGAAAACCTTTGGCTCATGCGCCGGTAGCGCTGTTGCTCCAAGCGCCGCGATGCGGCGGAAGCTTTCGTCGTAAGCGCGCAGGTCCGTGTGGTTGCCGTTCGGGATCGGCTCGCTGCCGTCCTCCGGCCAGTTCTCGTAGAGTGGAATCAGGTCGCCCGCGATGAGATACGGTCCTGCCTGCGTGTCGACCAACACACCCTGTGAGCCCCGTATGTCCCGGCAGGCGCAATACGCGGATGCCCGGCACCACGTCGGCGTCACCGAACGCCACGTCCATCCGGTCGAGAATGTCCACCCACGGTGGAGTGCGGCCGCGCTGGTTGGTTTCGTAGATCGGACGCTGGAACGGCACCGGCCAGACCGCCTCTTTCAACTCGGCTTCCTGGACATGAAAGCGTGCGTTCGTGAACAACCGCGCGCCGCCGACGTGGTCGTTATGCAGATGAGTGAGAATGACTAGTTCGACGGAAGCCGGGTCGACGCCTTCGCGCGCCAGACCGTATTGCAGCAGGTCGTCGATTCCGGCATCCGTCTCGGTGTAGCACTGCGGTGCGCGCGAGCGGGGACCCGGCCCGGCATCGACGACGATCGTTTGGCGAGCGCTGCGCAGCAACCACGCAATACAAGGCGCATGCAGGCGCGCGGAACCGCAGTTCTTGCGGTACAAAAAACACGAGCGCTCATGGTTGACGATATCGCCGCAGCGGATCGGTACGATGGTGAATGCCATGTCTGAGGCTCGCTTCAACTGTTTTGTGGTGCTGACGCAGAGTGCCCACTTGACGGGCTGGCCCCTGGCCGAATCTGGGTCGGTGATCAGATGAACGGTCGTAGGGCGAGTTCGGTCGTTTCCCTTCCCACCCATTCATGAGCAAGGTGATGCCGCGATCTTATCGGTACACATGACTCCGCCGCGCGCATTGCCGGGCGATAAGGTGCGTTGTCGCGGTCGCGGGTATGGCCGTTCGGAAGCCACAGTATAGGTGAAGTGAGTAAGCGCTTTCTCTATAATTTATCGGGGTTTACCCGAGAAATGCCTAGGGACTCTACGCTTTTGATTAAATTTTGAAGGAAATCTCAAACGCTAGAGAAACGATTACTTAAATTGGGTATTTGGTGAATGCCACTTTGGGGTGCCATTGAGCCCAGTCTTCGCACGCCGACTTCAAACGCGTGGTGTTCGCCGAGTTCGAATCACCCGTGGGATTTCATCGATGCGACCGGGTAATCGCCAATGCGCTCGGCTGGATGGACGCGGAACAGGCGCGGCATATCGGTCGCATGCATGCGGATCAACTGGTTTCGTCCCGGCAGTACACCGACGGCGCTGCGCCATCCTTTCGTTTTGCTCAGCCATCACGGAGTGATGCAACCGACAAAGCGCTGCATGATTACCCCGACTAGCACTTCGTGATCGCCCCCAGTGTGTCGAGCAATGCTCGCAACCGCAGGGACAGAACCTACGGCAGCGGGGCTACGCGCCGGCGAATAGCGCACAACGGTATGCCGTGCAGATCGCGGCCACGGGGCGGGTGAAGGATCGGCACGAGGCACTCTTTCCGGCAGCTTCGACTGGCTCGTACAGTCCGACGCGAACGCTGAACGGACGGAGCAGGCGAAGGCCCGCGCCCAGCGGTGGCCATTTCTCAAGGTGCCGCGTTATAGTATGCCGCACAGGGAAGGCGCGATGGTGCGCCTCGACATCGGGCAGGGTTCAAGTTGACCAACGAGGCAAAGAAAAGAGCGCCGCGTCGCAAATCGAATGCGATTTCCGTGATCGATGTTGCACGCGCGGCAGGGGTATCGACTGCGACCGTCTCGCGCGTGTTGAACGGCAACGCAAAGGTAGCGGCTGAACTGCAGAACCGCGTGCGCGACATCGCGCAGGAACTCGGCTATACACCGCACGCCGCGGCGCGTGCGCTGGCATCGCAGCGCTCGAAAACGATTGGCGCGGTGATCCCATCGCTGGAAAACCAGAACTTCGCGATCGGCGTGTTCGCGCTGCAAAAGCGCATCGGGGAAGCCGGCTATACATTGCTGCTCGGATGCTCGTACTACGACCAGGAAGACGAACTGAAGCAGGTCCGTGCCCTGATCGCGGACGGTATCGCCGGGTTGATGCTCGTGGGCCGCAGCCACTCGCCTGCGCTCTACGAACTGATCAAGAAGGAACAGATTCCGCTCGTCAATGGCTGGACAGTCGATCACGACTACCCGTATGTCGGTTTCGACAACGTGGCGGTCGGCCGTCGCCTTGCCGAGTATCTGCTCGATCTCGGGCACACACGCTTCGGCATGATTACGCAAATGACGCAGCACAGCGATCGTGCGGCTGATCGCATCATCGGCGTGCGCGCGGCGCTGCAATCGCGCGGGCTGCAGTTGCGCCACGAGCATCTGATCGAGATGCCGCACAAGATCATTGAAGGGCAGATGGCGATGAAGGCGCTGATGAACGGCCCTGAGCGACCGACGGCCGTCATTTGCGGCACCGATCTGCTTGCAATCGGCGCGCTGGCCGAGGCGCGCGAGTCGGGCATCGACGTACCGGGCGACCTGTCGATCGCGGGCATCAACGACATCGAATTTTCCAGCTTCACGTCGCCGCCGCTAACGACCATGCGGCTCGCCGCTGACGAAATCGGCGCGCGCAGCGCCGAGTATCTGCTCGCACGGATCGAAGGACGGCCGGTGAGTTCGCAGTATATCGTTCCGACCGATCTGATCGTGCGCGGCACGACGGCGCGTCCTCGCAACACCTAGGTCGCCGACGCGCGGTGTGGCGCGTCATGGAAAGACGCAAAGTCGGGCGAGCACGGACTGCGGCGCGTGCAGCGACGACGCGTCGGCGACTCGTGTGTCCGGACAGACGACTCAGATTCTCGCTGACCCCGACAACCATTGCGTGGCTGATGCCTACTCCGCACCATGCGCGGACTCAGCACGTAACAGGTGCGGCCGCATTCGCTTCGGCGGCAGTGCGCACCTCAGATTTGCCGGGCAGCAACGGCAAGAACGCCCATTTAGCGACCTGCGTTGGCAAGTTCCATGCACGACAGCCGACGTCTGCCGGAGCTCGACCGCCCCTGTCCTGATGAACACGCCGTACGTCGGTCTGGCGCTGTACGGCGCACAATAGTCCACCCCCGCTCGCCGACTACCCCGGAATAAGCACGCGACTGCGCGTGAGCACCTCTTTGGCCAGCTCCACGATGGTATCCGCGCCGCTAAGACACTCTTCCTGATAGGCGACAAAGAACCCTTGCTGAGTGATTGGCCGTTCAGTGTTCAGCACGTGAATCAGCCCGGAATCGATCTCTGCGCGCATTATCGCGGGCGACAACACGGCCGCCGCGTGTCCGGCCGCGACGAGCCGCGACATCATCGACAGGGAATTGCATGAGCTGATGTTGTCCGGATTGCAACCTGCGCTGCGAAACCAGTTCATCACCAGCGAATGGTTCGATGACGGTTGCGAGACGGTGATGATCGGCACCGACGCAAGATCGTGAGGCGCGATTTTGTTATTGGGCACGAGTTGCGGCGACGCAACCCAGTGCAGATCGGTGTGGCCGATGGCGGTCTCGACCACGTGGGGCGCATCGGTGGAATCGTTCAGAATCGCTATGTCAAGTTCGTGCGCGCCAAGCTTGCGTCCGAGCGCGACGCCCACGTCAATCGTGAGTTCGATCTTCATGTGCGGATAGCGCGTCTTGAGTTGCGTCAGTAGATCCGCAAGCCCAGCGTGGGCGATGGACTCGATCGCGCCAAGACGCAGAAGCCCGTACATGGGGTCGGTACGCTTCGCGATCTGTTCGAGTTTCTCGGCGAGCTTCAGCACCTGTTCCGCATCGGCGAGCGCGTCGCGGCCTGCGAGCGTGAGTTCGGTGCGCGTCCGGCTGCGCGTGAACAGCTGCACGCCGAGATGTTCTTCGAACTCCTGGATACGCGCCGAAATGGTCGGCTGCGTGAGATGTTGATGACGCGCCGCCGCATGAAACCCTCCCAACCGCGCCACCCAGTAAAAGGTTTCAATTTGCTGAAGAGAAATACGCATGATCGAAGGTTTCTATCAGATGGTCTCGCTAACTTTGATTATCTCCCGGAAAAATTGCATTCGTATACTCGGTGCACTCCTTGGTTGCCTCTCTATCGACACCGAAGCGTTCTGACGATGAATTGGGAATCCTTATGATAAGGAAATCGCTGCTCGCTCTCGCACTTTCGAACGCGTTCGCTATTCCAGCGTTTGCGCAAAGCAGCGTCACGTTGTACGGGATGATCGATGAGGGGCTGACCTACGTCAGCAACTCGGCCGGCCATAGTCAATGGGCCGCTGCAAAGCGGCGTCGAGGGCGGCGTGCGGCCCTGCGCGTGAGATTTTGATAGCGCCGCTCGAGCGGCAACCACTACTGAAGCAGGGGAGTGAACATGAACACGAGAATGGCAGCGCTGGCGCACGGCCGTAAATCATCGGTTCGATGGAGGATCTTCTGGTTCCTGCTCGTGCTGATCACGATCAACTACGTGGACCGGGCTTCGCTGTCGGTCGCGATGCCCCTGATCTCGAAGGAGTTCTCGCTCTCGCCGATGGTGCAAGGCTTGATTCTGAGTTCGTTCTTCTGGTCGTATGCGGTGATGCAGATTCCGGCGGGCCTGCTGGTCGACCGTTTCAAGCCGCGCATCGTGATCACGGTGGCGACGCTCGTCTGGGGAGGCTTCCAGGCCGGGGCGGGATTCTGTACGAACGCTGCTTCACTACTGCTCATGCGCTTCGGTCTTGGGTTCGCCGAAGCGTCGATCGCGCCTGCCGGCGGTAAGCTCAATGCGCTATGGCTGACGCGCAACGAACGCACAAGGGGCGCGTCGCTAATGGACGGCGGTGCGCCGCTCGGCGCAGCGGTGGGATCGCTGTTGATCTCGGCGTTGATCGGAGTATTGGGTTCGTGGCGCCTCGCGTTTGTGGTTGCGGGTGTCGCCACGACGCTGGCCGGCGCCCTGGCCTGGGTCTATATCCGCAATCATCCGCGTGAGCATCCGGCGGTCAACGAAGACGAAGCATCGTTCATCGAGCGCTCGCACGAGGAAGAACTGGAGCGCGAGCCGGCCAACGCATCCGGGCGCTCAATCGACTTTCTGAAGTACCGCTCCTTCCTGTTCATGTTCTTCGGCTTCATGTGCTGCAACACGTTGTTCAATGGATTGCTCACGTGGATGCCGAGCTATCTGATCAGGGAGCACGCCCTCGATATCCGTCAAATGGGTGGGTCGAGCTTCATCATCTACTTTTCCGGCTTCGCCGGCGAACTCGTCGGCGCGTGGCTTGCCGATAAGTGGCTGGCGGCGGGCGGCAGGCCGAACACGGTGTTGCGTACGATTTTCGGCGCGGCTGGCGTGATTGCCACCGTCTCGGTGTTTTCGGTGGCTTACTTGTCCAGCGCGACGCTGGTCGTCGCGTTGCTCTCGTGCACGGTTTTCTTTTTGCGCTGGGGCAACCTGTACTGGTGCATTCCACCTTTGCTTGCCACGCGCAACAAGGTCGGCACGCTAGGTGGCTTTCTGAACCTGGGAGCGGCGGTCGGCGGCATTGGCGCGCCGATTCTGGTCGGCGGGATTGTCCAGGCAACCGGTTCGTATTTTCTCGCCATGATGTTTTTTGCGGCGACCGGCGTCGGCTTGCTGCTCTGCTCGCTCGGCATCGATTACGAGAAGAAGTTGCCTGTATGAGACCGGCGCTACCGCTTTCCGGTCTTCAATTAACAACCGTCAGTAAGGACGCTTTGATGAACCCAGATGACTCGTATAGCCAGCCTTGGCAATGGCCTGAGGCCCATTGGCGGAAGTTGGTCGACCAGGTACGCGCGGGACGCGCGCTTCGCCCCAATGGCTGGCCTGCTGGAGCGCGCTGCGCGGTGGCGCTCTCATTCGATTGCGACCACGAAACCAGTGAATTGCGCGAGGGCGGAAAGTCGATCGGCCGGCTCAGTTGGGGGCAGTACGGTAGCCGGGCGGGCATGCCGCGCATTCTCGACGTGCTGCGCAAATATGCCGTGCCGGCCTCGTTCTTCGTACCGGCGGTCACTGCGCTTTTGCATCCGGAAGAGGCACGCAGTATCGTCGGCGACGGCCACGAAATCGGCCTGCACGGCTGGATTCATGAATTGAACTCGGTGCTCCCGCATGAGGCGGAGCGCGATCTGTTGCTACGCTCGGCGGACACGCTCGAGACCATCACCGGGCAGCGTCCTGTGGGCATGCGTACGCCGTCATGGGATTTCAGCCCGCATACGCTGTCCATCGCGCGCGAAATGGGATTGCGCTACGATTCGTCGCTGATGGCCGACGTCGACTGCTATGAACTGCTCGAGGCCGGCGTGCCGAGCGGTCTCGTCGAACTGCCCGTCGAGTGGATTCGCGACGACGGCGCGTACTTGATCATGAATCGCTTCGAGGCGGTGCGGCCTTATACTTCGCCGGCCGACGTCTACGATATCTTTCGCCGCGAGTTCGATGCGGCCTATGCGGAGGGTGGCGTCTTCCAGTTGACGATGCATCCGCACGTCACCGGTTACCGGTCGAGGATATGGATTCTGGAAGAAATCATCCGGCACGCGCAGTCGTTGCCGGGAGTGTGGTTCGCGACACATCGCGATGTCGCCGAATGGGCACTTGAACATGCACAACCGACCTGAATCCAGTGCGCGATCCGGCGGCGCCGGGCAGCCGCGCTTTCCGGTTCCGCCGAAGGCGACCGATAGTCACCACCACATCTACGATGCGCGGTATCCAGTCGATCCGTCAGCGCAGTTGCTGCCGCCCGACGCGACGGTCGCCGACTATCGCGCGCTGCAGCGGAGGCTGGGTGTCGAGCGACATGTCGTCGTTCAACCGTCTACGTATGGAACGGACAACCGATGTCTGCTCGATGCCTTATCGCAATTCGGAAAGACCGCGCGCGGTATCGCGACCGTGCCCGTCACCGTGACGGATGGTGAGTTGGCCGGTCTTCACGATATGGGCGTACGCGGGCTGCGCTTTAACCTCGAATACCTGGTCGGCGTCACGGTATCGATGATGGCGCCGCTCTCGAAACGGATCGAACCGTTCGGCTGGCACATTCAGGTCAATGCCACCGCCGCGCAGCTACTCGCGCATCGGCAGTTGCTTGCGAGTCTGTCGTCGCCGCTCGTGATCGATCATATGGGGCAGATCCCGCAACCGGACGGCGCGGAGCATGCCGCGTTCCGGATGGTCGAGGCGCTGCTGGCCGGCGGCCGTACCTGGGTCAAATTGAGCGGCCCCTATCTCGCGTCGAAAAGCGGAGCGCTGGTCTACGCCGACGTCGGCGCTGTCGCGCTCAGATTGGCCCGGCTTGCCCCGGACAGGATGCTGTGGGGAACGGACTGGCCTCATCCGACGCAAGCGGCCGGCAACAAGCCGGACGCTGCCCATTTGCTGGATGACCTGGCGCTGTGGATACCGGATGAATCGACGCGGCACCGAATCCTCGTTGAAAATCCTGCGAGGCTTTACGGCTTTTAGCATGCGTGCGGCACGCCGCGCCGCCTGGTTCAATGCTTGCCGATGTAGGCAACCACGTCGATCTCTACGAGTACACCTTGCAGACCGGCTTCCACGGTCGTTCGCGCCGGCTTGTGCTGGGCAAACCAGTTCGCGTAGAGCGCGTTGAAGCGGCTAAAGAGCGTCAAGTCGGTCAGATAGACCGTGACCTTGACGACATCCTCCAGTCTCGCGCCGGCGGCCGCCAGCACCCGCTCGACATTCGCGAGCGTTGCACGGGTCTGCTCTTCGATCGAGTCGCCGATCACCTTCCGGTCGGCGTCGCGCGGCGTCTGGCCGGACAGGAAGACGAAGTCGCCCGCGATCATCGCGGAAGAATAGTGCCCGCCTGGTTTGAGGTCCGTTGGATTGACGCTACGCAGTGCGCGGGACGTGCCGCTATCGTTCATGTTTTTTCCCTTCGCCTTGATCTGGTGTTTTTTCGACTTGCCGTATGACGTGCGTGGCTGCGTGGCGTCGCTTCAATCGACTTCTGCCCGCCACGAGCCTTATGGCTTATCGACGGTTCCCGAGTTGTTCACGCACTTCCCACGACCCTTCCGTGGTGAGCACCATTGCACTGGGGTAGAGATAAGCAGTCGTGCAAGCGTGGCGCGGCAATAGCATCACCCGGTCGCCGACTGCCAGATCGGTGTTTTCGACCACCACGTGCTCTTCGCTCATCATGACGATCTTGCCGTCCCAGCGAAAGCGCTCGGCCAGCGGCTTGTCCGGCGAGATCGCCTTCGAGCCCGCATCGAGTGTGGCGGTCGTGCTATTGCGTGAGATCACCGTGGCCAGCACATAGGCGTTCGGCGTCCAGCCGAGTGCGGGCAACTCCAGGTCGTGTTGAGCGCTCGAATAGGCCCAACTGCCGGGGGACACGAAATCGGCGAGTGTGAGCGGCCACAGATCGAACGTATAGCTGCCCCCGGCGATGAGCCTTCTCGACAATCCCTCTGCCTCGGCGGCGCGCGTCAGCGCCGCCACTTCCTCCACGATGGCGGCCACCCGCTTGCGGCGTGTGGCATGGTCGAGATCATGGATGTGGCCGTCGTAGACATGCCATCCTCCAAAGCAGCCGAGCGTGGCCAACTCACGGGCCAGTTGCAGCGTCGCCGTTGCTATCGGCGCTCCGGTTCTGCCCATGCCGGCATCCAGATCGATGAGCAGCGAGAGATTGGGCAACTGCACCCCATTTGTCGCGAGTCGCCACGCGGCTACGCCTGCCGCCGAGTCGACGAGCGCCTCGACCCGTGCGTCCGGATGAGCATGCGCCAGCGCGAGCACGGTACGGATATGAGCAGGGTTCACAGTCGGATACGCCCAGACGACGTGTTTCGCGCCGGCCTCGAGCACCATCGCCACTTCCGCCACGGTCGCGGTCTTGAATGCGGTTACGCCCTCGCGAATCAGTCTCTTGACGATCCACCCTGCGCGATGCGTCTTCACATGCGGCATGAGGCGTTCCACCCCTCCACACGCGCGGGCGGTCGCATGCAGGTTATCGACGATGCCGCGCTCGGATACGATGAAACACGGTGTCTGCAATTCTTCTGGCAAGCTGGCGGCCCATGACGGCGCACGTTTGAGAGCGGTACTCGAAAGGTCGAACATGGTTGGTGCGTTAAGAGAGGAAAAGGGCGTCGCGCTCACGAGTGCGACGGCGCTGCGAGATATCCGTCAACGTGAGCTCTGAGCTGACTCAGCACTTGTGCATGCTGTTCCCACGACAGCCGGTCGACGCTCATTTTCGGCGTAGCGGGGCGGTCGATGCGGCTATCGTCAACCGCCTGCCCGACGTCGACGGCCGCGGCGAGATAAGCCCGGTCGCGCTCTGGCGTGAAATCGGTGAGCAACCGCGCGGCCGCATCTCGCGGCGCGACCATCGCCATCGCGGATACCAGGCCCCAGCCGCCCCAGTTCGAGACGCTCGAAACGATCAGGTAGTCGGCGGGAATGGCTGCGCTGATCAATGGGCCGTTGGGAATGTCGTCGTGGACGATTTCTTCGGGCAGCACGCCCATGCCGATTTCATTGCCGCCGTCGCCGATGCCGATCGTGACCCACGGACGCGGCCACTCGGGATCCTCGAACAGGAGATGCAGCGGAGCGGTATCGTCGGACATGTCCGCGCCGTACTCGCGGTGCGGCTTGCCGTCGCTCGCGGGCGACACCCGCTCGATCGCGATCATATGCGTGATCGGACGTTCAGCCTCGCTGAGCCGGGCTCTCAGCGACTTGACCGATGCGGCGCTCACCGAGGTAATCTCGAACGCCACGTCTTTCGGCAATTCGGTTGTAACAGCCCAGACCGCCTTGCAGCATGGCGCGTCGGAGATCACCGTCACCGGTATGCCGAGGTTCGAAAGTGCGGCCGCCAGGTGGGCCATGCCGCCCAGTCCATCCGTCTCCGGCGAGGGCGGGACGGCATTGCGTATGAAGAAGCCAGTCACGATACCGACGTGGGCGTTGGGCGTGCTCATGATCGAGCGCGCGGCTGCTTCCAGCTGACCTTCAACGAACCGTTTCATGCGGCCAATATCGCGCCGGACGGTTTGGCCAATGATGTCTTCGACTTTTGCTATTCCCATTTTCCAATCTCAGTAGCAACGGAGTTCATGCGAGGCGCGGCGAGGGCTTAGACCGGAATCTTCGTTTCATAATCGATTCCGATCGAACAGAGCATCAGGCCGACGCCCATCGCGGCGAAACACATCAGCGCGAGGAAATAGGAGCCGGTGAATTGAACGATCGCGCCGATCGCGATCGGGATCACCATGCCGCCGATATTCCCACCGAAGTTGAGCAGACCGCCGAGCACGCCCACCTTGTTGCGCGAGGCGAGCATCGCGGGGATCGACCAGTACAGACCACCCCAGCGCAGAAAGAAGAGCGTGATGGACAGCAGGATCACGACCATCGTGGGGCTCGTCGCATGTGCCACTGAAAACACCGCAATCGTGGCGACCACGCCGGCGATACCGAAGATCGTGCGCATGACGCGGTTCGGCGCGGCGCCGCTCGCGAGCCACTTGTCGGCGACGTAGGCACCGCATAGTTCGCCAATGAAGCCGCAGAAGAAGATCACGAAGCTGGCGCCGCCCATCTGCTGAATGTTGAAGCCCTGCACTTTCTGCAGATAGGTGGGCATCCACGTCAACAGGCCGTAGTAAAGCGTCGTGCAACACATGAAGCCGACGAACATCAGCAACACTGAGCGATACCTGAAGAAATCGAGCGAGTTGCCTGACAGGTCTTTCGCTTCTTTTTCATCTTCCTTGCGCCGGGCCTGTTCGATATGTTCCGCTTCGGCTTCGTTGACCCCGGCGTGATCGCGCGGTTGATTCTTGATGTAGTACCAGGCGCCTACGCCGCATAGGACCGTGCCGACGCCGGCGATCGCGAACGCTGTGCGCCATGAGTGCGCCACTACGATCAGCCAGGTGATCAGTACTGATCCGAGCGCCGCGCCGAGCGGTGAACCGCCGTCCATCAGCGATGCGCCGCGGACCCGCTCATGCTGCGTGAGCCACATTGCATTGAGCGCACCTCCCGCCGAGGCCACGGGCGCTTCCGCCACACCGAGTCCGAGCCTCGTCGCGAGCAAGGACATCGCATTGGTCGTCAACGCGCCAAGACCCTGGAAGGCACCCCAGAGCAAAGTGCACAGCGCGAGGACCAGCCGCGGCTTGAAGCGGTCGACTGCCATGCCGCCCGGAATCTGCATCAGCGTGTACGACCAGAAAAACGAACTCATGATGAGGCCTTGCATGACCGGCGTAAGCGTGAACTCGCTTGCGATCATCGGCATTGCGACGGACAGGGATGCACGATCGATGTAGTTGACCGTGACGAGCAGCAACATGATGAGAAAAATCTTCCAGCGAACCGATGTCTTCGGCTGCGCGTACGCGACGACCGCGGCGGGTGCTCTGCTCATGCCTGCTTCTCCTGACTCGCTATTTGAATGTCACGTACATGCGCGGCGCGTTGCGCATCGGCGATGGATGAACTGGTCATCTGCCACGCCGCAGGCGCCTGTTCCGTGCTGGTTAAAAATTGAGTATAGGTGCGCGGCTCTGAGTGGAGATAATCGAAAGTGACCCGGGCAATCGATAGAAATCGCCGATCATGCGCTGGGTCAAAGGTGACCCGGTGAGGAAAAGGCCGGCGTATCAATTGGTTGTAGGTTCGCTCCTTTGCACGAGCTTGATGGTGGGTACAAGCAACAAGGAGACGACCGCGCCGATCGATATCACCAGGACGGACGAGAACGTGAGATGGAGGGACTGGTGGAGCGCAACTCTCACCGCAGCGTTGACGATAGCGTCGCCCGGTGCCGAGCCAAGAAGCTGTCGCAACTGATCGGAGGTCAACTCCGCGGTGCCGGTGGAATGAGTCAGCCCATAGTTCAGAACCGCGCCAAACACGGCTGCGCCAAGCGTACTGCCGAGGTTGCGGGAGAAGAGGTTGGACGCCGTCGCGCTACCGCGTTCCGAAGGCCTGACGATTTCCTGGATCAGAATAAGTGAGCTCACGCTAACTATTCCCATCCCAAAGCCCATGATCAACGACCCGATTCCTGCAAACAGCGGTGTGCTCTCTGGGGTCAGTGCTGCGAAGACCACGGCGCCAATCGGCAAGAACACGCTGCCGGCGATGAGGGTGCGCCGCAGAAAGCAGTCTCAATACGTTTGCTACGCGCTCTATGAAACGTTGCTGGCGCACTGGTGGTTGTGGCTCGTTTTTATACTCTTCGCCTGAAGACATAATGATGCCGCCGATCTATACCAATGGCATCGCCAGACATGCGCTCGAGACGAGACTGCCCCGCCAGCAGGGTCGGAGCGTGCCGACCCTGCTGCACAGGGCCGCCATTAGGCGCGAAAAGACAGGCTATCCAAGCACTCGCACAAAACGCGCGCGAGCCGGCTTCAACACGAACATTGCAAGGACGGCAGTACTCAGATCGAGCACGATCGCGCATCCGAACACTGGCACCCAGCTGCCGGTGTGCTCATGCAGCAACGCGGCCAGCGGGCCGCCGAAGATCGAGCCAATCCCGAACGAGATGTAAAGCCAGCCGTAATTCGTGGTCGCATAACGGGTACCAAACGTGTCGGTCAGAGTCGAAGGGAACAGCGAGAAAATTTCGCCCCAGCCGAAGAACACCACGCCGGACAGCAGTACGAACAGGACCGCGTTTTCGCGCGTCAGCAGCCAGAGCGCCATCGCCACACCTTCCAGCGCGAACGCGAAACACATCGTGTTTTCCCGTCCCAGGCGATCCGATATCCAACCGAACAGCGGACGGGTCAGACCGTTCGTGAAGCGGTCGATCGTCAGTGCCAGCGGCAACGCGGCGAGCCCGAAGACCAGCACCTTGCTGACGCCGAAGTCGGCGGCGAAGCTTGCCATCTGCGACGTAACCATGAGGCCCGAAGTAGACATCATCGTCATCATCACGAACATCAGCCAGAACAGCGGCGTCTTAAGCATCTCGGACGGGCGGTAGTCGAGCGTCGAGACCCCTGACTGGGATACTGCCGAGCCGATACTCTCGGCCGCAGGCGGTACTCGCAGGCCCTGCGAGGCGAGGAGGCCGACCGCCGCGAAGATGATGCCGTAGAGCCACAACGTGGATTCGACGCCGTGCGTTGCCAGCGATGCAGAGATCGGAAAGGTGGTGACAATGGCGCCCATGCCGTAGCCCGCGGCCGCGACACCGGCGGCGAAGCCGCGTCGATCGGGAAACCAGCGAACCACGAATCCCACCACGCCGACATAGACGATGCCGGTTCCGAGACCGCCAATGCAGCCATACGTGAGGTACAGCATCGATGTGCTGTGCGCATACGAAGCCAACACCCAGCTCACGCCTGCCAGCAGCGTACCGATCGAGATCAGCATGCGCGGCCCGAAACGATCAATCAGCGCACCCTGGAACGGTGAAAAAAATGCCTGCAGCAGCACCAGCAGTGAGAATGTCACTTGCAGTTCCGGCAGTGCGATGCCGAGCTTGGCCATGAGCGGCTTCGTCATCAGGGTCCATACATATTGCGGACTCGAAATCGTCATCATGCAAACAAGGCCGAGTCCGAGCTGGATCCAGCGGGTATGCGCGGCTGTTTGCGCGGCGGGCGGGGCGGCGCCTTTCAGTGCTTGCGTGGGGGTGTTCAACGTGTTTCTCCGTTTGGGATTGATGTATCGACAGATGGACAGACGTGCGCCGTCCTTGACGTCAGCGCAAACACTCGCGGGCCGTCGGTTCAAAAAGATGCGGGCGGCGCGCCCGCCCGCTGTCTAGCAGGCGCGCCTACCAGCCAGCCGCGGCGCCGTCGCTGCGCGGGTCGAAGCCTGCTTCCAGACACCGGTTGCCGTGCCGGACAATCGCGCCCGCGTGGCCCATTGCTTCGTCGTACGGCCTCATCTGCTCGACGTCATGGCCGAGACGACGCAGCGCATTGAATGTGTCGACCGGAAACCGCGCCTCCAGCTTGAGCGATTCATTGGTTTGCCCCCAGGTTCGGCCCAGCAGCCAGCGGGGCGCATCGATAGCGGCTTGCGGATTCCAGCCGAAGTGCGCGATCCGCGAAAAGACGGCGCTTTGCGATTGCGGCTGGCCGTCGCCGCCCATGTTTCCGTACACCATCGTGCGTCCATCGGCGAAGCGCGCGAGCGCCGGGTTCAGCGTGTGAAATGGCCGCCGCCCGGGCGTAAGCGGGTTGCGCGCAGAGGGATCGAGCGAGAAGCTGCAACCGCGGTTTTGCCAGTTGATGCCCGAATCTGCGAGCACGAGGCCGCTGCCGAACTCGTGATAGATGCTCTGGATGAAGCTGACGGCCACGCCGTCGGCGTCGATCACGCCGAGCCACACTGTGTCGGCCGGTCCGAGACCGCGACCCCACGGTGCTGCCGTGGACATCGAAATCCCCTCGGCCATCGCGTCGAGTACACTCGGCGCAAGCAGCGCCTGTGGATCGATGTCCATGTAATCCGGGTCGGTGATGTGCTTGTCGCGTATGGCGAACGCGAGCTTGGTTGCCTCCACGCACGCGTGGACGTACTCGGGCCCGAGCGGATCCATATCGTCGCGCAAGACACGGTCAAGCACACCGAGAATCTGCAACGATACAAGCCCCTGTGTGGGCGGCGGCATGTTGTAGATCGTGCCGAGCGAATGCGTGAGCGCCAGTGGCGTGCGCAGCCTTGCGCGATGCCGTTCAAGATCCGCTAGCGACAGAGGACTTTCGAGGGCGCGCAGGTCGGCCGCGATGCTGCGCGCGAGATCGCCCCGGTAGAAATCGTCGAGACCCGCGTGGGCGAGACGCTCGAGCGTCGCGGCGAGGCGCGGCTGCACGAAGCGCTCGCCGACGGCCGGCACGCCCAGCGGGTTGTCGCTCGTCAGAAACGTCTCGGCGAACCCCGCGACTGACTTGAGTTCGTGCCGCTTGAGCGCGATGCATTCGGACTGGCTGCGCGTGACCGGGATGCCACCCCCTGCGTAGGCGATTGCGTCTTCCAGCAAGCGCGCGACCGGCAGCTTGCCGCCGAGTGTGTCAGTGGACCAGCGATGCGCCAGCGACCAGCCCGACACTGTTCCGGCCACCGTGTTCGCCGCCAGCGTGCCGCGAAACGGTATGGATTGCAGGCCGCGTGCGCGGTAGGCATCGATCGTCGCCGCCGATGCCGCCGCGCCACACGCCTCGATGCCGACGGGCTCTGCGCCCGGCCGCGAAATCAACCAGAAGCCGTCGCCGCCGATACTGTTCATATGCGGATACACCGCTGCGATGGTCGCCGCGGCGGCAATCATCGCTTCGACGGCATTGCCGCCGTCGCGCAGGATCGCGAGCGCGCTTTGCGACGCCAGCGCATGGGGTGTGACCGCCATCCCGCGGATGCCGCGCACGGGATTCAAAAAATCTGCTCTCATGTTTCCTCAAAAATCAATCGATCATCGCTATCCGCTCAGCCGCCGCGGGTTTGCACGATCACGTCATACTTGCTGCACACAACGAAGCTGGCCACAGCGAGAAGCAACTGCGATGTTCCAGCCGGTTCTACCTTCCGCCCACTCGGCAAGCGATAGCAAAGCGGCATCGTGCTGACTTGCACCGACCAGTTGCACGCCAAGCGGCAGTCCGCCCGGACCGAAGCCAACCGGTAACGTCACCGCCGGAACGCCGAGGAAGGTCCAGGGCGTGCAGAACGCCGCATCGCCCGTATAGTCGAGCCCAAGGGGCGCCTCGCCCGATGCGGGCGCTACCAGCAGCGCGTCGAGTCGCGCCGCTTCGGTCAGCCAGCGGTCGAAGCGAAGCGCCATCTTTATCTGCAATGCCTTGGCTTTCGCATACTCGGTCGCGGGTAAAGCCCGGCCTTCTTCGACCAGAGCCGTGATCGATGCGCTGACAAGAGCTGGCGAACGGTCTACCAATTCGCCGTGTGTCAATGCGGCTTCAACTGCGAGCAGGATCGAAGCATGCCGCGCAGCGTCGGCCAGTTCAGCAGGCAAGTCGGCAGCGACGATTTCCGCGCCATCGGCACGCAAACGTAGGGCTAGTTGATTCAGCACATGCTGCTGCGCTTTGTCGATCGGTCCACCGATCTGCTCGCGCAACACGCCGATGCGCGGCGGCCGTTTTGCCGCATCGCCAGGGACTTTCCCTTGGCGGCTGTTATGCGACGCGTGTGGATCGTCCGCGTCGCTGCCTGCCAGAATGGCTAGCGCATGAACTGCGTCAGCGACATTGGCGGTGAAAACGCCAAGATGATCGAGCGACGCTGACAACGGCAACACGCCAGTCCGCGCAATCGTGCCGTAGCTCGGCTTTACCCCGACCACGCCGCAATACGCGGCGGGACGGATGACGGAGCCGAACGTCTGCGTGCCGAGCGCGAGTGGCACGATGCCTGCCGCAACGGCGGCAGCGGAGCCGCTCGACGAGCCGCCAGGTGTGTGATCGCTATTCCACGGGTTGGTCGTTGCGCCGGGCTGGCGCCAGGCGAACTCGGTGGTGACTGTCTTACCGAGTATCGTGGCACCGGCCTCGCGCAAACGGGCGACTACCCATGCATCCTTTTCGGGCCTGCGCCCTTCGTAGGCCGGCGATCCATACGCGGTGGGCATATCAGCCGTATCGATCAGATCCTTTATGCCGACTGGGACGCCCGCGAGCGGCGCGTCGCGATCGGCACGATTGACGATCGGCGACGTCGGCAGATGGATGAAGGCTTGCAACTCCGGTTGCAGCCGTTGCGCGGCATCGAACGCCTGTTGCACGGTCTGCTCGACGGTGCGGGTTCCCGTGCGGATCGCGTCACGGATTTCGCGGATGCCGGGGGAGGGGGAAGAATGGTTCATTTCGCGGCGAGTGCCTGATGAATGAAGTTCTGCGCGATGAAGGTGTCGTATTTCGGCTGCTGCTTCGGGTTGCCGAGCGCGATCCGCATACCCATCGCAGCCGTCGGCGATTTCGGGGTGATGTCGACATTCATCGGATAGACGCCTTCGTCAAGCATGCGTTTTACCGCGGCGCTCACGATCTGGATCAACGCCCGAGCGCTGTTTACTGGAAAAGGATTTTCGAATGTTTCGCAACGCTAGTTGTACTGGCATGCCGGACCTCGTGCTGAACTTCAATCACTTCGCGCTTCGCTCACGTGCCCGCTACGCGCAGCGTCGGTACACGGTTGATTGACGCCTGTGAAGCGTCTGTTCCTCAGGACACTCAGTTGCTGGTTTCGCCGGTTGTCGGCGAAATATAGATGCAAATCGCAACAATTGAAATGTACGCATTGATTCGGTTTGCACGAAGCGTGCCATGGTGCGAAAACACCAAATGCAACGGCGAATCGAGCATTTCCATGTGGAAGTGAACACGCTGCCATGTTCGGGAAGTGTGCAGACAGGCGCAACGAAGGTGCATCAGGCACGGCAAAATTGGTGACGCACCGTCTCTGGGCGAAACACAAACGTTCGGCGGCGAAAGCGGCTGCAAGACATTCAGGATTGGGAATCGTTGCGAAAACTACCTTCAGAATTGAGGCGCCGTACCAACGGTTGCATCAGAACGTTTATGGTGCGGCTCGGGTTGCGCTGGATACAGCGTCTTGCCAGTTCAATTCAGGTGGTTTTGGCCAGGGGGCATGCGGTATGAAGTGTCGCTTCGACCGCCGCATAAATGCCGCGGCGTCGGTGGGCGGCCGAAAAACACGGCCTCCCACCGACGCCAGCGAGTGCTTTCCGGATAGGGGCTCTTCTGCCCAATGATTTGTCACAAGGGCCGTTACGTCTACGCGTGTCAGGAGCGTAGACGCATCAGCGATTAGGCAACCGCGTCTGCGTTGTTATCACCTTGGTCAGGTTTTGTATGGCTTTTGCACACTGATCCTATTTGCGAAAATCGGGCGCTGCTTCGCACAACAGGATCAGGAGACTGTGGGTGTAACGGACGACTCAGTTTGTCGACGGCCGAACATCCAGCAAATGACCGCCGACACGATCAGCGTGCCGCTAACGAAGTAGAGTCCCAACGAGTAGTCGCCGCTGATTTCGCGTAACCTGCCGATGACCATCGGGCCGATCGTGCCGCCTATCAAACTGCCCATCGCATTGATCAATGCGATGCCGGCAGCTGCAGCCGAACCGGAGAGGAACTGCGTGGGCATGCTCCACAGCGGCGGCTTCGCAGCGTTGATGCCAAAATTCGCGACCGACAGTCCGACGATCAGGAGCAGTGCGGAGGGTGCGTACCCGGCAAGCAGCATCCCTGCGCCTGCGGCCAGACATGCGATCGATACGTGCAATCTGCGTTCGCCGGTGCGGTCGGAGTTTTTCGCCCAGAGCACCATGCCCACGACGGCGACGACATTGGGAATTGCGTTGACGAGGCCTAGTTCGAAATAGCTGAAGCCGAAGTGGCTAATGATCATCGGTGCCCAAATGCCAATCGCGTACAGGCCAGTCGATGTGCCCGCATAAACGAGGGCGAGGGCGAGCACTCGCGGATCCTTCGTGGCCGCCCATACGCTGGATGCCGCGCCGGTCGCCTTGGCGGCGCGTTCCCGGTCCATCTCGAGCGTGAGCCACTCACGCTCCTCGGTTTCGAGCCAGCGCGCGTCTTCAGGCTTGTCGGTCAGGAAGAAGAACGCGATCACGCCGAGCGCGACGGTCGGCGCCGCTTCGAGAATGAAGAGCCATTGCCAGCCATGAATCTGTGCGATGCCGTTCATGCCCATGATGGCGCCGGAGATAGGCGAGCCGATCATGTTCGATAACGGCGCGGCGGTCATGAAGATCGCCGTCACGAGCGCCCGGTGCCGGGCCGGGAACCAATAGCTCAGGTACAGGATGATGCCGGGGAAGAATCCGGCCTCCGCCAGCCCCAGCAAGAAGCGCAGCGCATAGAAGCTATAGGGACCGCTGACGCTCGCGGTCCCAGCGGAGAGGCCTCCCCACACGACCATAAGCAACGCGATCCACCGCCGCGCGCCGACGCGCTGCAGCGCAAGATTCGACGGCATGCCGAACACGATGTAGCCCACGAAGAAGATTCCCGCACCGAAGCCGAACATCGCTGGCGTGAGCCCGATGTCGTGATTCATCGTCAGGCCGGCGAAACCGACGTTGACGCGGTTCAGGAAGCTCACGAAGTACAGCGCGATGATGAATGGCACGATGCGCCATGTGATCTTCTTGACGGTGCGCGTCTCTAGCGCGCGGGCGTCCGGCACGGTAGCGTGTCTGGAAGGTTGGGCCATGGTTGTCTCCCGCCGGTGCGTTCCACGCGCCGGTCTCGTTATCAGGTTGAAATTCGCGTCGCTCGATGCTGACACGCACGCATGGAGAGCGTGCTTGCGTCTGGTTACGACATGCTGCCTTGCTGGGCGGGAAGATCGATGCGTGCCCACGGATTGGCTGCCCAATGCCGCTTTTCAAATGCATCGATCTGGTCGGACTGCCGCAGTGTCATCTGGACCATGTCGAGACCGTCCAGGAACATGCGTTTTTGCCTGGGCGGGATCGAGAACGCGTGGCGCTCGCCCGAGGCGGTCACGACAACTTCGTTCTCGACGTCGATCGACAACTGTTTGGTCTCCGCATGAGCGAGTTCGGCGACGAGTGCATCGACTATTTCCGGCGCGAGCGTCACGAGCAGCAGGCGATTGTTGCCGGCGTTGAAGTAGAAGATCTCGCCATAGCTCGGAGCGATGACCGCTTCGATACCGGCTTGTTGCAGCCCCCACACGGCGTGTTCGCGGCTCGAGCCACAGCCGAAATTCGAACCGGCGATGAGAATACGTGCGTCGCGATATTCCGGGCGATTCAGCACGAACGTCTCGCGCTGCTGACCGCGGTCGTCGTAGCGCAGGTCGTAAAGCAGTCCACGCGCGAGCCCCGACTTGTCGATGCCGAACAGAAACTGCTTCGGCATGATCTGGTCGGTATCAAGATTGTTGATCGGCAACGGTGCTGCGGTGCCCTGAATGAGACGGCGATCAGCCATGTACAAGCTCCTTGCGAATGTCGACGATATGACCCGCGATCGCGGCGGCAGCGGCCATTGCGGGACTCATCAGGTGCGTCTTGCTGCCACGGCCCTGGCGGCCTTCGAAGTTGCGATTGGTCGTCGAAGCGCAGCGCTCGCCCGGCGCCAGGACGTCGTCGTTCATCGCGAGGCACATCGAACAGCCGGGCTGGCGCCACTCGAAGCCCGCGTCGATCAGGGTCTGCGCAACGCCTTCGCGCTCCGCCTGGTCGCGGACCATGCCGGAACCAGGAACGACCATGGCGCGAACCGATGCCGCGACCTTGCGTCCCCGCACCATAGCCGCAGCCGCTCGCAGATCTTCAATGCGCGCGTTCGTGCACGAGCCAATGAACACGCGATCGATTGGCGTGCCCTCGATGCTTGCGCCGGACGGCAGCGCGATGTAGTCGAGTGCCTTGAGCGCGGTTGCTGCGTCGATGCCCGCTGCTGTGTCGACTTCGGGAATGTGCCCGTCGACGGGAATCGCCTGGTCCGGACTCGTGCCCCACGTAACATACGGCGCGATTTGCGATGCATCGACATGATGTTCGACATCGAAGAGTGCATCGGGGTCCGAGCGCAGCGAGCGCCATGCGGCCGTCGCGCTATCGAGCGTCGCCGTATCCAGATCGCGCACGCGGGCCCGCACGTAGTCGATCGTCGTGTCGTCCGGTGCAATCAACGCAGCGCGCGCGCCGGCTTCGACCGTCATGTTGCACAGGGTCATTCGCGCCTCGGCAGAAAGCGAAGCGATCGTCGATCCCGCATATTCGAGCGCGAAGCCGCGGGCGCCTTGTGCGCCGATACGGGCAATGATGTGCAGTACCAGGTCCTTCGACGTGGTGCCAGGCGGCAGTTCGCCGTCGACGGTGATCCGCATGTCGTTCGCCACGCGATAGACGAGCGTTTGCGTCGCGAGTACGTGTTCGACTTCGGAGGTGCCGATCCCGAAACCGAGTGCGCCGAGCGCGCCGTAAGTCGTCGTGTGGCTATCGCCGCACAGTACGACCATGCCAGGCCGGATCAGTCCGATTTCCGGTGCGACGACGTGCTCGATCCCCTGCGCCGGATCGTTCACGTCGAACAGGTGGATGCCTTGCGTGACGCAGTTGCGTGTGAAATTCGCGGCTTGCTTTGATGCGTCGACGATGTCGATCGTGCGGGCGGCAACCGGCACCGCACGCGTCGGGATGACGTGGTCGACAATCCCCATCTGCTGCCGTGGCCGGCGCACGAGGAGGTCTTTCTCAGCGAGTCCGGCGAACGCCTGCGGACTCGTGTACTCGTTCATGATATGCAGGTCCGCATACAGCAGCACATGCTGTTCGTCGAGGCGGTCGACCGTATGTGACGCGACGAGCTTTTGATAGAAGGTGTGCGGCATGGACTCCTCTGGCCGGTTGAATCTGAAGCGTGGGGCGCGGTCATGATCGACCGATAAGCGGGAGTCTAATTCGCCAATTCCGTTATAGAATTCAGTAGAATCTAAACTACTCTTAAATTGAATTTATCAATGGATGCGGTTTCGGATCTCGAGTTTTTCGTCAAACTCGTCAAACATGGCAGCCTGTCGGCGCTCGCGCGGGACATTGGGGTCACGCCGCCCGCGGTGAGCGCGCGTCTTGCGCAGATGGAGCGGCGCCTCGGTGTGCGGCTACTGAACCGGACTACCCGGCGGCTCAGCATGACGCACGAGGGCGAGCAATACCTGACGACGGGGTCGAAGCTGCTGTCTGCGTTACAGGAACTCGACCGGACCATTTCGAGCAGCAGAGCGACGCCAAAGGGGCTGCTGCGCGTGAATGCGACGTTCGGCTTTGGCCGCCGTCACATCGCCCCGGCCATCGCAGCGTTTCATCGTCAGTATCCCGACGTCGAGGTACAACTCGAGTTGACGGATCGCCCGCTGAATCTCGCCGAAGCGGCGTTTGACGTCGGCGTGCGGTTCGGCGAGATTCCTGATTCGAGGTTGATCGCACGCAAGGTCGCGACGAACCGCCGGATGGTCTGTGCGTCACCGATCTACGTGCGCGCGAAAGGCGAACCGGATACGCCGCGCGATCTGCAGCGGCATCAATGCATCGTACTCAGGGAAAATGACACGGCCTACGGCACCTGGCATTTCAGCAAGGGGAAGCGCCACGAGACGGTCAAGGTGCACGGTGTGCTGAGCAGCAATGATGGCGAAGCGACGCTCGTCTGGGCGCTTGACGGACAGGGCATCCTGATGCGTTCGGAGTGGGATGCGACCACCTATCTGCAGTCTGGCCGTCTCAAGCAGTTGCTGCCCGACTGGTCGTTGCCGCCAGCAGATATCTATGCTGTATATCCAGAGCGGCTCAATCTGACGGCGAAGGTGACGGCGTTCGTCGAGTTTCTCGAAGGCTTTCTCGGGAAGGGGCCGGGAGCGGGCTGAGATGGCGGAAAAGCCGGTGGTTTTCCGCTCACCTGCGATTTGCACCGCAACCCGGAACACGTCGGTCGAGCCGGCTGGCAATGGACATTTTGCCGTGCGTCTAGTCGGCGTCGTCGACGCGCTTCCAGAATTCGAACGCAGCGGCGCATACGTTGAGCGGCGCGCCCGTCGCGACCAGCAGCAGCGCATGTTGACACCGTGTGCGATCGCACCGTGTTTGGTAAGCGCAGGGCTCGTCCGCACTTATGCGAGTTTCCGCACGGTGGTATGTTTCGTGCACGAAACGCGTAATATTTAAAAGTTGCAGTGTGCAACTGAATTAAAGTAGCCGAATGGGAGAACAGCATGTCGAAGGCACCGTATCCAAGACTGGAGCATTTGAACTTTCGCCTCGATGTACTGAGCGAGTTGGCCAAGGGCGTGGCGTCTGGCCTTTACGAAGCCGAATGTGACGTAACCCTTCGCGACCTGCGCGTGCTGCGTTTCGTCGATATGCAGCCGGGCATTTCCCTCGGCCCGCTGATTGAGCTGACATACCTTGAAAAGACGCTGGTTTCGAAGCTGGTCACCACACTAGCTAATCGCGGCTTGCTGACGCGCTCTACCGGCACGACGGATGCACGTGTCATCAACCTGAACTTGACCAGGAAAGGCAAGGCGATCGTCCGCAAGTGCGATCGGATCGGCAAGATCTTCGACGAACAGCTCCTGTCCGTTTTGTCAGCCGAGGAAAAGCGCGTGCTTTTTGACTGCATCAACAAGCTGACGGAACACGTTGAGGAGGGCGGCGAATGGACGCGCCCGTCGACACGGCGCAAACGCACAGCCTGAATCGAAACGCCAGGGTGAGAATAGGCTGCGCCAGGGCGGGCAGACGATCGGCGGGTGGCGGATGCCGGTTGCTGCGCGATCCGCAACTGCCCGCGTTCAGATTGCCTGTACTGAAAGCCGATAGCGAATGGTGCGCGGCTCTTCAACAAGAAACCTTAGTCCAGAACGGGCCGCGAGTGGGTGGCTGGCAGGCGGGACCACGACGCGTCCGAGATCAAAGAAACTGTTAGCCGGCTCGACGCCAAGTGCGAAGTTCCTCCCGCACCACGGCGCGTTTGTCCGGCCGCCGTTGCTAATCCAAAGCAAAGCATCTGGAAGCTCTTCGACATTCCAGTCAAGCAGAACGTCGGCGCCGCTGGCTGCGTACCTCAAAACAAAGGGCGGTTGGCAACCTGCAATCTGCAAGATTTCTTCAGTTGCCACCGTGAGGGGCAGCAGAGTCACATCCAGAGATCCGGTTCCGGTTGGAAGTGCACTGAGCGATGTGGCCGTGCGGTCCGGCAAAACTTTTGACACCCCTGGCTCTACAGGGGCCGGGTAACTATGAGTTGCCTGATGAGGACATCCGAGGACTTCAACTCCCTCGAGCGGGACATCGAATGTCGGGTGATGGGCCACTGGCAAGACGACCTCCCGCCGAACGCGGACCGTCAGCGAGACGTCTAGAATCGGTGCATCGGGATTGGCTTTGATGACACGCTCGAGACTCTCGATCTCGCCGTTTTCCGGGTAATCAATTCGAAGACGGAGCATGTCCGAAGTCTGCTCCACCAGTTGCCAAAGATGGTTGGATCCATAGCCGTGATTCCAGTCGTCGGAGGAATTCAGTAGCTCAAAACCTTGCGGCAGGCCACTGGGGCAATGGACGGTTCCAAACGGAAGGCATGGCCACTCTCCGCGCATCGCTCGCATAAGTCCAGGCCACCGCGCATCGTCGCCCCACGGTGCGACATGTAGCGGCGATATGCTTTGACCTCCACCCAGTTCAAAGCGGACGGGCCCAAGCATTCCGCCCAGCGCCTGGATCGTTGCTTCACCATGCGCCCAATTCAATGTCCGACGGGTCATTGCATTCATTGGCTTTTCCTCCGGCAGTTCCCACCAGACTGACCTACGGACCGTCGATATGGGGCGTCGTCGGATTCCGTTGCGTCGAATCGCATGGCCGACGGATCCGCAGGGGCTTCATTGGAAGGATATCTCCAACGAAAAGAAAGCCCGCGCTAACGGCGGGCTAAATCCACATCTTGCAGACGTGGAGGAGACGTTCATAAAGGCGACCTCATATCCCACGAATGACGTTGCATAACCGACTGATTTTTGCCAGGCGGTTGCGAACTCGTACCTATTTGGTCTTCGCTGCAGCGGCGACCTTGCGCACCCCCTCTTGCGGGTCATCATTCGAGTTCATGAAGTTCGTCACGACATCGGTAATCGCGCCCTGGGTGGCCGACGACTGAACATCACCAAAAGCGAATGACGGAAGAAACGTATTGGATTTGATTGTGGACTGTTCATCTGCGAATGATTTCTTGGCGCAGGCGTCGAACTTGCCCATGGGAACATCCTGCCGGACAGGAATGGAACCCTTGTAGAGACTGAACTGTTCCTGGAAATCGACGGACATGATCGTTTTGGCAAGCGCAAGCTGACCAGGCGTCGCTTCTTTTTTGCCGTTTTGCTGGAAAAACACGAACGAGTCTACTGTGTAGGTGAAGGCATTCGAAGTACCAGGCGCAGCCGCACAGATATAGTCAACGTCAGCCTTCTTGTTCGCATTCGCGAACTCGCCTTTCGCCCAGTCCCCCATGAACTGCATACCACCCGATCCGTTGATGACCATGGCAGTCGCGAGATTCCAGTCGCGACCGGTGGAGCCTTTGTCGAAGTAACCCTGAATCTTTCGGACAATCTGGAACACCTGCAACATCTGCGGCGAAGTCAGTGCTTTCTGGTCGAGATCAATCAAGGCCTTGCGATAAAAATCCGCGCCCTGAGAAAGTACAACCGTCTCCCAGATGGTCATGTCTTGCCAAGGCTGGCCACCACGCGCGACTGGCGTAATGCCCGCAGCCCGAAACTTGTCGGCTAGCGCGAAGAACTCGGGCCATGTCGTCGGCGGCTTACCGCCCACTTTATCGAGGTCGGCTTTGTTGATCCACAACCAGTTGATTCGGTGCACCGAGAATGGTGCGGCCACATAGTGGCCTTTTGACATCATGGTCTTGTTGATCTGCGCTGGAAGTTGGGCTTTCCAATCGGTGGCGGACTTGTCTATATCGACCAACACGCCTTGATCAGCCCAGTCCTGTATCAACGGCCCCTTGATCTGCGCAGCCGACGGTGCGTTACCGGACATGATCTGTGTCTTCAACGCCGTCATGGCAGCCGCACCCGCGCCTCCGGCTACGGCGAAGTCTTTCCACTCGTAACCCTGCTTATTCATGTCGTCCTTCAGCACTCTGATTGCCTTCGATTCGCCACCCGAGGTCCACCAGTGCAACACAGAAAGTGATTCGGCAGCACTGGCGACCTGTGCGCCCGTGGCGAGCGCCGCTGCGACAATCGCGCCCGACATGAGTGTTCTTTTCATTGCTGTCTCCGTTAGTTTTGTTTATGAATCACCAGGCAGGCGCACGCCACGATGGCGTGCGTCAGGGTAGCGCTCACAGATCGAAACCGAGTTGAGCTTTACCGAGAGGCGTCAGATCTTCGGCGGTAGCCCGTCCGACAAAGTCGACTTCGAAGTGGTCAGTAGGGAAGTCGGGCGGGCTCTTGCCTTCAAGGAAGCTGGGCAATTGGCGCCTGAGGTATTCATCGTTTTTGGCACAAGCGGGCGCCGACGGGATATACATCACGTTGCTGTAGCCTGCACCGTGGTGCGCGTCTTCCACTGCGTGGATCACGTCGCTGTGCCAGAACACAGTGTCGCCCGCCTGCATGTGGGGAATCGATGACAGCGCGTCGAACAACGGCGCATGAAATTCCGGCTTGATGGAGAGCGCGCGACCAGGCATCGCCCCGCACAAGTCATCGTCGGCGACATCGTCCTGAAGCGCGCGCAACAGAATATAGGCCATCGAGTTCGCAATGGGCACGAGCTGCAGGGTGCCGTCGCCGGGGCCTTGCGGCGTCAACGCGGTCCATCCCTGAAACGTGCGGAACATCGAACACACTGCGGGCGACGCGATCTCTTCGACGTCGGGCCGGAATGCGGCGTCGAACGGATCGTATTGACGCCAGTTGCCATCGAACACATGCCGGTACACCTTGCGGAAGTTACCTTCGATCCACCGCTCGACCGAGCCGCCGTCGCAATGCGCGGACAAGCCCAATGACTCGGAACCAGGCGGCCGTCGACGCATCCGGTCCGCGTAAACCGGCACTCGCTCTGGATCGAAATGGACCCGGCCTTCACTCTCATTGCGCCACAACTGGTTCAGAAACACACGGGCCGCCGTCAGCGACGGCGCCTGCCGCGCGAGGACCTGCGGCTTTGACCAGTACACGCCGTAAATCTGTGGCTTGCTCGACGCGAGCTGGCCAAAGTATTTGTCCTCGGCGCGGTTCTGCAGACGCGTATCCAGATCGTTGCGTTCGACGTAGTCCGCGATGTCGCGGTCCCACCCTTCCACCAGAGTGCGGTCGAACACATTGCGGATCACACATGCACCACGCGTTTTGACGAGGTCGATCTGCTCTGCGCTCACGCGCTGCTCCGCGATGTCAGAGAACTGGATTTCGGGGATCACGTTTTCGCCGCGACTGCGTTGCGCGGCAATTCTGCTGGCTTCGGCGCGGATCGTTTCATCCACCTCGGCGAAAACATCACGATAGTTCGGAAGTCGTGCGCGAAGCTCCTGTTTGGCCTGCCGGATGGCTGCCGGCAGATCGTCGATGATGAGTGCCATGGTCGTCTCCTTGTGGGTTCTGCTATGTCCGAAGCATAGGCTGACCGCACCCACAAAAGTGATACCATCCAGACAATTTCTTTGCGCCTTCTGCCATGAAACCAGCGTACGAACATGTCGAATTTGGCGACGACTGCTCGGTTAGGGTTTACCACCGGCGTCTGCCGCGCATTCCGTTTGAATGGCACCATCATCCGGAATACGAACTGACCCTGACGCTGAACAGTCACGGCAAGCGCTATATCGGAGATTCGATTGCAGACTATGTAGACGAGGACCTGGTTCTCGTGCCGCCGAATCTTCCTCATACCTGGGCGTCGAACCGCTCGATTGACTCGGCATCTCCTCAGGTTGCAATCGTGATCTGGTTCGGCGGCGACTGGGCGCGTCGGCTTGCGGATGTCTGCCCGGAATATGCGCCTTTGCGTAATCTGTTACGCCGGGCGGCCTGCGGGCTCGCGTTCAGTCCGGAGGTCGGCGCCGCGATGCACACTCAGGTCGACGATCTGCTGTCCAGCGCCCCGCGAGAACGCCTTGCCGTAGCGCTAAACGTTTTGTGCGCGCTAGCGGAAGCGCCTGGTGAGCCGCTCGCTTCGCCTACTGCGTTTAGCGACCGGACGGAGGGTCCTTCAGGCCACGAACCGGAACGTATAAATCGCGTGCTCTCGATGATCGATTTACGCTTCGCTGAACCGCTGCGTCTATCCGAACTTTGCGACGCTGCAAATGTGTCGGAGCGTTCTCTGGCCCGCTACTTCGAGCAGCACATTGGAGAGAGCGTTGGGCGATATATCGCGCGGGTCAGGATTGGACATGCCTGCCGGATGCTCGCGCACACTTCCATCCCGGTTTCCGTCGTTGCAGCCCGCTCTGGATTTCCGAACGTCGCTAACTTCAACCGACAGTTCAAGGCGTTGAAGGAACTCACGCCCGCCGCTTACCGCAAACAGTTCACGGCCGGCGATATTGCCGAAACAGACGCCAGTCCGCAGATCAACGAACGCTCACCTTCATTGCAACGCAACCCGCGACTACCGAAATCAATCGCGTAACGCAGACAAGCGGCCCTAGGCGCGGGATTGAAGCTGGCCGCATTGGAATGTCTTCTCGTCGGGTAAGCGGTCTTGCCGGGGAAGACGCCCAACATGTCGTGCATCACAAGCACTTGCCCCGAACAGTCCGGACCAGCCCCGATACCGATGGTTGGGATAGCCAGCAACTCCGTCACCTCGCTCCCGACAGAAGTCGGAATGGCCTGAAGAAGGAGAAGAGATGCACCTGCTGCCTGCAGGGCGACGGCATCAGCTTTCAATTGTTCCACGTCTTCTGCTTTTTTCCCCTGTACCTTAAAGCCCCCGAGTCGATGCACGGACTGCGGCGTGAGGCCCAGATGAGCGAAAACGGGTACGCCACGCTCAGTGAGAAATCTTACGGTATCGATCAGCCAGGCGCGCCTCTCGAGTTTGACCATCTGCGCACCTGCTTGGATCAGTTTCACGGCATTGTCGAATGCAGATTCCGGAGTCGCATAGGTACCGAAAGGCATGTCAACTTTTAGCAGCCGTTGGACCTAACTTCATGACTGGCTGCTCCGGGTCGGGAGTGTGAGTTCCCTGACAGTGAGACCTGACATTCGCGGCCATCGGTGTGCGAACGGTAGGAAAGCGGCCTATAGCCTCCTCACCGACGCCGTCACGTCAATGTAGGCAATGGCCGATGACGGAGCGTTCGTCTTCGACAATCGCATGGTCGACGTCATTGATGTAGTGGCTATGTTCCATAGAGATCGCCAGAATTTGCACGATTCGAACGATTGCCTCGTCCAGCCGCTGGTGATATCAGTCAGCGTGAGGGTGCAGACGAACTCACGGTCTATTTTCGAGGCGCCGCGGTGTCCGACCATGTCGATCTCGAAGAAGCCCAAGTAGGTCCGACTCCCCGAATTTGCCGTGCTGGACCGCCTCATCGACAGACTCGCCGCCGAAGGCCGTACGCAGATCTGCCCTGGACGCTGCCAGCCCCGGCGTTGGACGGCCGGACGTTTGACTTCGAGCGGGCGACGTCAGGCCGGCACCTGCCCGGGCGGACCGTCAAGGATACGGAGCTTGTCGCCAATGTCAGGAATATTGCGGCCGCCCGAGCGGAATTCGTTGTCAAGTCGATGCGCGGTTGCGCGACATTGCATAAGCGTCTCATGCAGTCGGGGGTCGGCCTGAAGGGCGGTCACCACCCTTTCCAGCTCAGACGGGGACTCACTCAGAAGGGCAGGAACGACCTCTTCTGGTGGTATCAGAGAGCCGTTACTTAGAATCTGTGCGGTCCAGTCGCATCCGTACAGAAGCGCGCGTCGCTCGGCTCTCTGCGCTTCTTCCTGGTCCAGTGTGGCAAGGCTGTGCCGGTTCCTGTGAAGGGAAGTGCGCCAGGTTGTGAGGATGTCAGCGCGCAGTCTTTCAATTGCGTCACCGAGCGGCGCGTTCTGCCCACCCGCCGCGAGGCGGCGTTCATCGAGTCGGTCGACGTAGTCCCGATATCCTTCCAGGAACGATTGCCAGTTCAGCGGTAGTTCGGTCGTCTGCGAGAACGAGAGGCTAAGCTCACCAAGCTCGTTGCTGATTTCGTGAAGGGACTGGGCGTCGGCAAGACGTGCTTCATAGACCTCATGAGCCGTCACCATCTGGCGGTGCAGGGGAAACAGGGGATTGCTGTAGCGTCGCTGCAGATGTCGCTCGGCAGCGCCAGGATGGGCGCTCCATTTCCAGTTCGATAGCGATTTCGCATCAAAGTCGACCTTGTCTATCATCGCTCGGAATACTGCCAGCGCCTCCTCGGTTGCATGGCCAAAGCAGTCAGCGAGCTTGTAATCATTGCCTTGCAGACTGGCGCTCTCATTCCCTCCGGCATAAGGGGATTCAGGTGCAAGTCGGAGGAAGCCGGTGGCCAGAAAGAATTCCATCGGTAGCTCTACCGACAGGCTCTCGAGCCGGAACGTGCGCGCCTCGGAGGAAATCCCTTCGATAGAATGCGCGAGGCGGCTTTCGAAGTCGAGGAGCGCATCAATCCTGTCACCGGACGACGGTTGCGCTTCCTCAGCGAACAGGCAGAAGGACTCGCGTACCATTCGTGCCGCGATCGGGCCGTGCTTCTCGGCAAAGAGCCAGAACCAGAGGGCAAGTTGATATCCACGAACTCCGTTTCGCAGGACCGGTTCGACATCTGGCGCGAATATGATTCCAGGTGCAGCCCACCCTGAAAACGGTGCTGCATCGCTGGCGAGGTACATGTCCAGAAGCTGCTTTATCGACTGATTCGTATCGCTGGGCCAGCTTTGCGTCCCATCTTGCCGCTTCCCGGTCTTCCAGAGTCTCCAAGCCATCCTGAACCTCGCAAAGGGATGTGGTATACGCCTCGGCACCGATACTTGCACACTCGGGCGGGGCCGTAAACCGACGGCTGCTCCTTGTTCTTCTGGGACAGTTCGAAGCAGTCCTGGCGGCGCGTGTGAGGCCTGTAGGGGGAACGGCAATATCCGCAAATGCGACACCGATCACTGATCTGGTGCCGCCAAAAGCAAGGCTTTCTCCGCCCGCTCCCTGGGCGAAAGGACAAGGCGCGCGAGTTAAGGAGCAGCAAGATGGGTTGCCTGGAGCGTCCGAATCGGGTCGCGCCGTTGCGAAGCACGGCGCCGCTCGTGTGTACGGTCCGTGCTATCGGCTGGCTCTGGCGCAGCGATACGGTCGCCGGAGGGAATGACCGTTTCCGGTTGTTCGGTCCAGCCGCACAAATCTCCATGCGACCGATTGGAACCGTGCCACGACGGCCCTACGCCCGGCTAGGCACGCGCTGCACCATCGCGTAAAGCCCGGACATCTGCAAGCCCTTCTTGAGCGCGTAGTTCGGGTCGTATTGATTGGAGTAACCTCACCAGTCGAAGCATGCATGCGGGTTCGTCGGCCCTGGCGCAGACGACGCAATCGTGTCGGGATACACGACGACCAGTTTGTTCGTATCGGCCCATTCGTTGATGCCGGCCTCGGTGACCATCTCAAGCGGATTGACGACCTGGTCTTGCGTGCCGGACCAGAGGTAGACGGGCTGTCCACGCAGGCTCGTCGCCGGGTCGTTCGAACGTCGGCTCCGCCCCTAGGTAACGGACCTTCCCCGACGATCGCACTCGTCGCGCTTAGGCCGGTCCAGCGGGCCGTGACTGATTCTTGCCTGGTTCGAGTCACTTGCCTTCGAAACATGGACCAATTGGCGCTCTCGGCCGCAATGTCACGCATGCGGTCGCTTGTAAGAAAAATTATTTGTCGCGCAATGGAATAGTTGCGCGCTGGTTATGTTTACGTATGGCGACGCATCCTGGTCGCGGCCGGCCAGCAGTGCCGACCGTGTGCTACCTCATCAATCACGAGATCGCCTTGATTCACACAACGATTCAACCTGCCTGGGTCCGCATCACACACTGGATTAATGCGCTCGCTGTCGTATTGATGGTGACAAGCGGCTGGCAGATCTATGACGCCTCGCCGATCTTTCCAGCTTTACAGTTTCCTTCCACCATCACATTGGGCGGCTGGCTCGGCGGGGCCTTGCAATGGCATTTCGCGATCATGTGGATGCTGGTCGCGAATTTCCTCATCTACGTCGGGCTGAATATCGCTTCGGGACGTCTGCGCCGGAAACTGCTGCCGGTCAGCTTCAAGTCGCTTGCAACCGATCTCGTCGCCGCACTGCGCGGCACGCTCGCGCATGAGGACCTCACACGCTACAACGCGGTACAGAAATTCGCCTATCTGGTCGTCATCGTCGATATCGCGCTCGTGATCCTGTCGGGGCTGGCGATATGGAAGTCGGTGCAGTTCCCGCTGCTGCGCACGCTGATGGGCGGGTACGACAACGCGCGTGTCGTGCATTTCGTTGCCATGAGCGTGCTGGTTGCGTTCTTCGTCGTGCATGTCGTCATGGTTGCGCTGGTGCCGCGCTCGCTGCTTCTGATGATTCGCGGACGGTGACCATGACTTTTCGAAAAAAGGCTGTGGAGCCTGATACGTTTCTTCGGTCTCACGCTGAATCCATCATCAAGGATGCGCGCAACGAGCTGAAAAATCCGGCCCGCCGGCTGCTTGGCAAGCGAGTTCTCACGCTCGGCGGCTTAGCTTTGCTGTCGGGCTGCGATCTGACCAATGACAAGTCGGTGAACACCATGCTGCGCAGAATGTCGTTCTTCAACGACGAGGTGCAAGCCCTGTTGTTCAATCCGAACGAGATGGCCCCGACCTATCCGGAGTCGATGATCACTCGGCCGTTTCCGTTCAACGCGTTCTACGATATCGACGATGTGCCCGAAGTCGACGCCGCTACCTACCGGCTACAGGTGGGTGGCCTCGCGACTGGCAAACGCGTCTGGACGCTCGACGAGCTGCGCGCAATGCCGCAGGAAAGCCAGATCACGCGCCATATCTGCATTGAAGGATGGAGTGCGATCGGGCGATGGGGCGGCGTGCGCTTCTCCAGTTTCCTGAAGCACTCGGGCGCGGACATCACGGCGAAGTACGTGTCACTGCACTGTGCGGACAACTACTGGACCAGCATCGACATGCCAACTGCGTTGCATGTTCAGACGCTGCTCACACTCACATACGACGGCGAGGTGCTGCCGCCGAAATACGGCTTCCCGATGAAGCTGCGTATGCCGACCAAGCTCGGCTACAAGAATCCGAAGCATATCGTCGCAATCAGTGTGACGAACGAATATCCCGGTGGTTACTGGGAGAACCAGGGCTATAACTGGTTCGGCGGTTCCTGATGTGCACTAGTCCACTCTCGAAACTCAACAGTCCTTTATGGAGCATCCATGTCTATCCGCTTGAAACTTGGCGTCACCCTCGCCACGCTGGCTTTTGCCAGTGTCGCGCTCGCTCAGACGCCCGCCGCCAAACCGTCGCGCATCCGCGGCGATATTGTCTCGCTCGACGGCGACGTCCTGAAGGTGCATCGTCGTAGCGGCGACACTGTGTCGATCGAGCTCAAACCGACCGTTACCGTATCGGCGGTCAAGGCGATGCAGCTTTCGGACATCAAGCCGGGCTCCTTCGTCGGCACGGCCGCAACGACGGGCACCGACGGAAAGTTGACGGCCACCGAAGTGGTCGTCTTCCCCGAATCCGCGCGCGGCTCGGGTGAAGGTCACTACGCATGGGACCTCGGTCCGAACAGCACGATGACGAATGCGAACGTCGACACGGTGGTTCAGGGTACCAGCGGCCGGAATCTGAAGCTGTCGTACAAAGGCGGGAACAATGAGGTAACCGTACCGCCTAACGTACCCATCGTGACTTTCACGCCGGCCGCACGCACCGACCTGACCGCGGGCAAGAAGGTGTTTGTGGTCGCGACGGCCGCGTCGCAGGGTGCATTTGTCGCGCAGCGCGTGGTGGTCGAAAAGGATGGAGTCGCTCCGCCGATGTAGTCGATCGTCGGTCGGACGAATGACCTGCCCGCTGCGGTAGCACGTGGTTCAACCTCCGCAGCGGGTCGATTTATACTATCCGCAGCATCGCGCGTTCGCTGGTTCCTAAAGGAGAAAACAAAATGTCACGATCCATCTCGCAGTGCGCTTTCATGGTATTGGGTGGCCTGGCCTTGGCAGGTACGCTGACCTTGGCGCAAGCGGCGCCGGTCGCATTTGAAGTGCCGTTGACGGGCGCTCAACAGGTTCCGCCGGTGCAGACTCCGGGCAGCGGCACCGCCAACCTCACGTACGACTCAGGCACGCGGGTCGTAACCTGGAACATCAGCTTCGGCGGATTGTCGAGTCAGGCCACCATGGCACATTTCCACGGGCCCGCCCCGGCCGGCAAAAACGCTGGCGTGAAGGTCTGGCTCTCCCAGAAAGGCAACATGGAGATGACGAGCCCGATCAGCGGTCAGGCCACGCTATCCCCGGACGATGCCAAGATGTTCGAAGCCGGTGACATGTACATCAACGTTCACACCAAAACCAATCCGAACGGCGAGATCCGCGGCCAGGTGGTGCCGCCGAAGAGCAACTGACGCGACCACTGAAGCGGCATCCTGAGATCAGGTTCCCGGCGAGCTCAGAGATAAGCCGCGAGCAGCATCACCACGGCAGCGCCGACGCCGAGCGGCAGCAGCGCCAGCAGCGCTGGCGTCTGCCGCGGCGCATCGATCGACGAGGGCAACAGTTTGTATCCCGTTAGCATCGGGCGCAGCAGGTTGTGTCCCTTCGCTACCGCGTAGAGAGCGATCACGAGCACGTGCAGCGCCACCGCGGCGAGCAGCACGTCCCAAACAAGCCCGTGCAGCGTCGAGATCGCGTTGGCGAGCCACGCGGGCACGACTTCGCTCAACGGCCCTTCGTCGGCGATGTCGTTGTTGACATAGAGCCCGCTCAGCGTCTCGACCAGCAGCAATGTGAGCAGCAGCAGGACCATCCAGCCGCCGGCCGCATTGTGGCCCACCTGCACATCCGGCTCGCGGCGAAACAGGTGGTGTAAATGACGAAGTGCAGCCGCGGGCGACGCCACGAAACTGCGAAAGCGCGCGGTCTCACTGCCAAAGCAGCCCCACAGCAGCCGGGAAATGACCAACGCGAGCAGCGTCTCGCCGACCCGGACGTGCCAGTCGATCCAGTTTAGTTTCAAGGTGACATAGGCCGCCGTGACCAGCACGACCACCAGCCAGTGAAACAGTCGCACTGGCGCGTCCCAGACCAGCACCGGGCGGCGGGCAGGCTGTGTCTGCCGAGTGACAAGTTCGTGAGTATCCATGTGTTGCGCCTCCGTCCGCAAGCGATTGGAAGAGATACAGGCCCGGGGTGAACACCACTCCGGAAAATAGCAACGCGGTGACGCAATAGTCCATGATATCCCGTACGGCAGGCTTCTCAATCGCGAGCGCCGGCAGCGCCCAGAACGGTTGCACCTTAATGGTCCGAGTCTCGCCGAAAGCGATTGCCATCGCCGCCTTGCCCAAGTCCGCGTGCAGCGCGCACGCGGCTGGTATCGCGATTACGAATCTACCAGCTCGTCCAACCGCGCATCCGTTGTGGGTGGCGAAACGACCGATGTACTTCGCAAGCGGCCGTTGAATTCCCGCTCGGTCGAAGGGCGCCAATTGGGGCGCATCGCGCTGATCGCCAGCTTGGTGCCAGGCGCGGTAGGGGGCGTGCACGACTTGCATCGCGTGACCGCGAGCTTTGGCATGGCAATTGTGCACGACGGGGAAACGCTGTCCGATACCTTGGCTCGGGCAGATGCGGCGCTCTACCGAGCGAAGCAAAGTGGACGAGACCGGATTTCGTTCGAGGCTGTAGCGATGTCTTGAAGACAAGTCCGGTGAGGACGGGAAGCGTCGCAGCGGGGCGGCTACTGCAACCGTGTCCGCAGTATCAATCCAACGAAAAATGCTCGACTCCGCTTTACATCTGACGGTCGTGTGCCCAATTTGTGACGCGAATTGTCCCAGACATGGAAGGTGCGGGAGCGCCTGATCGAAACCGTTCGGGCGAGGAGCGGTAGCCGTAGTCCGATGCACTGGAAGACCTTCATTGCACGAGAGGCACTGAGCTAATGCCCGGTGCCTCTCGTCTTCGATCAGAAGCTGTCGATCATCCCCATCGCAGGGTCGGTCACCGAGTGACGGCCGGTTTCGATACGCCCGGCGATGCGACGCAAGAAGCTGCGGTCTGTGCTGCTGGTGATCTCGAAGTCATACCAGAAGCCGGTCTGGGCGAGGTTCCAGAAGAGCGCGACCGGGAACGCGCCGTTGGTGCTTACCGCCCAGGTGTGACCTGGGTCGAGGCGATCATTCCGGGAGAACGGGGCAGGCTCCGGCCATGCGCCGAAGCCCGGCACCGGGAAACCAGCGAAGCCCAAAGGACCTTGGCCAAAAACCGGACTCGGCAGACCTGGGAAAGCCTGCAGCGCACCGTAGACCTTGTTGGACTTCACTGTGAACTGTGCGAGACCGGCACCTTCGTTGCGCAGTTGCAGGTGCAGGTTGCCGGTTAGGGAGCCGTAACCCACACGAACTTCCAGATTGGCGGTTCTGTGCCCCTTCAGCGCGGTGAGGTCGCCCTTGAATTCGCGATGGTAGCCGTTCGGGCCGAGTACCCACAGGTCGTACTTGCCGAGGTCCGTGGAGCCCGGCGCCCACACGTCGTCCAGCGTCTTGCCCGGCTCGACTGCGTAACGCTTCGGCAGGCGGTCCAGGTGCAACTTGTCATAGACGTGGAACACAGCACCTTGGCGACCGGTATTGGCGAACAGCAGTTTTACGGTACCGGTGCTCGCGTCCACATGAGCGCTGGCATGCAGTTCGTACGGCAGCGCACGCGACGGGCGGAAGCCGTTAGCCTGCTTCGGCATACCGCGGCTGGCGTCCGGCACGATCTGGCCCAGCGCCTGCTGCGTGGCGCGCAACGCATCGGCGTCGGCCTTGCTCTTCTCGCCCGCGATGGTCGGCAGCGGCTCGTTGTTCGGCGTCGCGAAGTTGAAGGCCGAAGTCAGGTCGCCGTTGATCAGCCGGCGGTACGTCGAGATGTTGCTTTCCTTGATGCCGAAGCGGGCTTCGAGGAAGCGCAGCACCGAAGTGTGATCGAACGTCTGCGAATTGACCCAGCCGCCGCGGCTCCACGGCGAAATCACCCACAGCGGCACGCGCGGACCCGGGCCGTACGGCTTGCCGTCCGGCCCGCTCGGCTGGCTGTTAGGCGTCGCGCCCGTGTCGGCGCGGGTCACGTACGGATGTGTGAAGTATTCGACGCCCAGGTCGGCGCTGCCCAGCGTGGTCTTTCCGGCGTAGGTGCCGTCACCGTTCGGCGACGGGACAGCGGCCGGGGGCACGTGGTCGAAGAAGCCGTCGTTCTCGTCAAAGTTGACGAGCAGGACGGTCTTGCTCCATACCTCGGGCACGGCGGTCAACGCATCGAGAAATTGCTGCACGAACCACGCGCCCTGCACCGGGCTCGAAGGCCCCGGGTGCTCGGAGTAGACGTCGGTCGGAACGACCCACGAGACTTCCGGCAGACGGCCGTTTCTCACATCATCGGCGAAAGCCTCGACGAAGGTGCCGTTGGTGTTCGGGTCGGTGTCCGTGGTCGGCAGTGTGTTCGCGTAGCCCTTGATCAGCGGCTGGGCCACGGCATCGGTCGGGTTGTAGACCGGCTCGGCGGCCTGGCTCAGCGACGTGCTGACCTGACGCGCCGACGGCAGCGCCTCGTTGGCCCGGCGGTACTGCCTGAAGCCGAGCAGCGGGTTGCAGCCGAAGGTGTTCTTGATGTTCTGATACACCTTCCAGGTCACACCGGCCTCTTCCAGGCGCTCGGCGGTGGTCTTCCAGTCGAAGTAGGCCGACGCCGATGTGGTGACGTCAAAGTCGCCGCTGAAGTTGTTCACGAAGGTTTTGCCATACGCAGGACCATTCGTGCCGGTGGAATGGATGATGCGATTCGGGTGCGTGCCGCCAAGGAACGCGCAGTGGTAGTCGTCACAGATGGTGAACGCTTCGGCCAGCGCTCGCTGGAACGGGATTTCAGCCGTGTCGAAGTAGCCCATTGTCTGGTCCTGCTTGGACACCGGCCATGCAGCCATGCGGCCGCCATCCCATGCGTTCTGCGTGTCGACCCAGCTATGCGGCGTGCCGGTCACGCGCTGCGCATTGCCTTTGGTCTCATCCAGATGGTATGGCAGGTCCACGTTGCCGTTGGCATCGATCTGCTGCCACACGTTGCGGCCGTTCGGTAGCGGAATCGTGAAGCGATCGCCGTATCCGCGCACACCCTTATAGGTGCCGAAGTAGTGGTCGAACGCGCGGTTTTCCATCATCAGGATCACGACGTGCTTGACGTCCTTGATCGTGCCGCTCTCATGATGCGCGGGAATCGCGAGCGCACGACGGATGCTGGGTGGAAATACGCTGAGCGCGGCAGCCGACAGGCCGGCCGTGGCGGTACTCTGGAGAAATTTGCGGCGGGAATTCACGTGCAGGTGCTCCTTCTTGTTTGGCTGATCGTCGAAACCTTCGATAGCGTTCACTGCAGCCGATCGCTCGGCGAACCCGCATGGCTTGTCACGATCGACCGCATGCATCGTTCGCGCTCCATGCTCGATATCGCCCGTTAGGACGGCTGCCTGCCGAGACCCCGCTCGTGGAAGCTCAAGGATGTCTTGTTGCACGCCCGTAACCTGTCGTTCGGTAATTGTCAGGATCGGGCGACTGACGAATATAGGGAGCAACAATGACGGTATGGTGTCGGTTCTCTAATAGTTTTCGTAGGCGAGGGACGGCGATGGGCGGCGTGTCGGTATCCTTGGGCAGGCTCCGACAGGTTGTTCGATGTGGTTTCGATGTCCGGCCTTCTCCGTTACCAGCCTTTGACTAGCGGAGCGTGTGACAGGCAGGAGTGGGTCGCGTGTCGTCGATCGGCGGCAGGCAGTGACCGGCCACAAAACGACACTCACAATTTTGGAAACGCGCCTGGATCGTACGGAAACCGGTGCGCGACTGGGTTCGGAATCGGACACCCGCTGTCTTGCTTCCCGCGCTACACGCTGTTGCGTTCCGCATGAAGCGGCTCGACATCTTATGCGCCGCTCCTTAGCGAAGTGCAGCCGCTACCGCCTCGTCAATCTGCAGCGCAAAGCGTGCTTCGACATCGGGCACCGTGTAGCCAATTGACAGTTCCAGATACGCGTCGCCAAGCACCAACTGAACGAATGTCGCTGCCCGCATTGCAGCAGTCGATTCGTCAAATCGCTCTCGCAGAATATTGGCGGCGAAGGCACGCACGACCTTTGCACCATTTTCGAAAAACACCTGGCCGAGTGCCGGAAGACGCTCGGCCTCAGCAACGATGGCCCGGTAAAGCCGCAGATTATCCGGGGTAATAAGGCTTCGTGCCAACACCCATCCCAACTCGCGCAACTCGACTTCGGGTGATCCATCGGATTGCTCGTCCCGAGCGCTGGCAAGAAGTCCACCCACCTGAGCGCACATCGAGCTCACCAGACCAACGAAGAGCGCCTCCTTCGACTTGAAGTGGCGGTAGACCGTCTGTTTGCCGACGCCAGCGGCCGCGGCGACATCGTCCATCGTTGCCAGGCCGAAACCCTCGCGTAAGAAAACGGTTTTCGCGCCGTCGAGGATTGCAGACCGCTTGCGGCTTTGCAGCGGGCTCAGGCCGGGGATAGAAGAAGTGTCCATGCGAGATAAATAACAGATCGCCGAGTAGTTGACAAGACTGGGTAGTCTCGTTTAGATTTGTCAAAACGAGACTGATGAGTCTCGTTTGTATGGCTTTTCAACTTCGCAGGCAATCATCGAGGAGAACGCTATGGAACTATTCGTCACAGGTGGTACGGGCTTCATCGGGCAGGCGGTCGCGCGCAGGGCAATCAGCCTCGGCCATCAGGTGACGGCGCTGGTGCGCGAGGACAGTTCGGCGGCCGCCGGCGCGCTGACACGTCTCGGCGTGAAACTGCATGGCGGCGACTTGCGCGAGCCACAGTCTTTCGCTGCGACTGCCGGTGCCGCTGATGGCGTGGTGCACATGGCGTCGACCAACGATGCTTCCGCTGCTGCTGCTGACGAGGCCGCGGCTGTAGCGATCCTTTCGCATCTGCATTCGGGCGCGGCGTTTGTCTATACGTCGGGCACCTGGGTCTACGGCAATACAGAGGGGGAGCCCGCGACTGAAGCATCGGCGCTGAATCCGACACCACTCATCGCCTGGCGGCCCGCAGTGGAGCAACAGGTGCTGGCGCTAGCAGCACGCCGCTCGATTGCTGCAGTGATCCTCAGGCCGGCGATGGTGCACGGCTACGGCGGCGGCATCTTCGGCATGCTTGCCGGCATGGTCCGTCAGACCGGCAGTGTGAGGTTCGTCGGCGATGGTCGCAACCACTGGCCTGCTGTTCACGTCGATGATCTCGCCACGGCCTACCTGAGCGCGGTGGAGCGGGCGGCAACCGGGGACGGTCGAGTCGCGGGACAGATCTTCAACGTGGTCGCGGAAGATGCCGTTGCCATTGCCGAAATGGGCGAAGCGATTCGGGCCTCGGTCGGTGCGGACCGCATCGAATTTTGGCCGCTTGACGATGCTCGCAAATCGCTTGGGCCATTTGCTGACGCACTGGCGCTCGACCAGACGGTAAGCGGCCAGCATGCCCGGCGAGTTCTTGCGTGGGAACCCCACGGCCCCGGCCTGATTGCGGACCTCTCTGTACAGAAGCACTTTCAGCAAAGCAACGGAGCATGACCATGGCGTTAAACACTGCATCTTTCGAATCGATTCTCGCGGTGATCGTAGCGGTTCTGTTCGCCGTTGCTGGGGTCGTCAATCTCGCACGACGCGGCGCGGTGAAGCGCGACTTCGCACGCTGGGGTTACCCGGCCTGGTTTCAGTTGCTCTGTGGCGCGCTCGAGTTGCTCAGTGCGGCACTTCTTCTTGGACAACAAACCAGAGTTTTAGGCCTAACGCTGGCCGGTGCGATCATGATTGGCGCGCTCTTCACGTTGCTACGAAATCGGGAGCCGTTCCGGCATCTCGCCCCGGCGCTGATCTTCTCGGCTCTCGTTGTGGTTACTGTGGCGCTCCGCGGTTGAGGCTTCCTCGCCACCAGGCGAGTGAGCCCCGGACGCTAACAGGTCGCGCGGGCAAATCCGTGCTGCAGGTACTTGAATTGCGCACATGGATAGCGGCATTGGAGCAACTTCGATTTGATCGTTCTGGTGCAAATAGGAAAGCAGGTTGAGAAGTTGCCTATGGGAAGGATAACTAATCGAGTGGACAGAACCGCATGCCATACGGTGGGTGCAGTGGCCTCCTTGAGGCCGAGCTCCGTGAGATCGAACTGGCCCTTGCGAATGCGATGCGTCAATTCGATGCCGGCAATCGTGGTCGCGGCGCTCCTGAACCGCTTGAATCCAAGCATCACATTTGTTCTGGACTTGATGTGGCGATGATCCGGTTCAATCACGTTGTTCAGATATTTTGAGGACCGGACCTTCGTGTCTTCAGGCAGCAGACCATCGGCCTTCATCTCGCGCACCGCGCGGTGCGAGGCAGCGTACCCGTCGGGCGTGATGGTCTCCGGCGACTGGCCCTGATGCCTGATAGCCTTGCTGAAAAAGGCTTTGGCCGCGGCCATGTCGCGCCTCGCCCTGAGCATGAAGTCCACCGTCTGGCCAGCCCGATCCACCGCCCGGTACAGGTAAACCCATTTGCCGCGAATCTTCATGTAGGTTTCGTCGACGCGCCACGAGCGACCGGCTGGCGTAGCAAAGCGGTTCCAGCGCTTGACGAACTCGGGCGTATAACGTCTCACCCAGCGCAGGATCGTCGTGTGGGCCAGCGATAATCCTCGTTCGGCCACCATCTCGACCAGATCGCGTAGGCTGAGCATGTAGCGCAGATACCAGCGAACGCACAGAATGATGGTCTCCCGATCGAAATGGTGTCCACCGAACAACTCCTCCAGACTCTTCAGCTTGCTCATCGCGGGTCATCCGTTCGTTTTGCTCCGATAACCCTAACCGATTCGCCGACCCTATTTGCAACAGAGCCTCGGCTGCCTTCCTCGACGGCGGCAATGTATGGGGCAGCGAAGGCAGTAGCATCGGTGCGAACGGATTGCGCTACGGCTATGGGCTGGGGCTCGCCTGGATCTCGCCGATCGGTCCGCTCAAGTTGAGCCTCGGCTTTCCGCTCGTCAAGCACGCAGGCGATCAGTATCAGAAATTCCAGTTCCAGATAGGCACATCGTTCTAAGGCTATCGTCGGACCGCTCTCGCCGATCCCTATCGTCACGTTGCCTCACTCGATTCGTCCCGCGTTGGCAGCGCTCAATCGCCGACACGTCCGGCCACGGAACGTAGAATGGCGATGAATTCCTGCATGGGCTGTGACGGCAACTCGTGCTTGCGCGTGACGATACCGTAGCTCGTCATGGTCCGGGTGATGGGAATGGGCAGGTGTCCGAGCAGACCCTTGCTTACATATTTTTCGACAGCGGCACGTGGCTGCAGCGAAATCATGTCGGTTGCCTGCAACAGTTCCAGTGTCGAAAAGATTGAAGGCGTTTCCACCATGCCCACCGGCGCAGGAATGCCCGCGCCGGCGAACGTTTCGTCGAACAGCTGCCTGATAGCCGTTGCTTGCGGATAGAGAATCCATGGCCACGCGCCAAGATCGGCCAACTCCAGCCGCCGCCGCTGCAGCAACGGATGATGCTGTCCGACGACCACCCAGACCGGTTCCCCGGACAGCACCTCGAAGTCGAACAGTACTTGATGGCGCGGCTCCGTCAGACGGCCGACCATCACGTCCAGCTTCCTTTCTTCGAGCCAGATCGCCAGTTGGTCGCTGCTTTGCTCGACCAGTTTGATGACCAGTTGCGGCCGCTGCTGGCGAATCTCCCTGATGCCGGTCGTCACCACCTGAGCGGCCGAAGCCGAGATAGCGCCGACGGTGAGATGACCGTAGCCGCCATCGCTCAAGGTGCTGAACTCGTTCACGAACCTGCCCAGATCGGCTACCGCCGTGGTCGCATAGCGCACGGACAATACGCCGAGATCGGTTGGGCGCATCTCCCGTGGTAACCGTTCGAACAACTGGGCCCCGAACATCGATTCGATGTCACTCAGGATTTTTGTCGCCGCGGGCTGGGTGATAAGCATCTGTTCGGCTGCGATGCGCAAGTTGTGCGTGCGTCCGAGGGCATCGAGCAGTTGAAGATGTCTGAAGCGCAGCCTTGCCAGGACGCTCGACGTACGCACCGCAAATTGTCTGGACATGGGGTAAACACGCACGAACTCATAACCGGATGGAATCGATTGTACTGAATAAGAGATTGGATGTTTATCGGTCGGCTGCCTAAAGTTGCTGCTGGGCGAATCAACGCGCGAACTGGCGGCAAGCCGCGCGCGCCAGACAAACTTCAGTGGAGACAGACATGACACCCCCGCTTTCACTCAGCGTAACGGACACGCTGCCGTCGGACGGATTGTCCGGCACGCTTGTCGGCCGCGCCTGGGTTCCTGCCGCGAATTCAATGCCCGCAGGTCCCGCCGTAGTCGTCTTGCGCGCCGACGGCGTGTTCGACATTTCCGACGCAGCACCGACCATCAGCAGCTTGCTGGAGCGGGAAGATCCGGTCGCGACGGTGCGAGCCGCGAGTGGCCGCTGGATCGGCGAGCTGGAGACGATCATCGGCAATACGGCCGATGCAACGGGCGGTACCGCGCGCAATCCGGAGCGCGTCCATCTGCTCGCGCCTTGCGATCTGCAGGTCATCAAAGCAGCAGGGGTGACCTTTGCGGCGAGCCTGATTGAACGAGTGATCGAGGAGCAGGCAAAGGGCGACCCGCAAGGCGCGGTGCGCGTGCGAGAGCAGATCAGGTCTCTGGTCGGCGATAGTCTCACCAGCATCCGACCGGACTCCGCCGAGGCGCGCGAATTGAAGGTGCTGCTGATCGAGCAGGGACTATGGTCCCAATACCTGGAAGTCGGAATCGGCCCTGACGCGGAAGTCTTCACAAAAGCGCCGGTGCTGGCGGCTTTGGGTACAGGCACGGAGATCGGGCTGCATCCGAATTCGGTCTGGAACAATCCGGAGCCGGAAATCGTGCTGTCGATCGACAGCCGCGGCCGCGCGCTCGGCGCGACGCTGGGCAACGACGTCAATCTGCGCGACTTCGAAGGACGCAGCGCGCTGCTGCTTGGCAAGGCGAAGGACAACAATGGCTCGTGTGCGATTGGCCCTTTCCTGCGGCTTTTCGACGAGACTTTCTCGATCGACGATGTGCGTCGGGCGACAGTCGATTTGCGCGTTGAAGGCAGCGACGGTTTTGTCTTGCGAGGCACGAGTTCGATGGACCAGATCACGCGCGACCCGCTCGATCTCGTTTCGCAGACGATCAGTTCGACCCATCAATACCCCGATGGCGCGCTGCTGTTCCTCGGGACACTTTTTGCACCAATCGAAGACCGCGACGCCGCTGGCGCGGGCTTCACACACAAGCTGGGCGATATCGTGAAGATCTCGAGCCGGCAGCTCGGCACGCTGGTCAACCGGGTCAGCCACAGCGACCGCATCGAGCCGTGGACCTTCGGCGTGCGCGCGCTGATGGCGAACCTTGCTGCACGAGGACTACTGGGCACAGCCTTTCTCTGATCACGTATGACCCGGCTCTAACCCCCCATAACAGACCGGCATACCCGGCTTCCTCAAGGAGATAGACGAGATGCAGACTCAACACGTTACGCAAGACCCGTTGGAAAGCGCGGTGCGCAAGGCGCGCCTGCGGCTTGCGCCCTTCCTCGCGCTGATGTTCGCGCTATCGATGCTTGACCGTTCGAACGTCGGGTTTGTCAAACAGGCCCTTCAAGTCGATTCGAACATCGGCAACGCGGCGTTTGCGCTCGGGGCGGGGATCTTTTTCATCGGCTATGCGGTGTTCGAGATCCCGAGCAATCTGATGCTGCATCGGGTGGGTGCGAAGCTCTGGTTGAGCCGGATCATGGTCACTTGGGGGCTTGCGTCGGCGGCCATGATGTTTGCGCACAACGAGGCCTCGTTCTATGCGCTGCGCTTCATTCTGGGCGTGGCCGAAGCAGGTTTTTCGCCCGGCGTCATTCTCTATTCCACATACTGGTTCCCCGCACGTGAACGCGGCAAGGCGCTAGGCATCTACTACTTTGGCTTGCCAGTGGCGCTCGTGCTGGGCAGCCCGCTATCAGGTTATCTGATGGAGGTCATGGGTGGCCGCCTGGGTCTGCACAACTGGCAATGGATGTTTCTCATCGAAGGTCTCGCTGCGTCGGCTGTTGGCATCGTCGCGTTCTTCTATCTGGTGAGCAAACCGCGCCACGCGAAGTGGCTGACGTCGGCCGAAAAAGACGCCCTGGAAAACGCCATTGCAGCGGAAGACCGGCACAAGGTCGCGCATGGGCCCGCTACTGCGCTAACCGCGCTGCGCAACTGGAACGTGCTTCGCTTTGTATCGATTTATTTCGCCATTCAGGTTAGCGTGTATGGCGTCATCTTCTATCTGCCGACGCGGATTTCGGAGCTGACCGGTACCGCCATCGGCTCGAAGGTCGGCTTTCTGACCGCCATTCCCTGGTTGTGCGCACTCATCGCACTGCGCTTCATCACCGGCTACGCGGACGCGAGCGGGAAGCACCGGCAACTCGCCATCGCCATGCTGGCGGCGGCCGCGGCAGGAATAGCACTGTCGACCCTCGGCAATCACATTGGACCCGTGCTCGTCGCATTCTGTATCGCGACGGTCGGCTTCGTAGTCGTCCAGCCGCTCTTCTGGACCTTGCCGACGGCCTACCTGAGCGGTACCGCGGCAGCGCGAGCGGTATTGCAATGATCGGCGCGCTCGGCAATCTCGGCGGCTTCATCGCGCCCACATTAAAGACGGCAGTGGAGACGCTCTTTCATAGCCCTCGTGCAGGCATGTTCACCCTGGCGTTTGCAGGCGTCGTCGGCGTGTTCCTGCTTATGAGCATCGGCTTGCATTCACGCCGCGTAGCCGAAGCGCCGATTGGCTCGGCCGAAGCGACGCTTCGCTAGGCACATGCAGATACGCTGCACATAATTTAACCGGAAATTCACATGAGCATTCTCGGACATCATTACATCGGCGGACGATGCGGCGCTTGCGCATCGATCAATACGCTCGCCGGCCTTGATGCCGTAACAGGCGAGGCCGTGCGCGCAGCGCAGATCGAGGAGGCAACGTCATGATATTCGACGCGGAGAACACAATGGCCGATCCTTCGGCAACTATAGAGCCAATCGTGCAACTGCATCCAGATGACGATGTCATCATCGCGCGGCACCAGCTTGTCTCGGGCATGCGCATCCGCGGTAGTCTTGCCGTACGTGGGTTGATCCCGGCGGGTCATAAGCTTGCCGTCCACGCTATCGAAACGGGCGCGCCAGTGCGGCGCTACGGCCAGATCATCGGCTTTGCGACACGTGCCATCGAAGCCGGGGAGCACGTCCATACGCACAACCTTGCGATGGGCGATTTCGATCGGGACTACGCGTTCGGCGCAGATGCGAAGCCGGCGTCGACGGTCGCAGCGGCGGCACGGTTCATGGGCATCGTACGCGCCGACGGACGTGTCGCAACGCGTAACTACATCGGCATTCTGACATCGGTCAATTGCTCCGCAACGGCGGCGCGCGCCATCGCAGATTACTTTCGTCGCGATATTCATCCGCAAGCGCTTGCGGACTATCCAAACGTTGATGGCGTGATCGCGCTGACGCACGCTCAGGGCTGCGCGATCGATTCCGAAGGCGAAGCGCTGGAAATGATCCGGCGCACGCTCGGTGGTTATGCACGGCATCCTAATTTCGCCGGCGTGCTGATAGTCGGGTTGGGCTGCGAAACCAATCAGATCGATGGGCTTATGCAAAGCCAGGGTCTTACGTCCGGGGCGGCGCTGAAGACGATGACCATTCAGGCGACCGGTGGCACGGCGCGCACGGTGGCGGCGGGCATCGAACAGGTCAAGGCGATGCTCGGGGAAGCGAACAAGGTACGGCGCGAGCCCGTGGATGCCAAGCACCTCGTAATCGGCTTGCAATGCGGCGGCTCAGACGGCTACTCCGGCATTACCGCAAATCCGGCACTCGGCGCGGCAGTCGATCGCCTGGTCTCGCACGGTGGAACGGCGATTCTCTCCGAAACCCCCGAGGTCTACGGCGCCGAACATCTATTGACGCGCCGGGCCGTGTCACGTGAAGTCGGCGAAAAGCTCATCGAACGGATTCACTGGTGGGAAGCATACTGCGCGCGCATGAATGCCGATCTGAACAACAATCCATCGGCCGGGAACAAGGCCGGTGGGCTGACAACGATTCTCGAAAAGTCGCTTGGCGCCGTAGCGAAAGGCGGCACGAGCAATCTCGTCGACGTGTACCGGTACGCCGAACTGGTGCGTGCGCACGGTCTCGTTTTCATGGATACACCGGGCTACGATCCGGTTTCGGCGACCGGGCAGGTCGCGGGCGGGGCAAATCTGATCTGCTTTACGACCGGCCGCGGCTCCGCCTATGGTTGCGCGCCGTCGCCATCGTTGAAACTGGGAACCAATACCGCTTTGTGGCAACGCCAGGAAGAGGACATCGACCTGAATTGCGGGTCGATCCTCGACGGCGAACGAACGGTCGACGAACTCGGTGAGGAGATCTTCCAACTCATGCTTGCGACCGCGTCGGGCCAGGCGTCGAAAAGCGAGATTCACGGATACGGCCAGAATGAATTCGTGCCCTGGCAGATTGGCGCCATCACATAAGGCGGCGTTTGCGTTTCTTTGGCGCGGCTAGCGTAAGCCAGCCTGTTTGAGCCTAGCTCGACTGCGTAACCCCGTACGCGTTAGGTGCCCGCTTCTTCGGCGGCACGATCATTTCGATTTTGCCGACGAGGAAGATTTACGAAAGGATGCCCAGAACGGCGACGATCGAGATGTATCACATCGCATAGTGGAAGTTGTGCGTGCGCTGCAGGATCATGCCGAAAACGACGGGCGTAGTAATACCGGACAGATTGCCGAACGATCGTGGCGGTCAACACGAGGCCGACGATCACCGGCAACTTGCGCGCGACCGTTACCGATTTACCCTTTTTCAGGAGGCTGTCACTGAGGCAGCCTCCCGCCAGCATGCCGACCATCGCCATGAGATGGGGAATGGATGCGCGTCTACGCCTTGAGATGGGGCTCCAACAGCGACAGGTCCGCAACTGAAAGACGATCGTGCGCGGTCTGCACCTGATGCCAGTACGGATAGAGCAGGGGCGGCGCGCTCACCTTGTCGAGCCGCTCGCGCTGTTCGGCGCTCAGTCTGAGGTTGGCCGCGCCGAGGTTGTCGAGCAACTGCTTCTCGTTGCGTCCGCCGATGATGACCGACGTGACGGCGGGGCGCCCGAGCGTCCATGCGAGCGCGACCTGCGCAGCCGAGACATTCTGCTCGCCGGCGATTTCAACAAGCGTATCGACGATCGACCACAGTCGTTCGGCGTCGCGGATCGGCGGCTCCGTCCAGCCGGCGAGCTGACGCGTGCCCTCGGGCGTCGCGTCGCGGCGGTGCTTACCCGACAGCAGGCCGCCTGCGAGCGGGCTCCAGACGAGAATGCCCAGGCCTTGATCGAGTGCGATCGGCGCGAGTTCGTATTCCGCTTCGCGTGCTTCGAGCGTGTAATGAATCTGCTGACTCACGAAGCGCGGCAGGCGATCGCGTTCGCTCACATGCAACGCCTTCATCAGGTGCCAGCCCGAGTAGTTCGAGCAGCCGACATACCGGACCTTGCCATGCCGGACAAGCAGGTCGAGCGCTTCAAGCGTTTCTTCGAGTGGCGTGAGTCCGTCCCATTCGTGCACCTGGTAGAGGTCGATTACATCGGTCTTGAGACGGCGCAGGCTCGCCTCGCAGGCTTCTATCAAATGATGCCGCGACAGACCCCGGTCGTTCGGGCCGTCACCCATGGGAAAGCGGGCTTTCGTCGCAATCAGCACGCCGCCTTTGCGCTTGCCGCCGAGCGCCTGGCCGACGATTTCCTCCGACGCACCGTTCGAATAGACATCCGCGGTATCGATCAGGTTGACGCCCGCGTCGATGCACATGTCGATCTGCCGGCGCGCATCGTCGAGGCCGACCTCGCCGACGCTGGCGAATTTGCCTTTGCCGCCCATCGTCATCGTGCCCAGCGTGACGGTCGACACCTTGAGGCCCGAACGGCCAAGTTGACGGTAGTCCATGATGAAGCAATCTCCCTATATGCTGTGAGGATTCGCAACTGGCGTGCGGTCGTTAAGTCCCATTGCGCCCGCATTTCGTGCGCGGCGTTTCACGTGTCCAGACATTCGACGATAACGGAGATTGAATTACCATTCCAATAGAAAGATGTGATCCAATTAAGCGGTTTCCGTGATTAATCGTCTCTGCAGAAAGAGTGCCAACGTGGATTTGAAGCAACTGGAACATTTCGTGGCGGTCGCGGAAGAGCGACATTTCACGCGCGCGGCGCGGCGCCTCAACCTTGTGCAGTCCGGATTGTCTGCGTCGATCCGCTCGCTGGAAGAAGACCTGGGCGGACCGTTGTTCAATCGCAGCACGAGGCGAGTCGCCTTGACGCCTGCCGGCGAAGTGCTGTTCGCAGAGGCGCAGCGGGTACTGGCTGCCGCCCGCGACGCGCGGCACGCCGTCACGCAGGTTCATGGGCTCGCACGCGGGCGGCTGAGTATCGGTGCGATTCACGGTCTCGCGCCTTTCGTCGACCTGCCGGCTTCTCTAGGACAGTTTCGGGCCGCGTTCGGTGGGATCGACATCGAATTGACACTCGACGGCTCGCGTGCGTTGATCGACGATGTGAGGGAAGGGCGCCTCGACCTCGCGTTCACGCAGCCGCCGGATACGCCGCTCGACGATCTCGGGTCGCACATGTTCGCATGCGAAGGAATGGTTGTCGTCTGCGCGACGTATCATCGGCTTGCGGGCGCCAGCGGGCTGGAGCTGGCCGATCTCGTCGACGAAACATTCGCCGACCTGCGCCCGGAGTGGAGCGTGCGGCGGCTCGTCGATCGAAGCTTTGCGGCGGCAGGGCTGCAGCGCCGGACCAGCTTCGAGGTCAACGACATGCCGATGTTGCTCGAACTGGCCGCACAGGGGCTTGCGATCAGCATGGTGCCCGAATCCGTCGCCGCAGCAAGGGGCAGCGACACGCGCGGCGCGCCGGTTGCAATGGCGAGCCTGCGTGAGACCGAGGAACCCTGCTGGGAACTTGCGGCGGTTTTTAAGGGGAGCGCGGGAGAACCGCTCATACCCGTCGCCCGTGCTTTCCTGGACTTGCTCAAATTGCCCGCGATGATAGCCTGACGTTCGACTCGCCGCTTCGCGCGGCAATAGCGCAACATGCTTAGGATCGCTCGTCATTGAGAGCCCGGCCGGTCACGAAAGAAACGGTCATGCTAGGATCGCCGACTCACTGTTCCAACGGATCGGGATCGTAAGTCGCTTGTAGGCGCCGCGATTCCGGCATCAACGAGGATTCTCATGACTCATTCTGCCCTGACCCCCGGCGCCGTCGCCGTGATCACCGGTGGCGCCGCCGGCATCGGCCTGGCTGCTGCCAAACGCTTTGCGCAGCTTGGGTTGCGCGTCTGCATCGCCGACCTCGGCGCCGACCGCGTCGCGCAGGCGGTGGAGGAAATCGCCGCGCTGACCCCAAGCGGCACACAAGACGTCTTTGCGGTCGAGACCGACGTCAGCGTCGCCGACGATGTTCGCCGCCTGCACGCAACCGTCGTCGAACGCTTCGGCGGAACAGATGTGTTGATGAACAATGCCGGCATTCAGCCCGGCAGCGCAATGTTCGGTCCGACCGAGAACTGGGCGCGCGTGCTGGGTGTCAACTTGTGGGGCGTGATCCACGGTACGCAAGTCTTCGTGCCGGACATGATCAAGCGCGGTCGTCCGGGACTTGTGATCAACACTGGTTCGAAGCAAGGCATCACGACGCCGCCGGGCGACCCCGCCTACAACGTTGCGAAGGCCGGTCTGAAAGCGTTCACCGAAGCGCTGCAGCACGAACTGCGCAACACCGCCGACTGCCGGATTAGCGCTCATCTGCTGATTCCTGGCTTCGTGTTCACGGAACTGACACGCAACGGCCGCGTGGAAAAGCCCGCCGCCGCATGGACGCCCGAGCAGACCGTCGATTTCATGTTCGAGCGTCTCGACGCCGGCGACTTCTACATACTGTGTCCCGACAACGACGTGCCGCGTTCACTCGATGAACTGCGCATCCTATGGGCCGCAGGCGATATCGTCGAGAACCGGCCCGCGTTGTCGCGCTGGCATCCGGACTACGCTACGGCATTCGAAGCGTTCATCAAGCAGCCCCGTTGACTCAAGAGCCAGCACTATGTGGCAACAAAGTGAAACCTATCCCGATCCCGCAGTGGAAGTGCTCGATCCGCGCTTCCTGAAATACCGGATCACGAACGCGGCGGTCGAGCGGCTTGCGACTGGCATGCGCTTCGGCGAAGGACCGGTGTGGTTTGGCGACGGCCGCTTCCTGCTGTGGAGCGATATTCCGAACAACCGCATCATGCGGTGGGACGAGGAATCTGGCGCGACGTCGGTATTTCGCAGGGCTTCGGGGTACGCGAACGGCAATACACGGGACCGCCAGGGGCGGCTCATCACCTGCGAGCACGGCAACCGACGCGTGACGCGCACCGAGTACAACGGCACGCTGACCTTGTTGCTCGACCGCTTCGACGGCAAGCGGCTGAATTCGCCGAACGATGTGGTCGTGAAGAGCGACGACAGCATCTGGTTCACGGATCCGCCGTTCGGCATCTCCAACAACTACGAGGGTGTCAAAGGTGAGCCGGAGCTGCCGACCAACGTCTACCGCCTCGACCCGGCCACCGGCCGGGCGGAGGTGGTCGCCGACGACATCGTCAATCCGAACGGCATCTGCTTCTCGCCCGACGAACGCCGCCTCTACATCGTCGAATCGGGCTCGAAGCCGCGGCGCATCCGTGTGTACGATGTCGAGGACGGTCGGCGCCTCGTGCGCGGACGCGTATTCGTCGATGCGGGCGAGAACGGCGCGCCAGACGGTTTCCGTTGCGACATGGACGGTAACCTATGGGCCGGTTGGGGCACCGGACCGGGACTGAACGGTGTGATGGTATTCGCGCCGGACGGCAACGCGATTGGGCGCATTGCTCTGCCCGAACGCTGCGCGAACGTCTGCTTCGGCGGCGCGGCGCACAACCGGCTGTTCATGGCAGCCGGGCAGTCACTGTACGCGCTATACGTGGATACGACTGCGGCGGTTGCAACCTGAGCTCGTCGGTGGATTACGTCCGCGCCCGGTCGGCGGCGTCACCACACACCGGTCGGTCATGATGCGGATTATGCGGGTTCAGGAAGTGCGCTGGCGCTCGCTGAACTCCCGGCATAACGTACTCCAGCGGGTTGGCAAGGAACGGCAGTCGCAATCATAGCGGCACTGCACGCCGTGTGCTCGAGCCCGGGCCGTCCTTACGCAGCGTTCGTCAGTTGGTCTGCGTTAAGGCCGAATTGATGCGCGATCGATTGCAGCCTGTCGCCCCATTCCCAGACGCCGAAGACGTCATGTACGTTTTGCAGGCAGCTCAGCAGGCTGACCGTCTGCGGGTCGTATACGTTGATCTTCGAACGCAGTAGCGCTCTTCTCAGCGCAGCGACACCCACATCCATATAAGCGGGCACTTCATGCTTTTTCTTGCTGACATAGTGAATGGGAACCCCTTCCATCACTGTCAGGTAGTCGCGTGGCTTGATGAAGTTGCCGATTGGACAGCCGCCGCAGTAACCGCGATATGCGCCGCCGCCGCGCGGCAGGAGCGCTGCTTCGCGCTGCTGGAACAGATGCTGGACCGCCTGGTCGAAAATGGCTTGATGGCTTAAAAATTCGAGAGTCACTCGGTTCTCCTGCCGCACGCGAGCTTGCGCGCTCGCCGGTCCTGTCGGAACGAGAGAAGAGTAGGTTTTACCGGAGCACGAATCTACTCTACGGTGGGATATGCCGATGCCGCGTTAGCGTAACTTACCTATACAGAGGTATAGGCGGGGTAACCAGCGCCACGAAAACTCGCGACCAGGGCTGCCGCAGCGTGTCTATCCGTTATCGGTCCGCGCACCTGCCTAACCCGTGTTGATGTTCGCCCGATCCGCGACCATCCGCGTGAGGCGCCCGTTCCTGATCCTCGCTTCAGGGTTTGGCCGGCCCGCACTATGGGCGCAAGCGTACCTGAGTGAGCTCCTCGCACAACTGCCACAAACGGCCGGCGTTCGAAGTGTCCTTTGCCTGTCTGGCAACACTCGCCTCGCCGATCCTGCTTCCACGTGCTTCCAGAAAGCCTTGTGGACCATAGTAGCCACCGTCACTGACGTCACGCGAAGTAGCAGCGTAAAGGGTCGGCAGGGCGCCTGCGTAATCGGTGTTCAGCGCGGCACCGATGAAATGACTAAGGAGCTCGCGGGCAGCTCTTGAAATCGTGGAGTGGTCACCGCCCCGAAACAGATTGGTGTTTGCGACGCCGGGGTGAGCGGCAACCGACATAACACGGGAATTGGCAGCACGCAAACGCCGGTCGAGCTCGAACGCAAACATCAGATCCGCGAGCTTTGACTGCCGATAGGACTGCATCGGCGAATACGTCTTTGTGGATTGGAGGTCGTTGAAATCGATCTGACCATGCTTGTGCGCGATGGAAGCAATCGTGACGATGCGTGGTCGCTCAGGCGATCCAGTTGCCGCTAGTTCGAGAGCGGGCATAAGGAGCGCAGTCAACGCGAAATGGCCGAGTACGTTGGTGCCAAACTGCAGTTCGAAGCCGTCGGCAGTTTCGCGCCGTTTCGGTGGCGCCATGACGCCAGCGTTGTTGACCAGAATGTGAATGGGGTGTTGCCCGGCGAGCTCCCTCTGTGCGAACTGTGCTACGGACGCGAGGGATGCGAGATCGAGAATCGCCAGTTCAGCACGAGCGTCGGGTGCGGCGGCGTTCAGACGGGCTAAGGCCTCTTCTCCGCGTTGTTTATCGCGGCACGCAAGTATGACTTGCGCGCCTTTGCGCGCCAGAGTCAATGCAGCATGGTAGCCAATACCGCTGTTCGCACCGGTGATGAGAACTCGCTTGCCGATCTGCGGCGGAATATCTGTCACGGTCCACTGTTTATTCATATTGCTCCGGCTCGGCATGATGGTAGTCGACTTCGAGACTACCATTAGTAAGCTTGGGGTGTCGCTATCGGGTAGGCAGTTCCCCGCGATGCTGATCATCCGTGTTGCGTGCTGCGCTCGGGGGATTCCAGTTCGCGCATGAGAAGACGTGGAGGTCAATGTGATTGGATGTGAACAACCTTTCGTTTTCCTACAGCATGCCGCTCGGAAGTTGAATCAAGGATTTGGCGCAAAAAATTTTTGCAAAGTGCGACGCAACGTCAAGCCTGACAATAACAATTGATCAGAATAGCCGCAGATTGACTGAGCTGATGCGGGGCTCCGCTGAAGAACCGACTCAAATGAAAAAGGCCGAGCGGATTACAGTGGGCTAAACGATCTTGGCCATTCCGAGGACCGAGCAACAGCTGGAGAGAGGGCGGCGCATTATTCCATGGGCGGCCCACGGTTGAGTTGTTGTTCGCCGCTGATGTAGTCGGTCAGCGCCCGGACATCGTCGCTTGCAGGCACCCGCGACAGATGCGAGGGTGCGACATCGCTCGTCTTGCCGAGCGCATCGGTAGCACTGTTAAGTTGTTACACCCGCCAAGAGCGGCTAATTCTGGCGTGCCATGCTCACTAAAACTGACAATAGCGATTCACCTCTTGCGCTGGGTAGCAAGATACGCGGCCTGCGGCAGCGGCTAAAGCGCACGCTCGATGATACGGCCACTGCGGCTGGCATTTCGAAGCCATTCCTGTCGCAAGTCGAACGAGGTCTGGCAAGCCCCTCCCTTACATCGCTGGCGGGTATCGCTAGATCACTCGGAGTGGCCGTGCAGTATTTCCTCGACACGCCCAGTGAAGAACGTTCGGTGTGCCGCGCGGAGCAGTTGACGTTTTTTGGCTTTGCGGATTCGGCGAACCTGTTTGCCAGACTCACGAACCTGACCGGAGGCCGTCATCTTGAGGCCATTCTCGTGAGGATGCCGCCCGGGCAAGAGCGCTCCGAAGTGACAACGCATGCTGGCGAGGAGTTCATGTACGTGATCGCCGGCCAGGTATCGCTGACGCTGGAGGGCAAGACATTTGTATTGCGCGCGGGAGATAGCGCGCATTACGAATCGACGGTGCCGCATAGCTGGGTAAATACCGCCCACATCGAGTCGGTCGTTGTCTGGGCCGGTACACCCAGACTGTTTTAGATCGCCGACCAGACCAGTGGCTATACGCTGTTGTCGGCTCATGATTTCGGTGAGGACGAGCCGCCCGGGCTATCTGTTCGAGAAGTATCTGCCGACATTGCAGACTGGCTAGCGCCGGTACGCGCTACCTTTGTCGCGGCGGTGGAAGACGTCGTCATTTTGTCTCGCTTGATTGCAATAGCGGCGACGGATCTGCTGCCTTCAACCGGTCTACTGGGCGGCAAGCTTCGCGCTTTGTTGTCGCAGGCCCTCGAAGATCCTGTCCGACACATCGTTTGGAAACGCGGCCGGTAACAGCGCCTCAACCTCCGCGACGACATCCTCCGTCATGTCCGTTAGGGTGGTGATCATCTCCTCGACGTCGGCCGGAGCAAGCGTGACTCGTTGCCCCTGCGCAATCCAGTGGCGTCGACGGATATCATTGATCAGATAGTGGGCGTTGTTGCCACGTACCGCCATTGCCAGTTTCACCCGACGCGCAGAAAGCAGGTTCGGTCCATTGCCAATGATCGGGTGCGCGGAGAGAACGTCATAGATCGGCGTGGCCTCATAGCGGTTGGACTTCAGGTGTGCGATGCTGAAATTCTTCGCGTGCCCGTCGGTGGCGGCGAGCATCCAGAACACGATCTGCGTCATGAAGAAATGGCGCTGATCGATCGCGGACCGTTCTGAACCGGCCAGGACTTCCATGACCTTCTGGATTCCGGGCCCGCCATCTGACTCATATTTGTCGGCGGCGGACGTCCCGGTCGCCTGGCACATATCCTCCTGGGGAAGCCGCAGGATCCATGAACCGTCGCTCGCGTACCGGCGATCGAATCGCTCGACGACGAGCACTTTCTGGTCCTCGAAGGTGGCGATGTCGCAACTGGCGATCGGCAAACCATACGCTGCGACGATTTTCGAGCACAGCCACTCGTTTTCCACCGACGTGCGCATGTCGGCGCGCATGTTTCCGACCAGTCCAAGAGGTAGCTTCAGGATATGCGTGGTCGGGGTACTGCCTTCCGGGATGGCCCACTGGTCGTCGTGCCACAGAAGTGCAGTCTTTTCCTGCGCGCCGGCGATGGACAGGCGCAGGTCATCGATGGGCTCATGCTGGCCCAATACGGACGGGGCCGTTGTTTCCCGCAGTAGCCGCGCGATTTCCGCCTCGTTGAGGGGGCGCCCATTGATCTGCTCAAGATTCACCGGGGTTTCGTCTGGAGGCAGCATCTGGGTAGCGCCTACGCAGTCTCGTCCAAGCTTGGCCAGCAACTCAAACGGCGACGTGCCGCCAGTTTTGTAGCGCCCTGCGATGCGCTCGCGGATAGCCCTGCTATCAGGCAGCAGGTTATCGAAATAGTCCGAGACCACCTTGCCCCGATAGGGCTGATTGCCGGCCGTAAAAGGCAGCGAGAGCGATAGAGGACGTCCCTGTTCGTCTGCTATCCAAGCTTCGAAGTAGGTCAGCTTCTCTCCGTCCCGCGTGGTCTCCCAGGTACCGACTGGCAACCCGTTCATCCAGAGGTTGAGGCTTTTGGCGTGCGAGCGGCGGCCCATTGTTACCAGTCCTCCCGCTTCTTGGGGGCAGTAGTCACTGGTGCCACTCGCTTCCGGGTGGGCGGCTTCGGCGCGCCTTGCCCGCTACCGCGCGCCGGGGTGGCGGCCGCCTTCCGGGTGCCCGCTGTCTTCGCGGCCGGAGTAGTCGCACGCTTTTTTGCCACGCTCTGCTTTGCCGCGACCGGCGGCCCCGCTGTACGCAGACGCCCGGGTTGGTGGCCTTCGGGATTGGCCGAGCTCAACACCTGGGTCAGAACGATATCGACCTTGAGCAACTTCAAAACGTGGAATAGCCGATCCATGCTCGCGGATTCGGGCTTTGCCTCGAGTTGGGCGTAGGTTTGCTGGGCGACCCCCAAATGGCTCGCCACCTGGGACTGCGTGAGTCCGGCGGCCTTGCGGAAGCCGACAAGAAGTGGCCGCAACTGACGAGGGGTTTTAACGGGATAGTCCACGGGCGACCTCGGAAAGTCGTGAAAGCATCAACCAGTCTGTGAGTGACAGAAACAGTATATATTATGTATTCGACAAATACAGAAAATATGCTGTAAATGGCAAATACAGAAAATAGACTGTTAAGTCGACTCGTGGGGCGCGGGGTAGTCCGCATCGTTATATGCGCGCATTGCGCGACGAGGGTCTTAATGCCTTTCTGGCAATTGCATATCGATAGAAATTGGATGGCGAGGCGTACAGGTAGCGGTAGCATGGGCGTCCCTTCACCTGTATCTTCCCGTTGATCAAAGCGATGTCAGCCAAACCTCCGCGCTTCGGCATCTGGGCGCTCGTGCATGGTAGCCGCGCGGCGCTGCAGGATCCCGCAGAACCGTATGACGCCTCCTGGGGACGCAACAAGACGCTCGTGCTCGAGGCCGAGCGCCTCGGCTACGACTCGGTGCTCGTCGCCCAGCATACGGTCAATCCGCATGACGCCTCGCTCGACCAGCTCGAGGCATGGACGGCATCGGCTGCATTGGCGGCGCTCACGTCGCGCATCGAGATCATTACGGCCATCAAGCCCTATCTCTATCATCCGGTCGTGCTCGCAAAAATGGCTCAGCAAATCGAGCACATCAGCGGCGGGCGTTTTGCGATCAATCTGGTGAACGCGTGGAATCGTCCGGAGCTCGAACGTGCCGGCATCGGTTTTCCGGAACACGATGAACGCTACGTGTACGGCCGCGAATGGATCTCGGTCGTCGATGCGCTGCTGCGCGGCGAAGTGGTGAATCACCGCGGCGATAACTTCCACATCGACGGGTATCAGTTGCGTCCCGCTGATCCGTTTCGCGCACGTCCGCGGATCTACGTCGGTGGTGAGTCGGAGCCGGCGCGCGCACTGGTAGCGGCGCACGGCGACGTGTGGTTCATCAATGGTCAACCGCACGACGACGTTGCACGCCTGATCGCCGACGTATCCGCTCGCGCGCGCCCCGTCGGGCAGGACGCTTTGCGTTTCGGCCTGTCGGCGTTCGTGATCGCACGCGAAACACAGGCGCAGGCAGAGGCTCACCTCGAACATCTGTTCGCGCTGGCCGAGCTGGACAAACCGCTGCGGGAGCGGCAGAAAGCCAATATCGATCCGAACGTGGTGATGATCCAGACGTTCGCACAGTCGCCGCGCGTCGGTTCGAACGGTGGCACGGCCGCAAGGCTTGTCGGCGATTACGACACGGTCGCACGGCGTATCGCCGATTTTCACCGAGCGGGGATTGAACTCTTCATGCTGCAGTTCCAGCCTTTCGAGGCCGATATGCAGCGCTTTGCGGAAGAGGTTGCGCCGCGCGTTCGGCGTCTCCTTGTCGCCTGAGCGCGGAGTATCTGGTGGAAGCAATCAAGGCTCGTACCTGGCGCCAGGTACGACGTGGTTCGTGATCAGAAGAACGCACCTGTGGGCGGAAGACGCCCAGTCAGCAAGTTCTGCCCGAGCAGGCGTTCCTTGTAAAGCCGCGGATTATGCGAGGCAATGACCTTGATGTTGCGCCAGTGCCGGTCCAGAGCGCCCACGCGCGAGACGACCGAGCCTGACCCGAGGTCGATCAGCCAACTGGCGATCTGCGGGGCGAGATCGTCGGTCACCACCTTGGCCTCTGCCGCCGAGAGCGTGGCGGCAAGCGTAGTCTCATATTCGTCGCTCGTGCCATAGCTGTCCCAGGCTCGTTGCAGCGCTCCGACAGCGCGGTCTACAGTCGCCTCGGTGCTGGCCACATACGCGCGGATACGACCGAGCAATGTCTGCAGTACGGGCTCTTCGGTAGGATGCGCGGCTTCGCCATGGTAGAAGTTGCGCCCCCGCGCGCGCAGAACCTCTACAGCGTCCAGTACGATGCGCCGCACGACGCCAGCGATGCAGTTGGTCAGATAGACCTGATGAAAGGTGTATCCCCACGGCGCGGCTTCTTCAGGCTTCGGCGGATCCGGCGGGTAAACATGGGCGGCGGGCACGCTCACGGCGCGAAAGGCCGCCGTGCCTGAGCCTGTCAGGCGCTGGCCGAATCCCTGCCAGTCGTCGTGATCGCTGACCCCTTCGCCTCGGTCGAGCACGTATTGCACAGTCCGGCCCGCACGGCTTTCCACAGCAAGGCCGATGAATGCGTCGTTGTAGAGGTTGCCCGTCGCATAAACTTTCTCGCCCGAGCCGATGTAGGCATGCCGTGTTTCGTCCCATTCGAGCCTGCTCAGGACCCGGCTCGGACGAGCGCCCGCCGCCACCGCGTCGCTGTCGGTAAAACTGAGCCCGACGGTCTTGTTCTGCCTGGTCAGGTCGAGGACATGCGCATGGAAAGGGTGGTCTCGTTGTCTAAGCGACGCTTCGACTTGCCACAGATGGTTACGAAAAGCATGGGCTATATTGGAATCGGCCGCAGCAAGATCGCGAGCTACAAAGAAGAGCTCGGTCAACGATAACCCTTGCCCTCCCGCATCGGTCGGCAGGCGTAGCGCACCGAACCCTAGCGCCTTGAGCTTAGCGATCTCATCGTACGGCAGACGATGTGTCAGTTCCCGCTCTGCCGCAGTCGATGCGATATCGGCGATGGCCTCCGAGAAGCCGAGGCTTGCGGACAGTGGCGAGACAAGCTGGGGCCGGCCGCTGTCGACGATCGTGGTTTCAGACGTGCTCATGGTGCTCCATCAAACCTTGATGCTGTAATCCGCGACCTTGATCCGCGAGCGGATGATCTTGCGTTCGGCGAGCCAGTCGGCTGCCCGTTGAAGCTGCGCGATGAAAGCGGCGTCGTCGGGTTCGTGGAATTGATTCACACGCTTCAGGCTCGCCAGATAGTCGCGCACCTGGTTCGGGTATTTGGCTTCTCCCTGTGCGAGCTGCTCGGCTTCGATGGAATGCGTCGACTGCCAGGCGCCTTCGACGTAGTACGCGTCGATCACCGCGCGAATCAGCTCGGAGTTCTCTTCGGTGAATTTGCGACGCGTCACCAGCGAACTGTAGTCAATCAGGAAATCGAGGTCGCGTCCCTCGTTGAAGATGTCCTTGGCGTCGTTCGAATTACGCGCGATATCCACCGCCGGCGACCACATCGACCAGGCGTCGACCTTGCCTTGCGCGAACGCGGGCGCGGCATCGGGCGGATTCAGATAAACGAACTCGACCTTGTCGCGGTCAATGTGGTTCTTTTCCAGGGCTGCAATGAGCAGGAATTCGCCAAGTCCCGAACGGTTGATGGCGACCTTGCGGCCCGCCAGATCGGCGACCGAGTTGATGCCGCTCGATTTCTTCACGATGATGGCAGTCGAGCGTGGGGAATAGACGTCGAACGCATTGAAGACGATAGGTGAGCCGGCCAGCATGGCGGCCAATGCAGGCGTAGTCGATCCCCAGAAGCCGAAATCCGCACTGCCGCCGACCACTGCCTGAATTGACGGCGCGTGGTTCGGGAACGGACCGATCCATTCGACCTTGATGCCTTTTGCGGCGAGCGTCTTTTCGAATACGCCACGTTGCTTGGCAATGTCCGGCAGGCTGCCGTACCCCCAGCCGATGCGAACCGTATCGGTGTTGCGTGTCAGCTTGCGCGGCTCGGCTGCCCGGGCTGGGAACAGGCTGCTGGCGGCGGCGCCGGCCAGCAGGCCACCCGCCGCGCGCAATAGTTGGCGGCGGCTCAGTGAAGAATCATTCATCCTTGTCAGGTCCTTGGAGTCGTGCAGGAAATCGATCAGTGAGACAGAACGCCCAGTTCTGCGAGCAGCGTGGACCGCAGTTCCTGTGGCGTGTGGTTCTTGGGTCGGAAAGAAGCAGCGATGCGCCCCGTGCGCATGACGAGAATCCTGTCGGCGAGCGTGAGCGCTTCGTCGACGTCATGCGTCACGAGCAGCACGCCCGGGTGATGGCGGGCAACGAGCTCCTTGACGAGTCCGTGCATCTTGATCCGCGTGAGCGCGTCGAGCGCCGCAAACGGTTCGTCCAACAGCAGAAGGGCGGGATCGCGAACGAGGCCCCGCGCCAACGCGACGCGTTGCGCCTGACCGCCTGAGAGATTGCGGGGCCAGTCGTTCTCCCGGCTGGAAAGCCCGACTTCGGCCAGGGCACGAGCCGCGCCGGCTCGGCCGACAGTGGTTTCATGACCTAGAGCGACGTTCTCCCACAGCGTAGCCCAAGGCAGTAGACGAGGCTCCTGGAACACGACGGAAGGACGCTCGGGCGCGCGGATCTGTCCAGCGTCGGGCAGATCGAGGCCTGCCAGCGCGCGCAGCAGGGTGGTCTTCCCGCACCCGCTTTCACCCAGCAGCGCGACGAATTCGCCTTGGTGGATATCAAGATCCAGTGCATCGATGACGACACGCGTGCCATAGCAGCGCCGCAGGCCACGTACCGATACGCCCAGCGCGGACTGACTGACGCGATCTTCGTTGACGAGTGCCGATACTTCGGAACCACGGGGCAGTGCGATGCTTTGGCTCACTTTTGCTCTCCTTTGGCGTAGTTCGCGTGCCATGAGAGGAAATGGGTTTCAAGCGAGCGCACCAGCGCGTCCGCTACGACGCCGATGATCGCGTAGATGATCATGGTCAGCAAAATGACATTGGTTTGGAGGAATTCGCGGGCATCCATGGCCAGGAAGCCGATGCCCTTTGTCGTCGCGAGTGTTTCGGCGATGACCAGCGCGAGCCAGGCATGAGCGAGCGCATAACGTACGCCCGTGAGGATCGACGGCATCGCTCCGGGCAGAATGATCCGTCGCACGATCGCGGTCCAGTTCAGCCCGATAACCTTGGCGAGCTCCATCAGCTTCGGATCGATCTGGCGGATGCCAAGCATGGTGTTGACATAGATGGGGAACAGGACCGCGAGCGCGACAAGGAAAATTTTCGCAACCTCGCCCACACCGAACCAGACGATGACGAGCGGCAGCATCGCAAGGAAAGGGACCGCGCGCACCATCTGGATCGATCGGTCGAAAAGGGCCTGTGCCAGCGGTGAGAAGCCGACCATGATGCCAAGCGCGAGGCCGATGATTCCCCCAATGAGGAAGCCCGCCATTGCACGCAGAAGCGAGACGCCGAGGTGAACGAAAAGATCGCCGTTTCTGGCCAGATCCAATGCGGTTTCCGCGACACTGCTTGGAGCCGGGAGCACCTGAGGCGCAATCAGTCCAATACGCGCCGCAGCCTCCCAAAGCACCAGGACCAGAACTGGAACAATCCAGGAGAGCCAACTATAAAGCGCACCTCTCGAAACACCTGCGCGCATTCGTTTCGAAGAGACATAGCTGTTGCGAGAGGAAGTTAAGTCAGCCATGTCGGTTCCATATCAGCCATGAAAAAAGAGTGCTCCGATATGGAGCCGGTACAAATCAACCCGCCATGCGGAGACGAGTCCTGACATACGATTGCTACTTCAGCGATACCCCGATGCGGGGGCAGACATTGGTCAACTTCGGCATGTCACGAAGGCGAGCCTGTTATTAAAGGCCGTTTGACATCGCAATGACAAACAGTTTTTTATGCTTTGCTTTGCAGTTTCAGCGCGTTGCTTCACGGCAGCGTCGCCCGAATGCAATCGGCGTGTATTGACAGCGATGGGGCGAATGACGGATCGCCCGTCCAGAATCGACGTCTTGCGGAGCAACGACCCAACCTTCGACTATAGGCAAACGCAAGCGGGCTTCGAAATAAGCTTTTATTCGAACCAAAGCGCTTCTCTGGTGGACTCTTTTTGCCGCGACGGCGACTAATCGAATCGCCCGGCAACGCATAAGCATGAGCTGAATCGTTGGTTGCCGATGCCGCATCGATGCTGCTTTCATGAATTACGCCATCGACCCCAAGGAGGACGTCATGAGTACAGTGCTCGACCGCCAGCAATCGCCATCCACCGTTCACCAGGAACTTCGCGTACGCCGCTACAAGCCGCTGATCGGCGCAGTGATCGAGAACGTCGACCTGTCGCAGCCGCTCAGCGATGAGAACCAGCAAACGGTGAGGCAGGCACTGGTCGATCACGGCGTGATCTTTTTTCGCGAGCAGACGCTTACGCCAGAACAGCACGTCACGCTTGCGCGCATCTTCGGCACGCCCATTCGCAAGAATATCTATCTGCCGGCCGTCGCGGGATTCCCGGAGATCGAAGTCATCGCCCACAGCGATAAAACCCAGTCCGGCGGCACCGACAACTGGCACGTGGATGTTTCATGGCAACCGCAGCCGCCAAAGGCCACCGTCCTCCACGCGCAGGAGATTCCTGAGGGGGGCGGCGGCGACACGATCTGGACCTCGTCGGCGGCAGTCTACGACTTGCTGGATCCCGATCTGGCCCGCTACTTCGAGAAGCTGAAAGCGGTGAACACGTTCTTTGCGTCGCCCAAGAAGAACGCGCTGTCCGATCTGCTGAGCGGTTACGACATTCCCGAAGGCACGAGCGAGCAGAGTGTGGAGGCCGGGTTGGCACGCGTGCGCGATGCCGCGCAAAAATATCCGCCCATTGAAGTGCCAGTCATCAAGACGCATCCGGAGAACGGCCGCAAGCTGGTGTTCGTCAATGAAGGGCATACCAGCCATCTGCTCGGCGTATCGAAAACGGCAAGCCAGAGTCTGCTGAACTATCTCTACGATCTGATCAAGACGCCGGAAGTACAAGCCCGCTTCGAATGGCGTGCCGGCGATGTCGCGATCTGGGATAACCGTCAGGTCCAACATTACGCGGCGCGAGACTACGGCTCGGCGCGCCGGCGTATTCATCGCATCACGCTGGAACACGACGGCGTGTTCTGAACCGCGCACGCACGCCTTCCACATCGGATCACGGAGATCGAAGCATGAAGCAAACCGCACGTGACTTGCGGCATCGTGTTGCGCGCCTGTTTTATCTGTCGGCGCTCGCCGCGGGCGTCGCAGCTTCAGCAAGCCCGGCGTTGGCGCAAACCCCTGAGAAGCTCGAACTGCGCTATCAGGGGTGGGCCAGCAAGGTGTTGTATCCCGAACTCGCCGAAGACCTCGGCTACCTTGCGCCGATCAAACTCAAATGGGTGGGCAATACGATCAGCGGACCGCAGGATATCCAGGCGGCGGTCACCGGCGACGTCGACTTCGGCGGTGCGTTCAACGGTTCGATCGTCAAACTGGTGGCGGCGCATGCGCCGGTCAAGGCGGTGATTTCCTACGTTGGTACCGACAAGGAGACCAATGGTGGACTGTTCGTGCTTCAAGGCAGTCCGATCCACAGTGCACGTGATCTGATCGGCCGTAAGGTCGGCGTGAACACGCCGGGCGCTTACGAGCAGTATCTGGTGACCGCGTATCTCGAGAAGGCAGGTCTGTCCAAAGAAGAGATCCAGAAGGTGGTGTTCGTCGCGGCGCCGCCGGTCAATCTCGCACAGTTGCTCAGGCAGAAGCAACTGGATGCGGTGTTCCTCGAAGACATCATCAAAGATAAGCTGCTCGCGGACGGCGGTGCGACGTTACTCACCACCGACTATCAACTCTTCGGCTCGTTCGGCTACGCGAGCTATCTGTTCACGGATCGCTTCATCGCGCAGAACCCGAATACGGTGCGCAAATTCGTCGACGGAACGGCCCGCGCGATCGAATGGGCGAAGAACACACCACGTGCGGAAGTGGTCGCCCGTCTGAAGAAGATCGTGGAGACGCGACATCGCAATGAAGACACTTCGATCGTCAACTACTGGAAATCGGCCGGTGTGGGAGGCAAGGGCGGCCTGATCGACGCCAACGACTTCACGACGTACATCGACTGGTATGTGAAGAATGGTGTGTTGAAGCCCGAACAGGTGAAGCCCGAGAACATCTATTCGAACCAGTTCAATCCGTTCAACCAGTCAGTGGCGGCGCATTAGGCGGCCACTGCATGGAATCACGAGGCCCGCGAATATGGGTGCTGCAATCGGCGTGCGCAATGTCACGAAGGGGTTTCATCTCAAGCGACGCGGACACTTCAGCGTGCTGGAGGACGTGTCCTTCACTGTGCAGGCGGGCGAGTTCATTACGCTGGTCGGCCCGAGCGGCTGCGGTAAGACGACCTTGCTGGATCTGATCGCAGGCCTCGCGAAGCCGGATCGCGGGCAGATACTCGTCGACGGCCAGGCGATTGAAGGGCCGGGGCTCGATCGCGGCATCGTGTTCCAGCAATACGCGCTCTTTCCGTGGAAGACGGCGCTCGGCAATATCGAGTTCGGTCTGGAGGCGAAAGGCGTTGCTAAAGCGAAGCGATCCGGGCGTGCCCGTTCTTTCCTTGAACTGGTCGGCCTCGGCGGGTTCGGCGACCGCTATCCGCATGAGCTATCCGGAGGCATGAAGCAGCGCGTTGCGATTGCTCGCGCGCTCTCTTTCGAGCCGGCCGTGCTGTTGATGGACGAGCCGTTCGCCGCGCTCGATGCGCAGACGCGCGAGAGCTTGCAGGACGAACTGCTGCGCATCTGGCAGCGCACCGGCACGACCGTTGTGTTCATTACGCACTCGATCGACGAGGCGATCTATCTCGGTCAACGGGTTCTCGTGATGGCGGCCGCGCCCGGTCGCATCACCCATGCGCTCGATGTGCATCTGGCGCGCGGTGACCTCTCCGAGGACTTGCGCTCGACGCCGGAATTCGTGCGGCTCAGACACGAGATCTGGCAATTGACGCATCAGCGCCGGGCGACTTCGCGCCTCGCGGTTGCACACGCGGCTTGATACAGGAGGGAGTCTGAGTGATGAGTACCTTATCGACACGATTCTCGTCGGCGAATTCGCTTGCTTCTGGTGTCGTAACTGCGTTGCCGCGCGTGCTGCGTGGCAGCGCCGCGATCGTGGCTTTCTGTGCGCTGTGGGAGATTCTGCCGCGCGCAGGATGGGTCGATGCGACGTTTTTGCCGCCGTTTTCGACCGTGCTCGGCGCGCTGTTCGAGATGGTGCGTTCAGGCGAGCTCTCCGATCATCTGTTTGCAAGCGCGACGCGGGCCGTGGGTGGCTTTGCGATTGCGGTGGCCGTCGGTGTGCCACTGGGTCTTGTCATCGGCTGGTACCGGACGCTTGCCGAGGTTCTCAATCCGCTGCTCGAGTTGTTTCGCAATACCGCGCCGCTCGCGCTGCTTCCTGTCTTTGTGCTGGTGTTGGGCATGGGCGAGACCTCGAAGGTCTCGATGGTCGTGTACTCCTGCATCTGGCCTGTCGTACTCAATACCGTGAGCGGCGTGCGCAATGTCGATCCATTGCTGATCCGCTCCGCGCTCTCGATGGGGCTGACTCCGTTGCAGCTATTCCGCAAGGTCGTGCTGCCGGCGTCGGTGCCGACTGTCTTCACGGGCATTCGCGTCGCCGGTGCGTATTCCATCCTCGTGCTGATCGCGGCTGAGATGGTGGGCGCGAAGGCGGGACTCGGCTACCTCGTCAACTATTCGCAGTTCACGTTCGAGATTCCGAAGATGTACGCCGGCATCGTCACGCTCGCGTTACTCGGTCTCGTGTTCAATCACGCCGTCTTGCTGGCGGAACGGCGGCTGACGGCCTGGCAAGGCGAACGTTGAGCGTTCAACTTCGTCAAGCGGTCGGCACATCACCTCAGGGAATATCCTTCATGACGGACAATGCGGGAAAACATGGCCGGCCTCCGGTGACGGCCGCAGACAGCGCGGTGCGGCACGATGCCGACGTCCTCGTGATCGGCGGCGGTCCGGCCGGCGCATGGGCGGCGATCAGCGCGGCCGCAAGCGGCGCGCGGGTGGTGCTGGCGGACAAAGGGTTTTGCGGCACCTCGGGCGCGACCGCGCCGGCCGGCACAGGCGTCTGGTACGTGCCGCCCGACGACGACGCGCGCGGCAACGCGAAAGCAAGTCGCTTCAAGCTGGGCGGAGAACTCGCCGAACAGACCTGGATGGATCGCGTGCTCGAGCAGACCTGGATCAATGCGCAGCAACTGGCCGAGTGGGGCTATCCGTTCCCGGTCGATGAATCCGGCGAACAACGACGCATGTCGTTGCAGGGACCCGAGTACATGCGCCTGATGCGCAAGCGCGCCAAGGAAGCCGGCGTCCGCATACTCGATCACAGCCCGGCGCTGGAACTGCTGGTCGACGAGCGCGGCGCGGTGGCCGGCGCGGCCGGCGTCGATCGCCAGGCCGGCGACGCGTGGATCGTGCGCTCGGGCGCGGTCGTGATCGCGACGGGCGGCTGCGCGTTTCTCAGCAATGCGCTCGGTTGCAACGTGCTCACCGGCGACGGCCAGTTGATGGCCGCCGAAGTCGGGGCGGCGCTATCTGGCATGGAGTTTTCGAATGCATATGGGCTTGGACCGGCGTTTTCATCGGTGACGAAATCGCTGTTCTATAACTGGGCGACGTTCTACTACCGGGACGGTTCCGTGATTCCAGGCGCGGGTTCGTCGCACGGGCGTGGCGTGATAGCGCAAACGTTGCAGAGCGAGCCCGTGTTTGCCTGCCTCGATCGCGCCGACGAACAGATTCGCGCATGGATGCGCACGGCGCAGCCGAACTTTTTCCTGCCATTCGACCGGCTCGGCATCGACCCCTTCACGCAGCATTTCCCGGTCACGCTACGTCTGGAAGGAACGGTGCGTGGAACCGGCGGCCTCCATCTGATCGATAAGACGTGCGCGACTTCCGCCGAGGGGCTGTATGCCGCCGGCGACGCAGCCACGCGCGAGCTGATCTGCGGCGGCTTTACCGGCGGTGGCAGCCATAACGCGGCGTGGGCGATGTCGTCCGGTTTCTGGGCCGGCGCGGGCGCGGCGGACTACGCCCGTTCAGGTGGCCGCGCCGGCCGTCAGGGCCGGGTACTGCGAGCGGGCGGCGCAGGGCTGCGCGACGGCGGCGGCGCGGCGCCGTACGACAGCAACGAGGTGATTCGCAGCGTGCAGCACGAGGTGTTTCCGACGCAGCGCAACTGGACCCGCGAGGGCGATCTGCTCGACGACTCGCTCTCACGACTCGATGCGCTGTGGCATCGCGTGCGCGGCGCCGCGCCGGCGCGAAGCGCGCTGGAGGCCGTGCGCGCGCGCGAGGCGGCAGCGATGCTGGCCACCTCGCGCTGGATGTATCGCAGCGCGCAGCAGCGCACCGAGACGCGTGGAATGCATCGGCGCCGCGAGCACGCCGCGCTCGACCCATCGCAGGGGCAGCGTTTGTTGAGCGGCGGGCTGGATGAAGTCTGGATTGACAGACTGGCCGTGTCGCGGCCAGTAGCGAAAGTCGAAGGGGTGCCGGCATGATCGAAATCGTCGACAGCGGGCGCTGCACCGGTTGCAACATCTGCGTGCGCGCGTGCCCCACCAATGTGTTCGACATCGTGCAAAATGGCGCGCCGCGTATTGCCCGTCAGAGCGATTGCCAGACCTGTTTCATGTGCGAGCTGTATTGCCCTGAAGACGCGCTGTTCGTGGCGCCGCAGGTCGAGCCGATGCCGGCCGGCGAGGCCGTCGACACAGCGTTCGGGCAATATCGGCAGGCCATCGGCTGGGGCCGCAAACGGCAGTCGACCGCGAGCCAGGACGCGAGCTACGAGTTGCTGATTCGGGCGCATTGAGATTCGACGAAGCGGGCCTTCATGCTCGCCTCGCTGAATCCTCTCGTCAGAGCGCGAGTCGCCCTTCTGACGCAATGGCGGACAGCGGATTGCGCTGGCTCTGTACTTCGCGCGCCTGCAATGCCTCCGGCAGTGATGACTTGTCGCCCGCGCGGCCGATCGCGATGGCGGCTTCGATCGAATAGACGTCCGGGACCGCGAGCGCCTGGCGGATCTTTTCGCGTTCGATGCCGGCAAGCCCGTGCGCATGCCATCCGGAGAGACTGGCCTGGAGCGCCAGATAGCCCCACGCAGCGCCGGTATCGAACGAATGCGTGGGAGCGGGGACTTCAGTTGCGCCGCCGGGTGGCGTGAACGTGCTCTTCGAGAGCACGATGACAATGGCCGCAGCGTGTCTCGCCCAGCTCTGATTGAATTCGTTAAGGAACCCGACGAATTGTTCCCAATGAGGCGTATCGCGTCGTGCATAGACGAACCGCCAGGGCTGGGAGTTATAGGAGGAGGGTGCCCAGCGGGCCGCTTCCAGAAGCGTCAGCAGGGCTGCCTCGGGAATGGGATCGGAACGGAAAGCGCGCGGCGACCAGCGGTCGAGGAATTGGCGGTCGATTACATGTTCGGCGGTGCGTGAATTCGATGTCGTCATGGGCTGGTCCTGTGGAGAAGAAATTCTATGGTCGGGCCTGATAGGCAGAGGTTGCCGAGGCGAGGTCAAACCACTTTATCCGAGCGCACTGCGCGACTGAACCGATTTATTCTCGCAACGTTATTCCCTCATCCATTCGACTACGATGGCGATCTGGTCGATCTGATTGCCGATATCGTGCATGTCGAAGCAGCACGACGGCTGTTGCTGATCGGCAATGCGGTGGAGTTTTTTGGGTTTGAATAGCGCGGTGCGCTGCGCTTCACGTTCGAGCCTTCGACTGGATTGAATGCGGTTGAGCTAACCGTAGATATAGATCTTGAGCGGCACCTCGGGGTGGTACGAAGGACGGTATGTGAGCGCAGGCTCGTTGCCCTCCGTCCCTAGCTGCCGAAAATCCAGCTCATCTGCAAATAGATCGACGACACGCACGCGATTCGTATCCGTTACGTAGTCGTCGAGTGCATCAGGAAGGAGAAAACTTCGCGGACGGCTGCCGCCGTGAACGAACCGCGTCATCTCTCTCCCTCCGAGACCGGATACGGAAATCATCGTGGTTCTGGACCAGCAAGGGACTGCCCGGAACCTCGCGCTCACAGTCGACCGGGAACCGCTCAACTGCCTCGCCGACTATCCGCCGTCGGCCGAAACTCGAGCCGAGTCACTGACGAACGTTGCACCGTACGGCATCTCCAGAGCCGGCGTAGCGTGCTGTTCCGCATAGGCGCGACGCATCGGCTTCAGCACGAATAGGGCGAGCAGTGCCGCCACTGCGGCCATTCCGGACGCGAGCATGAACACCGCGTGCCAGCTGCCCGTCATCGCCGTGACGACGCTGGTAAATGGCACCAGCAGCGCGGCCGTTCCCTTCGCCGTGTACAACAGCCCCGCGTTAGTGGCGGCGAATTTCGGTCCGTACGTGTCGCCGCAAGTGGCGGGGAACAGGCTGTAGATTTCGCCCCATGCAAAGAACACGATGCCGGTGAGCAGGACAAACGCAACCGGGCTTTGACCGTACTTCGACAGCGCCAGAATACCGACCGCCTCGATGGCGAACGCGATGAACATCGTATTTTCCCGGCCGATGCGGTCCGAGATCCAGCCGAAGAACGGCCGGGTCAGACCGTTCAACACGCGGTCGATAGTCAGCGCGAAGGTCAGTGCGGGCAAGGTCAATCCGAGCAGTGAAACCGGCGAATCGTGCAGACCGAAGTCTTTTGCGATCGGTCCGAGCTGCGCGGTCGCCATCAGGCCGCCCGCAGCCATCATCACGAACATCAGGTACATGACCCAGAACACCGGTGAACTAATCACTTCGCGTGGCGTCGCGTTGTAGACCACGCGTTGCACCGCGCTCTTCGCCGACGCGAGCAGAGTGGCCGGTGGCGCGAGCAGCGCGAGACCGAGTATGAAAACGATGATGCCCTGCCCAAGACCGAACCAGAGGAACGTGGCTTCATAGCCGCTGCTCTTGATCATGCTGGCAATCGGCACGACGGTGGCCGCCGAGCCTGCGCCGAAGCCGGCCGCGGTTATGCCCGCAGCGAGCCCGCGGCGATTGGGAAACCACTTCAACGCGTTGCCCACACAGGTGCCGTACACTGCGCCCGCGCCGACGCCGCCAATGGCGGCCGCGATATACAGCAGCGGCAACGACGACGCCACCGAGTTGAGCGCCCATGCCGCTGCGCAGAGCAGGCCGCCGACGACCACGACGGGACGCGGACCGTACTTGTCAACGAGATAACCTTCGATTGGCACGAGCCACGTTTCCGTCACTACGAAGATGGTGAATGCAACCTGGATCGCCGTGCGACCCCATTGGTATTTCTCATTGATTGGATTCACGAACAACGTCCAGCCGTACTGCATGTTCGCGATCATTGCCATGCAAATCACACCAAATACGAGTTGCACCCACGGCGACGCCCTCCACGACAACGCCCCTCCCTGTAGATCCGCGCTCATAACTGTCTCCTAGGTCTTGCTGCCTGATGTTTGCGGGGCCAAGGTGGCTTCTCCGCCCGCCACCGGCACGATAACCGGTGATCCACCCCATACAGTATGTGATATATCTAGTAAGTCAAGTGAAAGAATTATTGGGGTTATCACCACGTGATTCTTAATATAAAAGCTGACTGTATGTAAGCGCCGACATTCTTTCGCTGCGAAAAAAAGGCCCGCTGGCAATGCCGGCGGGCCGAGGACATGGAGCGAGACAAGGCTGTTCGCAACATGCTTTGCCTTTATATATGAAAGCTAAAAGTAATGTTAGTTTTTTATTTGAAAGAAATTTGGATGCTCCTCGACGTCGATGCGTCGAGAGAGTGAGCGAAGTTGGCGCGTGGAAACGGGGCAACGTGCAACAATCGTTGGTCGCCGAAGCTAAGGTTTCTGCGGAGAACGGCGTAGCAAGTGGTTGCGGCGGTGCCGCAGCTGGATCTTCAGAAGCAGGGCGCCCGGTTGTCTCGCTGTCCGATTGGACGTCAACATGTCGTTAGCCGCGCTCGCACTGGTTCGTATCTCACGTGCTTCACAGTCCTCACCGATATCTGCAATTCGCCCTTACATCCTTCGCTTCATCGCTCATGACGGCACGCGCTCGGTCGTTGCATTTGCCAATCGCGATGAACGCGACGAGCGCGGCGCCCAGCTCCTGACGCTTGGCACAGCAGCAACGTTGGCCACCGTGCGGCGTGCAGTGTGAGTGGCTCGGCGACGTGAAATTACGGGCAACGTGCAGTGATGTTGAACGACTGCGAACGGCCGCTATCGAGGATGCTGAATAGCTGTTGGGTGGCAGCTCATACCTGCTGGTTCTGGTGCAAACAGGAAAGCAGGTTGAGAAGTTGCCTATGGGAAGGATAACTTATCGAGTGGACAGGACCGCATGCCATACGGTGGGTGCAGTGGCCTCCTTGAGGCCGAGCTCCGTGAGATCGAACTGGTCCTTGCGAATGCGATACGTCAATTCGATGCTCCAGACCCGGACGCTTGGGAGGGTGAGCACCGAAATTAGCCTTCAGGTACTGGCATACAACCTCAAGCGAGTCATGAATATACTTGGTGTTGCGAGGACAATGAAGGCAATGAGGATGGCTGGAAGCTGAGGCCCTGAAGGGCTTCTTGCGCTCGCATTGCTCAAATAGCGCAAGCTCGAAGCATCTAACTTGATTGACCCGACCGCCGACCTCGCCCTCAGCCGCGAAAATCGAGTTTCCACACATCCTCGGCCAGTTTCCGTCGTTCGACCTATCGATCTGCTTGGCCACAAAGCGGACATTGCCAATAAACCTCCTGCTCTACACCCCCAGGCACACTGACTCCTTGTAATGGGTGACCCCATTCCTACCAGACATGCGGGATGAGACGATAGCGCACATGGCTTGCGTATTCGCTGTAGCCGTAGAGATCGCGGCGCAAGATCTTTTCCTCATCAAGAAGCCGCCAGAAAAGCGCCGGCAGGATTAGCGGGACGAGACAGATCGTGAGCCAGGAGCCGAGTGCAAGCGGCATGGCGATGAAAAGCCAGAGCGCGCCAGCGTACATCGGATGACGAACATACGCGTAGGGGCCCGTGTCGATCACTTTGTGATCATCCGCAACACAAACGTTGGCGGCTGCATAACTGTTGACCTTCAGCACCCAGAAAATAAAGAGGAATGACAATATGATCACCATGTCCCCTACAAAGGACAGGTAAGCAGGTACGGGCGAAACTCCGACGCGATAGTCGAGTGGAGGTAGGGTGAGGAAGAGAAAAAAGGCTAGGATGATGAGCGACACGATGATCTTCTGCGACCATTCTTTCTCATGCTGTGGTCCGGCATTCATGCGGCGCTCGAGAAGCGGCCTGTCGTAGAGGGCGAGATAGACGGTGAAGCCAATGGTCGAGACGGAAAAGATTGCGATAAAGAGCCATCCTTGCCAGTAGCGCCACGTGCCCACAGGCAAGAAAATGAAGGCGACGAATACAGCCATCCCCACTACTCCTTGGGCGATGGCTTTCTTGTAGAGCGGATCCATGACATGAATCGTATCCCCTCCGCTCCACCCCTGCAATGCGCGGCCTAAGCACGAACCGAACTCGGAGCGAACCTCGTTCGGTTCGGGCAAGCACGCGGGTTGCGCGGATAGATCTGCGAGTCCCTGAACGGACGCTTCCTTGATTACCGACGACCCCTCTGGAGGGTGATGACCGAGAAGTTCAGGGTCGACTACGGA
>NZ_JARESO010000027.1:0-124524 GCF_046030175.1 Paraburkholderia sp. RL17-373-BIF-A
CCGCCTTCAATCCCTCCCCATCCGCAGCGCGTTCGCGTAGCCCGTCAATTCCAGATAGGCCCGTCCGACATCCACGCCTTCGCGGCTCACCCGCACCGCGCCTTCCCAGTACACCGCGCCTGTCGATTGCCGCGAATCGAGTTCTTGATCGTCCATCAGCGGATCGAGTTTCCACGTCAGCGTACCGGTTTTGACTGTCATCGAAACGGGATAGGACGTGTTCGTGCGCGGCGAGAGCCAAGTGCGAAGCGGCGTAAAGTCGACCTGATCGGGACCGAATGTCGTTACCTCGCCGTCGGGTTTGCGAAATGCCGCATGCGCCCACACGGCGTGTCCATCGTGACTTCGTACCTTGAATGCCATCAGCGCAGAGCCGTCGGTGAGATTGGCGCCCAGCCAATCCCATCCCACAGCATTGGCGTCGAGCAGCGTGCTCGACCACTCGTGATCGAGCCACGCCATCCCCGTTACGGCAGTCTCGCCATGCGACGGGCCGCCCGCGGCGACCGGCCGAACCACGCCACCAGTCACGCGCAATTGAGGCTCGCTGTAGTAATAACTCGCCTGCTCTGGCCGTGGACCTTTGCGTGAATAGCCGCGTTCGCCCTGAATCAAAGGTGCCTGCGTCGGCGTCAACTTGAGATGCAGCGAGAAGCCGGTCGCGTCGACAGTGACGTCGTAGTGACCGTCAGGTGCCCGGGTCATTTTCCACGCGTCGAGTTTGACGTCGGTGTTGGCCGGCTTCGCATAGGCGAGGCCAAAGCCCTGACGGCCAATGCGTTGATCGTGGGCAAGATGGCCGAGCGCGGGATCGCTTAACGCGGCATGGGCAATGATCAATTGCGAAGGCGCGAAAGCGCTTGGGTCAGCGGCATCATGGCCGGTTGCCGAGCGGAAGAATGTGATTTGAAAACCGAGCGGCTGATTGTCCGGCGTAGTGAGCCAACCCGTCGCGTACCACCACTCGGTGCGAAAAGCCGCGTGTGCGCCGCTGTCCTGCGGCAGGGCGATAGCGTGATCGGGCGTGACCGCCGCAAATTCAGGCGCCGCGGCGAACGCGGTCGACACAGTCAGCATCCAGATAGACAGCAAGCCGCGAATACGCAGACCTATGCGCCGATTAGCCACACGAGCGGACTTAGCCGGCGGCTCGCATGACAGCTCGCGCGTAATCGAGGTGTAGCCGGGCACAGTTCCGCTCGAAGCCACGCCCGTGATCTGCGGCGCATGTCGTTGCAGAGCGAAGCAATACCTGCTGCCAGAGGTCAGATCGAAGCACGATCTCATCCATGACAACTCGCGTGCGATCGATGCGTAGCCGAGCATACTCTCGCTCAAAACCGCGCTCATGATCCGCAACCCACGTCGTTGCAAAGCGGCGCAATACCCGCCGTTAGCGGCCAAATCGAAGCGCGACACCAATGACAGCTCACGCGCGATCAGTGTCCCTTGCCCCATGGTCCCGCCCAAACCCACGAGCGCCATCCGCAGCTCGCGCCGCCGCAAGACGAGCCAACTTCCGTCGCCAGCGAGTTCAAAGCGCGCCGCCCCCGCCCGCATAACCCCTCGTGCCAACTCGCGCGACAAAGCCCGCATCACCAATCCTCCTTCACGGCGCGCACCGCATCCACCGACACTGCGCCGCGTCCCGCGATCACCGCCGTCGAACACGACGAAGCGAGCATCACCAACGCGACGGTGGCGAGCGCCATCCACGGCACGTGCAGCGACATACTCCAATGAAATGACTGCGGATTGACGACGAACACCAGAATCAGACTGATCGCGAACCCGAGCACGAAGCCCATTGCAATGCCGCACGCGGTGAGCATGCCGCCTTCGAGCGCGAGGACGGCGAACACCTGCGAGCGCGTCACGCCGACGTGCCGCAGCATGCCGAACTCACGCGAGCGCGCGAGTGTCTGCGCGGAGAAGGTCGCCGCCACGCCGAACAAGCCGATCACGATAGCGACCGCTTCGAGAAGATAGGTGACCGCAAAGCTGCGATCGAAAATCACCAGCGTGCGCGCACGGATTTCACCTGGTAGCGACAAATCCAGCGATGCCCCGAAGGGCAGTGCGCGCAGCCCCGTGGCTACCTGCTCGACGCTCGTCCCCGGCTGAACGGTGACGGCCACATCGGTTGCACTCGTGTCGCGGGTCAAGCGCCGGTAATCGGCGAGCCGTATCTGAATGGCGCCGGTCTGCCGCACGTAATCGCGCCATACGCCGGCCACCACGAACATATGGTCGCGTTCACCAAGCGGCAATCGAACACGCTGACCCAATTTGTATCCATATAGATCGACCATTGCTTCGGATACCCAAACAGGTGTTTCACCTGCGTGAAGCTCAGCAGGCGACAGCACGGCTCCGGTCATCTGCAGATTCGCGCCCGGATCGGCCGCGTCGATCTCGCGCGCGAGCACAGCGATGTCAGGCCGCGCAGGGGCGAGCGTCAGATGCGAAGTGCGGGCAAATGCGGCTGTTCTGATGCCTGGCACGGCCGCGAGCCGGCTCTGTTCGTCCAACCGCAAACCGCCTGTGTCGCCGTTCGGCGCTACGCGGACATAGAGATCGGCGGAGAGCAGATGAACCAGCCAGTCTTCGACGGATACCCGGAAGCTCGCCACCATGATGGCCATCGCGACGATCAGCGCAAAGCTCGACAACACGCCGCCCATGGCGATCGACGCATGCCCCGGCGCGTTCGCCAGCCGCGCCAGCGCCAGCGTACCGGCTGCGCCGGCGCGGCTTCGCGCTGCGAAAGCACGGCTTGCCGCGCCGAAGATGAGCGCGGTTACGCGGGGCATCAGCGCAATCCCGCCGACCAGCAGCAATGCGACGGCCAGATAGCCGCCGATCGGCGCGTCGAACATCGGCGGCAACTGCGTGAGCACGGCAGCGGCCAGCAGGCATAGCAAGGCGGGCCACGGTGTGGCGAGCCGCGCCAACGCGCCTTCTTCGGCGCCTGCCTTGAGCGCCGTGGCGGGCCGGGCACGCGCCGCCTCCAGTGCAGGGGCGAGACTACCCAATACCGCCACGGCGAGCCCAAGCGTCAGAAACAACGCGGTCGCGAGCGGTTCGAAGCCGACTTGCGGTTGCACGCCGGGAAAGTAGCCGCCGCCCAGATCGCTGCCGAAAAAATGCAGTGCGCCGCTTGCCATCGCGTAGCCGAGCGCGAGTCCAGCGAGCGAGCCGAGCAGGCCCAGCAACGCGCCCTCCATCAAGATCTGGCGCAGCAACTGACCACGCGTCAGCCCGAGCACACGCAGCATGGCGAACTGCGCGCGGCGTCGCACGACGCTCAGCGCCTGGGTCGAAAACACCAGAAACGCGCCGGTGAACAACGCCACCAGCGCGAGCACATTCATATTGATCCGATAGGCGCGGGAGAGACGATCGGTGCGGCTCTCGGCGTCACGCGTTTCGGCAATGACCCACTGGCTGCCGAGCCGCGCTTGCAGCTCGCGCCTGAAGCGCTCCCGGTCGACGCCGCGTTCGAGCTGCACGTCGACGCGCGACAGCTTGCCCACCTTGCCGAACTTCCACTGCGCCGCGGCGATATCCATGACGGCGAGCCGCTGACCCGGCCGTGTTCTCACGATGCCACCGGCCACGCGCAAACGCACGATCGAGGTGCCGCTGCGCAGCGCCACCTCGTCGCCCACTTTCACATTGAGCCATTGCTGGGCCGCCGTCGAGAGAAACACGGTGTCTGACGCGAGCGTATCGAACGGCCTATCCGGCGACGGCACGCCGATCAGGTCCGGCGCAATACGGCTTGCCTTGAACGCGTCGATGCCGAGCACCGGCAGTGCCGCGCTCCGGTCGGGCACAGTGACGTCGAGTGCGAGCACCGGACTGGCCAGCGCAACACCGGGTTCGTTGGCGAGCAGCGGATAGATGGTTTCGTCGACTGAAGGTTGCGCACCGCGTACCTGGAGATCGGCCTCGCCCGACAGACTGCGGGCCGCCGCGGAGAATTCATTGAACGCCGCGCTGTTGATCAACTGCACGGCGTAACCGAGCGCGACGCCCAGCGCGATCGTTGCGATTGCGACCAGGGCACGTCCGCGATGACTACGCCATTCGGCGCCCAGCAGCCAGCGCGCGAGAACTCGGTGTCCTCGCAAGCGCAGCAGAGGACGGGAATCAGCGGACATCATCGGCGGAAGGCGCGCGCGTACGGGAGCCGAAAGGCCCGGCTGCGCCGGGCGCAGCATGCAGGCCGCCGTCGCTCAGAATCAGGATGCGGTCGGCAACGGCCGCGGCGGCTTCCGAGTGCGTCACCATGATCGTGGCCGCGCCGGTTGCCTTGCTTTGCGCGCGGAACAGGCCGAGCACCTCGTGAGCGGTATCGGGATCGAGGTTGCCGGTGGGTTCGTCGGCGAGAAGCAGTTTCGGGCGATGTACGAGCGCTCGCGCAATCGCAACCCGCTGCAATTCGCCGCCCGAGAGTTGGCGCGGAAAATCGTCGCCGCGTCCGCCCAGCCCGACCGCCGCGAGCATGTCGAGCGCGGCTGCGGTGGGCAGTTCGTTGAGCAGCAACGGCAGCGCCACATTCTGCGCAAGCGTCAGATGCGGCAGCACGTGAAACGCCTGGAAGACAAAGCCGAGTTTCTGCCTGCGCAGGCGCGTCGCCGCGTTGTCGTCCAGACGCGAAACGGCGCTGCCGTCGATGATCACGTCGCCACTATCCGCGCTGTCGAGGCCGGCCACCAGATTGAGCAGCGTCGATTTGCCGACACCGGAATCGCCCATGATCGCGACGAACTCACCCGGTTCGAGTGTGAAGTCCAGTTGCGCCAGTACGATGCGGCCTGCGCCGTAGGTCTTGCTGAGCCCGCGGCACTCGAGCGCGGGAACGACGCCTTCGTCACGAAGCATGCGGTTTCCGAAAAGTGTGGCCGGTGAGGGCGGCGTCCGGGCAGGCGAAACGCAGACGAAAAAGCGGCGCACTCATGCACGAACATCGGCCGTGAATCGCCGAAGTATATTCGGCTTCCGTAAGGCACGCAGAAGCTTGGCGCACGTGATCGGGCCGGGCCGAAAAATGAACGGCTGATCAACTGCGCTCCCACTTTTGAGCGCCGCGCGCCGGATTATTTAGAGCGCGGGATCAAAAAAATTTTCTGCTCGCGGGTAAGCAAATTTTTCTCCGGACGCTCGAAATTCGCGCGCGCACCGCGTCATGCGTCGGCACGTTCTATCCCAGTTTGAATTGCGCGCCTGGGCATCCGTGCAAGAGTTCCTAACTGACTGCCAATTGCACGCTTTTTCGCGCAAAATTTGCCCCTGCGAAACCAGGTCGGTCAGTTTGTGCATCTGCACATTTTTATCCATTTCGCAAGGGCCGGCGCCGCAACAATACATTGCCAGTTGCTTTGCAGCGTTGTTGCGCTGCAAAAGTATTCTTATCTTGGTAATCTCCCACCCTTGGTCATTCGACTGCGGGTAAACGTGTAGCGGTCAACCCCGATTGCACGTCAATTTCAGCGAAATCCAGCCTACATATCCATTTCAATGCTTTCCATTTTGAAGGCGTTGATGTGGCGTTTTGTACTTAAAGTTTTCGATAGAGCACATGCCATTGCCTCTTCTTAGCCTTCTAATCTGGATCCCTATTATCGCCGGCGTGGTGGTTTTGCGTGCCGGATCCGACGCGGCACGTAGTCGCACCCGGTGGCTCGCGCTAATCGGCGCGATTGCGGGTTTCCTGCCGGTGATTCCGCTGGTGTCGAATTTCCGCAACGACGTCACGTCGATGCAGTTCGTCGAGAACGTGCGCTGGTCGCCCACGTTCGATATCGCCTGGCATGTGGGCGTGGACGGGATTTCGCTGTGGCTCGTCGCGCTGACCGCGCTCACCACGATCATCATCGTGGTCGCCTCGTGGGAGTCGATCACCGAGCGGACCGCGCAGTACTTCGGCGCGTTCCTGATGCTGTCGGGTTTCATGCAGGGCGTGTTCACATCGCTCGACGGCATGCTGTTCTTCATCTCGTTCGAAGCGACGCTGATTCCGCTCTATCTGTTGATCGGCACGTGGGGCCAGTCGAACCGGTCGTACGCCGCGGTGAAGTTCTTCTTCGTGTCGTTCCTCGGCTCGCTGATGATGCTGATGTCGATGCTGTATCTGTACAGCCAGACGCACAGCTTCGACCTCGCGCTGTGGCGTGAGACGCGCCTCGGCACGTGGCCGCAGGTTCTGATCTTCCTCGGTTTCCTCGCCGCCTTCGGCGTGAAGGTGCCGATGTGGCCGCTGCACACGTGGCTGCCGGACGTCCACCTCGACGGTCCGACGGGCGCCGCCGTGATGATCGGCATGCTGAAGCTGGGCGGCTATGGTCTGCTGCGTTTCGCCTTGCCGATCGCGCCGCAGGCGAGCCACTTCTTCGCGCCGATGATGATCACGCTCTCGCTGGTCGCGGTGATCTATGCAAGCCTGCTCGCGCTCGTGCAGACCGACATGCGCCGCCTGCTCGCGTATTCGACGGTCGCGCACATGGGCCTCGTCACACTCGGCCTGTTCGTTTTCAACCGCATCGGCCAGGCCGGCGCGATCGTGCAGATGCTGTCGTACGGCGTGGTGTCGGGCGCGATGCTGCTGTGCACGGGCATGCTCTACGACCGCACGAAAACCGCGTCGATCACCGAGTACGGCGGTGTGGCCAACACCATGCCGCGCTTCGCCGCTTTCGTGATGCTGTTCTCCATGGCCAACATTGGCTTGCCGGGCACTTCGGGTTTCGTCGGCGAATTCATGGTGTTGATGGGCGCGATTCGCTTCAACTTCTGGATCGGCGCGATGGCGGCCACCACGCTGATCCTGAGCGCGGCTTACACGCTGTGGATGTACAAGCGCGTGATCTTCGGCGCGATCGCCAACGCTCGTGTGGCGAACCTCAAGGATCTCGGCAAGCGCGAGTTCGTGCTGCTCGGCGCGATGGCGCTGCTGGTGCTCGCCATCGGCATCAATCCGAAACCGTTCACCGATGCGATCGATCCTTCGGTCGGCACGCTGCTGGCTCAATCGGAGCGCTCGGCTCATCCTTCGGACGGCGCGCCGGCTGATGGCGGAGAGCATCTGCAAGCCGCAGTGCCCGCACCGGCAGCCGCGACCACCCGCTCGCCGGGCTGATCGAACGAGCTGCGGCGCAGCCGCAGCATTCGCCTCGCGAATGCTGCCTCGCCGATGCGCTTTTTTCCTTATGGATCAAGTCTCTTTGCACGCATGACACGCGGCGTGGCCAATCAGGCCGCGTCGCGTTTTCGCGCTTGTTTAAAGGGGTTTTCGCGTTTCGCCGGCATTTCAATACTCGGCAAGAGGGCACGGCAGACGCCCACCTGCGCGCAGCCGTGCGGCAACGTGTCGCACGGTGCTGCGACGCAATAGATCGTTGCTAAATCGAGTGTTTATTACGGCCGAACGTCCCCCTATTATGCGAGCGCTTACTATTGGAGAGCGGTCGAATGACGTTCGTGGAAGACGTAAAAAAGAGGCAATGGATATGAAAGGAAAGACTCTACGAGGGTCGCTTAGTTTCCTTTCCGGCAGCCTCGTGTTGTTGCTCTCGGGTTGCAGCAACCTCGATATTCTGAATCCGAAGGGGAGTGTGGGTCTGGCGGAACGTGAGCTGATTGCCACGTCCACCTGGGCCATGCTGATCGTGGTCGTGCCGGTTATCGCGCTCACGCTGCTGTTCGCGTGGCGTTACCGCGCGTCGAACAGGAGCGCCGACTATCGTCCGGGCTGGGTGCATTCGACCGGTATCGAAATCGCCATCTGGACGATTCCGACGCTGATCATTCTGTTCCTCGCCGTGTTGACGTGGAAGACCACGCACGAACTCGATCCGTACAAGCCGCTCGAGTCGCAGGTCAAGCCGATCAACATCGAAGTCGTCGCGCTCGACTGGAAATGGCTGTTCATCTATCCGGACCTCGGCATTGCGTCGGTGAACCAGCTCGCGTTCCCGGTCGGCACGCCGGTGAACTTCACGATCACGTCGGACACGGTGATGAACTCGTTCTTCATTCCGCAACTCGGCGGCCAGATCTACGCGATGGCGGGCATGCAAACGCGCCTGCATCTGATCGCGGATGAAGCCGGCAACTACGCGGGCGCCTCGGCGAATTTCAGCGGCAAGGGCTTCTCGGACATGAAGTTCCGCGCGCTCGCCACTTCGCCTGAAGAGTTCAACGCATGGGTTGCGAAAGTGCGCGCTTCGTCGGACAACCTCAGCATGGACCGTTATCACACGGTATCCGCGCCGACCGAGAAGGAGCCGGTGCGCTACTTCTCGAGCGTCGATCCGAAGCTCTTTCACAACATCATTGCCCGATACAACAACGGTAACGTCCTCGATAACATGAAGGACGCCAACTGTGCGCCAAAGGGCAAGGGGTAACACATGTTCGGCAAACTCTCACTAGACTCGATTCCGTACCACGAGCCGATCATCATGGTCACGGCCGTGATGATCGCCCTCGGCGGTGCGACGGTCCTGGGTCTTATCACCTATTTCGGCAAGTGGCGCTATCTGTGGACCGAATGGCTCACGTCGGTGGACCACAAGAAGCTGGGCGTGATGTACATCGTCGTTGCGCTGATCATGCTGTTCCGCGGCTTCGCGGACGCGATCATGATGCGTCTGCAGCAGGCGCTCGCTTACGCGAACCCGGGCTACCTGCCGCCGCATCACTACGACCAGGTGTTTACGGCGCACGGCGTCATCATGATTTTCTTCATGGCGATGGCGTTCATGATCGGCCTGATGAACATCATCGTGCCGCTGCAAATTGGCGCACGCGACGTCGCGTTCCCGTTCATCAACTCGCTCTCATTCTGGATGACCGCAGTCAGCGCGATCCTGATCAACATCTCGCTGGTGATCGGTGAATTCGCGCAGACCGGCTGGCTGGCTTATCCGCCGCTCTCCGAATTGCAGTTCAGTCCGGGTGTCGGGGTCGACTATTACCTGTGGAGCTTGCAGCTCTCCGGTATCGGCACCTTGCTGACTGGCGTGAACTTCTTCGCGACCATCGTGAAGATGCGCGCGCCGGGCATGACGTTCATGAAGATGCCGGTGTTCACGTGGACGGCGCTCTGCACCAACGTGCTGATCATGGCGTCGTTCCCGATCCTGACCGTGACGCTCGCGCTGCTGGGTCTGGACCGCTACCTCGGCATGCACTTCTTCACGAACGATGGCGGCGGCAACGCCATGATGTACCTGAACCTGATCTGGGCATGGGGTCACCCCGAGGTGTACATCCTGATCCTGCCGGCGTTCGGTATCTTCTCGGAAGTCGTGGCGACCTTCGCCAAGAAGCCGCTGTTCGGCTACAAGACGATGGTGTGGGCGACCTGCGCGATCATGGTGCTGTCGTTCCTCGTGTGGCTGCATCACTTCTTCACGATGGGTTCGGGCGCTGACGTCAATGCATTCTTCGGTATCGCCACGATGGTGATCGCGATTCCGACCGGCGTGAAGGTGTTCAACTGGCTGTTCACGATCTACAAGGGCCGCTTGACGTTTACCCCGCCGATCCTGTGGACCATCGGGTTCATGATTACTTTCACGATCGGCGGAATGACCGGCGTGATGATGGCGATTCCGGGCGCGGACTTCGTGCTGCACAACAGCCTGTTCCTGATTGCTCACTTCCACAACGTGATCATCGGTGGCGTGCTGTTCGGCTATCTGGCCGGCTTCAACTACTGGTTCCCGAAGGCGTTCGGCTTCAAGCTGAACGAAAAGCTGGGCAAGGCATCGTTCTGGTTCTGGCAGATCGGTTTCTGGGTGGCATTCACGCCGCTGTACGTGCTGGGCTTTATGGGCATGACGCGCCGTATCAACCACTATGACAACCCGCTGTGGCACCCGTGGCTGATCCTGGCCGCAGGCGGTGCGGCGCTCATCGCTATCGGTATCGCGCTCCAGGTGGCGCAGATCATCGTCAGCATTCGCGATCGCAATCTGCCGCAAAATCGCGACGTCACGGGCGATCCGTGGGACGCCCACACGCTGGAATGGTCAATCAGCTCGCCGCCGCCGGTGTACAACTTCGCGATCATCCCGACGGTGCACAAGCTCGACGCGTTCTCCGACATGAAGTCGCGCAAGGGCACGCAAGCGAAGCCTGTGTATCGCGACATTCACATGCCATCGAATACGTCCGCGGGTGTGATTGCCGGCGTGTTCTCACTGGTGCTCGGTTTCGCCGCTGTCTGGCACATCTGGTGGCTGGCAATCGTCGGCCTGGTCGGCGCGGTCGGCACCGTGATCGTCTACAGCTTCCAGAAGAACGAAGGCTATTACATCCCGGCCGCCACGGTCGCGGAGATTGAAGAGAAACGCTCCGGCGTTGGTGCGCAGGTCGCGTTGGAGGTGGATTGATGATAACCAGGACTATTGACGCCGGCTCGCATCACGACGCGGACCACGTACCATCGCAATCGGTGTTCGGCTTCTGGCTGTATCTGATGACCGACTGCATCATCTTCGCGGCGCTGTTCGCCGTGTTCGCAGTGATGGGCCATCAGTTCGCAGGCGGCCCGAGCGGCAAGGATCTGTTCGAGATTCCAGGCGTCGCGCTCGAAACGACGATGCTGCTCCTGAGCAGCATCACGTACGGCTTCGCGATGCTCGGCGCGCACAAGAAGAAGAAGGGCGTGCTGCTGTTCTGGCTCGGCGTGACCTTCCTGCTCGGTCTCGCGTTTCTCGTGCTGGAACTGCGCGAGTTCTCGCACCTGATCGCCGAAGGCGCCGGCCCGAGCCGTAGCGCGTTCCTGTCGTCGTTCTTCACGCTGGTCGGCACGCACGGTCTGCACGTCACGTGCGGCCTGATCTGGATGGTGGTGCTCGCCATTCAGGTGATCAGCCATCGCGACCTGACCGAACGCGACATGATTCGCCTGACGTGCCTGAGCCTTTTCTGGCACTTTCTGGACGTCGTGTGGATCGGCGTCTTCACCTTTGTCTATCTCGCGAGCGTGATCTAAATGGACCATAGCCATAACGCCCACGCAGGTGAAAGTCACGGCAGCATCGGCAGCTATACGACGGGCTTCATTCTCTCCGTCATTCTGACCGTCGCCGCTTTCGGCCTCGTCATGACCGGCACGTTGACGGGCGAGAACGCGTTGCTCGCGATCGCGGGCCTTGCGCTCGTGCAGATCGTCGTGCACCTGATTTTCTTCCTGCATCTGAATACGTCGTCGGAGCAACGCTGGAATGTGATGGCGTTTGCCTTCACGCTGCTGACCGCCGTCATCGTGATCGGCGGCACGTTGTGGGTCATGCACAACGTCAGCATGCACATGATGTCGCGCTAGACGAACGACCATTCGTTCGAAACGAGGCCCCGCAAGGCGAGAGTCTTGCGGGGCTTTTTTCGTGCGTCGACTGCAAGCGCGTGGCCTGCACTGAAGTGCGTCGGCGATTGACCGCACCGGCAAACCCGCGTTAGGATCGTTTCCATGACCGCTTCTATCCTTTCCCGTCCGCATTCTTTGCGCGCATGCTGTCACAGCCTGCCGAGGGGAGCTTGCGTCTAGCGTTCGATCTGCATACGTCCGCATCCCTGAGGCCACCCGTCACACGACCGGTGGCCTTTTTGCTTTTGAACACCCAGCGCCTGGAGACATGACATGCCGCTTCGCCTCTACGACACCTGGTCGCGCGCCGTGCGCGAATTCACGCCGATTCACGCGGATCAGGTCGGCCTGTATTGCTGCGGCCCGACGGTGTACGACCACGCGCATATCGGCAATCTTCGGACCTATGTGTTCGAAGACGTGCTGCGGCGCGCGCTGGTGTTGAACGGATACAACGTGCGGCACGTGGTGAACATTACCGACGTCGGCCATCTGGTGTCCGATGCGGACGAAGGCGAAGACAAGATGGAGAAGGGCAGCCGGCGCACCGGCGAATCGGCGTGGGCGATTGCCGAGCGGTACACGGCGGCGTTCATGAACGACTGGCGCGCGCTCAACCTGCTGGAGCCCGCCCTCTGGTGCCGCGCGACGGATCACATTGCGGAGCAGATCGACTTCATCGTCGAGCTCGAGCGCAACGGCTACACTTACCGCACGGCCGACGGCGTCTATTTCGACACCAGCAGGCAGGATGACTACGGCTATCTGGCGCGTCTCGATGTTACGGGCCTGCAGGCGGGCAAGCGCGTTGCGCCCGGCGAGAAGCAGCGTGCGACCGACTTCGCGCTATGGAAATTCAGTCCGCCCGGCGCCACGCGGCAAATGGAATGGGACAGTCCGTGGGGCCGCGGCTTTCCCGGCTGGCATATCGAGTGCTCGGCGATGTCGGCGAAGTATCTGAGCCCGTGGTTCGACATTCATTGCGGCGGCGAAGACCACATCCCCGTGCATCACAGCAACGAGATTGCGCAAACCCAGGCGCGCCACGGCACGCGCCTCGCCAACTTCTGGATGCACGGCCATTTTCTGTTGCTGGACGCCGGCAAGATGTCGAAGTCGGGCGGCGACTTCGTGCGTTTGCAGACGCTGATCGAGCGCGGCAACGATCCGCTCGCGTATCGCTATTTATGCCTTAGCGCGCACTACCGCAGCAGCCTGCGCTTCAGTGAGGCCGCGCTGGATGCGGCACAAGCCGCGTTGGACCGCTTGCGTAAAACCTATGTGCGATGGCCGCAAGGCGGCACGCCGGACGCGCCGAGCGTGGCGCGCTTCAAGGCGGAGGTCGATCAGGATCTGAACTTGCCGCGCGCGCTCGCGGTGCTGTGGGACGTGGTCAGAAGCGATCTGCCGGCGGCGACGCGAAGGGCTACCGTCGATCGCTTCGATACGGTGCTGGGATTGCGCCTCGCCGACTGGCAAGAAGTTGATGCGGCCGAGATTCCGGCGGATATTGCGGCGCTCGCTGACGAACGCCAGCAAGCACGCGCCGCGAAGCAATGGACCGAAGCAGACCGTTTGCGTGACGCGTTGGCGGCGGCAGGCTGGCTGGTGGAAGACAGCGCAAGCGGCCCCGTGCTGCGGCAACGCGGCAAAGCGGAGTAGCGCGACAGACAAACAGACGGACAGACGGCGTGGCGGTAGCGTTCAGGCTTGCGCAACCGCCACGCCGTGGCGTGGACGAGCCGCACCGTTTACATCGGGCCTTGCCGGCACACTATAACGGCACCACCTTCGGTTCCGAGTGCGAAGGCAGTTTGTCGAACGGGAAGTACACCGGTCCACAACCGAGATGAACCGGCGGAAATGCATCCCAGCCGCGTCGAATGAGCGCGGGCTGTTCCGCGCCGCCACAACCGGAAGGCGCTTCACGTGTCAGGTAGGCAATGCCGCCGCGAATCGATAGCGATGCCGTGCGGTCGAGTTCGTCGATGCGGGCCAGGTCTTTGAGGACGAGGTTTTTCATGGTGGATCTCCTGCGGAGTGAGTGAATCAAGGTGGATCGAGGAGAGCGGAGAAATGCCGCACTCATGCCTGTTGATTGCACACACCATGCCATCGGCGGCAAAGCGCCGTGCCGCGTGCTTCTCCGGCGTTTCCCGAGCAACTGTGATGGAGATCGGCCAACTGGCTGCAAGGCGATGTCGGCAATTCGCCGACATGCGTCCGCGTGTCATGCAGTCATGAAGCTCGCTGAAAATCACGTCACAATAGACCGCTACCGTGAACCGTGCGCATGGAGCGCAGGGTTCGTTGAATCTCGTCAGCAAGGAAAGGAGAACGCATGAGCCAGCTCAAAGCCATCGAATATTCCGCGGCGTCGCCGGAAGTCAAAGCCGTGTACGACGATATCAAGCAGACCCGTCAGGTCGACGACGTCAACAACTTCTGGAAGTACATCGCCCAGCATCCGCCGACCCTCGCGCGCACATGGGACAGTCTGAAGGACGTGATGGCGCCCGGCGCGCTCGATCCGCTCATCAAGGAACTGCTCTACGTCGCGGTGAGCGTGACGAACAATTGCGGCTACTGCGTGGCGAGTCACACGGCGGCAGCGCGCCGCGCCGGCATGACCGACGAGATGTTCGGCGAACTGCTCGCGGTCGTGGGCATGGCCAACGAGACGAATCGGCTGGCAGTGGGATACCGCGTGCCGATCGATCCGGCCTTCGAATAAGCGCTGTAGCGGGCGTGGCAGTCCGCGCGGTGTTCTGCGCCGTCGACAATGCGATATTCAGCGCCGTAGTCAGTGCGATACGTCGCGCCATCCCGCCAGCAAGGCGGGCAACGCGCCCATGTCCCTGAACACATGTGTGGCACCCGCGCCATGCAAGGCAGTCGCGCTGCTATGGCCGAGTTCGATCGGGCAGTAGCCGAACACGGTGGCGCCCACGGCAACGCCCGCGGTCGCGCCTGTCACCGTGTCTTCGATCACCGCGCAACGGCGCGGATCCACACCGAGCGCCGCGGCCGCGGCCAGGTAGACGTCGGGAAAGGGTTTGCTGCGGGGCATTTCGTGGCCGCTGAAGATGCGTCCTTCGAAGCAGTCGAGAATCCCTGCCTTGGCCAGTTGCATCTCCACCTTGATGCGATCCGCGCCCGACGCGACCGCGATGCGCCCATTCAGCGCCGCATGAAGCGCGCGCACCGCATCCGGCGCGCCGGGAATCGCAACGAGTTCGAGGTCCAGCGCCGCATTGCGCCGCTCGCGAAACTGCATGAGCCAGTCTGTCGTGATCGCGACGCCGGTGCGCGCTTCGATCAGCGCGGCTTCGTCCCGGACGGCTTTGCCCACGAAAATGCGCATCGTCTCTTCGACGCTCAAGTGCCAGCCCAGCTCGCCGAGCATCTCGGTGAGCACGCGGTTGGTGATGGGTTCGGAGTCGACGAGTACGCCGTCGCAGTCAAAGAGTACGGCGTCGAAGGGGAAATCGGCCATCGGGCAGGGTACGGATAAAGTTCGCGGAACCGGCAAGGATACCTCACCGGCTCGCTCCCCGCAGTGCAAGGGCCGCGTGAGCGGCCTTTGCACCTGGCTCGCAACGTTACTCCTTGTACCCGTCGCTCAGCGTCTTCATGAACGCGATGATGTCCTGAATATCCTGATCGCTCATCGCCGGTTGATCGCCGAACTTACGATCGAACGGTGCGTCGGCCACGTCCACGTTGGCATGGTACTGAGCCGGCAGATCGTTGTACTTCTGCACCTTGCCCGACGCATCGCGCGGATAGATTTTCTCCGGCGACGTATTGCGCAGGTTGTAAAAGTCCATCACCTGCTTCAGATCGTGATACACGCCGTTATGGAAAAACACCTTGCGTTCAGCCGCATTGCGCAGCGTCGGCGTGAGGAACATGCCGCAATACTGCGTCTGTCTGGCGAGGTCGTCGCGGAACGGTCCGCACACGCCCATATCGAAGAACTTCGGATCCTTGTTGACCGGAATCGCCGGGTTGCGCGGCACGCCGAGCGCTTCGTATTGCGTGTCGGTGAACACCGGCGGCAAGCCGTCCTTACTCGGCTGGCTCAAATGGCAGCCGGCGCAGTTCGCCTTGTCCTTGTCGTTGAACAACTGCAAGCCGTGCAGCTCGGCATGCGTCAAACGCGCCTTGCCTTCGAGCCAGTAGTCATACTTGCTGCTGAAAGCATGGAACGACGGATCCTCGATCTGATATCGCCCGACGGCGAACATCGCCTCGGAAATCAACAGGCTCGGATTGGTGACGATGCCGGGTCCGAAGATCTGCTTGAATTGATCCAGGTACTTGGTCGCCAGCAGCTTGTGAGCGACATCCTGCGGTGTTGCGTTGGCCATTTCCACCGGATTGGTCAGCGGTCCGAGGGCCTGGTCCTGCAAAGTATCGACACGGCCGTCCCAGAACAATCCGCCTTGCGGCACCATTGCCGGAGCGGCGGGCGCGGCGAGCGCCGTCTTTTGCGCGCGCTGCACGCCGGCAGCTTGCGTCGCCAGTTGCGTCATATCCACCGGCACGTCGGTGTCGCCCTGATCCGGGCCGATGCTGAACGGCGCCTGACGGTACAGATACGTGAGCGAAGGCGGCGGACGATAACCCGCCTGGTTCATATGCGCGCCGCCGAGTTGCACCGGGAACGCGTTGTCCGGCCCATACGAATGCTGCGGCGAGTGACACGACGCACACGACTGCGTGCCCGACGCCGACAAACTCTGGTCGAAGAAAATCTGTTTGCCGAGCAGCGCCACCGCGCTCAGCGGCGCGCTCTGCGGACGCAGCAACGTGACCGGATGCGGATTCGCGCCGGTGATTTCCTCGACGATCTCGCCGACCGCGGACGGCGTGCGCTCCGGGTACACGAGCGCGTACGCGCAGTAGACGATGAACACGAGCACGATACCGGCCGCGCTCCACGCGAGCAGCCTGAGCCACGAGCGGCGGGTAATCACGGGGCCGGGCTCGCCGCCGGCCGGCAGATGCGAAGGCAGCGCGGCGTCTGAAGGAGGGTTCATGGCGGTGATGACAGCTAGTGCGACAAAAAGCAAAATCGAGCCAGCACGTTTGCACTGGCTCGACGCCCAACTACGGCTTATGGTGCGTGACGCTTTTCACTACACGCTGCCGCGCGGCGTGAGGCACGCATGGGGCGCGTGCGTCACACAACGGCAAGCGGAAGCGGAGAGCGCTAGGCACGTCCGCGGATCAGCTCGCCGGCGCGGCTGCCGGCTTCGTACCCAGGCTCTGATCCAGGAACAGCGTCGGATTGTTGCCGGAGCCGGAGAAGTTGAACATGTTCATGATGCTGCCCGCCGTCGCGTCGAACGAACCACCGCCCAGGCGTTGCCCGCTCAGCCAGTTGTCTTCGATGAAGCGCACCACGGAGGCCTGGGTGATCGGCGTATCGTCGACGAAGTTGACCTTTGCCCACGGCGACACCACGATAAACGGCGTACGCGTACCCGGGCCGCAACGGCCGTTCACCGCGCCGCCGTTCACGCCTTGCGGCTGCACCGCGCCCGCTGCCGTGCACTGACCCACGCCGCTCAGGTTGTCGCTGCCTGCCACCGTCTTGCCGCCCGCGGATTGCGGCGTGGTCGAATCGAACGATGCGCTCGTCGGCGCCTTGAAGCGGTGGTCGTACCAGCCGTCCGAATCGTCGTAGGCGATGATCACGGCGGTGTTCTTCCAGTCAGGCTGCTGTTGCAGGAAGTTGATCACCTTCGTGACGAAGGCCTGTTCGTCGATCGGATCCGAATTGCCCGGGTGGCCGTCGCTGATCGCCGGCGCCTTGAGGAAGTTGACGGACGGATAGTTGCCCGCCTTCACCGCGGCGAAGAAGTCGTCGGTGTCGTACTGGTGGTGCACCGGCGTTGCCGTGTTGTCGAGCGGATCGGTCGCGCCGATCAGCGCCGTCGACGTCGGACGCGTATGCGCCAGGTTGGCCGTGCTCGCGTAATACTGGAACCACGCGTGATGCTGCACGTAGTCGGCCTTGGTCGCGTTCAGCACTTGCGAGAAGGTCGAGCGCGCGCAGCCGACCGTGCCGTTCGGGTTGACGGTCTGCAGATTGAAGCCGCCCATGAAACCGCCCCACGTCAGGCCCTTCGCGTTGAGCAGGTCGCCGATGTTCTTGTTCTTCGACGACATCACCGCCGTCGGCGGGCTGTTCGCCGCGATCGTGCAGACGTCGCCGGTCGGGTCGAGGTCGCCGATCATCGTGAAGCCGCCGGCGGAGTCCGGAATCGCGTTGGGCGAGGTGCCGCCCGTGACGACCGCGCCGTTGTTCTGGCCGGAGACCACTTCAATCGCGCCCGGCGTCGACGGGCCGTACGTGTCCGTGTACGCGTTCTGGTTCATCGCGAAGTTCTGCGCGTAGTTCCACATGGCCGTGACCGTGTTGCCGTCGAAGTAGCCGAGCACCTGGCCCTTCGTGGCGAACGCGCCGGTGCTGCCGGCGATCGTCGAGGTGGCGGCCGTAAACAGCGGGAACGCGTCCATCGCGCCGTTGTCATAGGCGAGCTCTTCGGCCGCGTAGGCGTGGTTCTGGCTCGACGTATTGGCTTGCGAACGGTCCAGGCGGAACGGCACCAGATCGGTTGCCGGCAGGCCCAGGCCCGCGATCGCCACGCTGCCGACCGTGCGGCCCGCCGTGTTCGGCGAGGTGGCCAGGGCGTTCGGGTTGACCGTGATCAGGTTGTTGCTGATGAGGTTGTTGACCGTCGGCGTGCCCGCGGCTGCCACGAATTGCGGCTCGCCGGTCGGGTTGGCTGCGCTCGGGTAGGTCCCGAAGTAGTGGTCGAACGAAACGTTCTCGCCGAAAATCACCACGACGTGCTTGATCGGCGTGGCCGTGGCCACGGCGTCCTGAGCCGATACCACCGGTGCGGGCGTGTTCACGTTGTTGTTCCCGCAAGCTGCGAGCGCCAGCAGCGCCGCGAACGGGATGGGTAAGAGGGTTCTACGGAACATTTGACAGGGCTCCAGATTCGACTTCGCCGTTCAGCGTTTCCATCGGAATACGTGTGGATGATCGCTGGGGATATCGCTAGAAATACAGCTAGTGCTAGTGGTCTTGCCGCGACGAACTGCGCGCATTGGACCATTCGATAATTAAGATTTCGAGGCGCGAACCTTACCGAAGCCCTCGGTTTTTATTCATTTGCGTAACCTTTCCTGTCGTTCCGCTAACGCAGCGTGGGCGCGCGGCAACAGCTGCGACCCTGCGCCTCGCGTTCCATCGCGGTTTTTCCCGCATCCTTCTTTCCTTTTGAATTTTTCACACGCTCGTGGCGACGGATTTTTTCCGCTGCTGCGTTCAACAGGAAACGGCGCCGCTTTTTCCGGCTTCGGCTCTTATGGGAGAAACCAACATGACATCCACCAAACCGCTTCGCTTGCTCACCTCCATGCTGGCTGCCGCGCTGACCTGCGCCGCCACGCTGACCGCCGCGCCGGCCTTCGCGCAGGCGGTGATCGTCGCGCCGATGGCGCCGCCGCCGCCGCGCGTCGAAGTGATGCCGGCGCCGCGTGCCGGTTACGCATGGGATCCTGGCCACTGGCGTTGGGCCGAAGGCCGTTATGTCTGGGTGGGCGGCCACTGGCAGGCGGTGCGCGTCGGGCATCGCTGGGTGCCGGGGCACTGGGTGGCGCGTGGCCCCAACTGGCGTTGGGTGGAAGGCCATTGGGCATGACCGGGAAGCGCTGCGGCGCTCGACGTTGTTCGGCGCGCCGCGTCCCCCAACCAGGCAGACTGCTATGAAAACGTTCGTGACGATTCTGCTGGCGGCCATGCTCGCCGGCTGTGTGGTGTACCCGGCGCGGCCGGCCTACTATCGGCCGGCGGTCGTCGTATATTGATTGCGGTTGTGCATGGCAAGGCGTGCTGTCTTCTGTCCCGCGCTCACCGTTCGAACCGGTGCGCGTGCAACCATCCGTGAGAGGTGCAGCCAGCATGAGAGGCATCAGAAGGCGTGACGTTCGTCCCACGGCGCGATCCATGCGGTGCGACGCACTCGCGCTCAGGAGCGCCATGCCTTGAGCGAACGCGACCCCGACGCGGAACTGCTCGAACAGGTCGGCCGGCAAGATCCGGCCGCCGTCCGCTCGCTCGTCTCGCGCAAGCTGCCGCGTCTGCTCGCGCTCGCCACCCGCATGCTCGGCGACCGCATGGAAGCGGAAGACGTGGCGCAGGAGGTGTTCGTGCGTATCTGGAAACAGGCGTCGCGCTGGCGGGAAGGCGAGGCGAAGTTCGACACGTGGGTCCATCGCGTCGCGCTCAATCTCTGCTATGACCGGCTGCGCGACCGGCGCGAGGAAACCCGCGACGAGATGCCCGAGGAGGTCGATCCCGCGCCGCTGCCTGAGGCCGGACTCGAAGCGCGCGCCCAGGACCAGCGGGTCCGCGATGCACTCGCCGCGTTGCCGGCACGCCAGCGCGAGGCGTTGGTACTCAACTACTACCAGGAAATGTCGAACATCGACGCCGCGGCCCTGATGGGCATCAGCGTCGATGCGTTGGAAAGTCTGCTGGCACGCGCGCGCCGCAATCTGCGCGCTCAACTGGCCGGCAGCGCCCTTAGCAAGGACAAGTCATGACGCCCGAAAGATTTCAGCAGATCGTCGAGGCCTACGGCGCCGAGCCGCGCCGCTGGCCGCAACAGGACCGCGCGGCGGCGCAGGCGTGGGCGCAGTCGCATCGCGCCGAAGCCGATGCGCTGCTGGCGGAGGCGGCCGGCGTCGATGCGTGGCTTGCCGCCGACAAGGTCGAGCCGCCGGACGCGGCCCTGCTCGAGCGCGTGCTCGACAGCGCGCCGGTGCGACAGCCGGCGGCGCCGCGGCGGCGCCTGTGGTGGTCGGGCGCGGCGGTCGCGGGCGTCGGACTGCTGGGCGGCGTGGCCGGCGCTTTCGCCGTGTCGTTCTTCGTGCTGACGGGAACGGGGCCGCAGGCGTCGCAGGCGCATGAGTCGTCTTATTTAACTTCGAGCTTCGGTGGTTCGTCCGCCGATTGGAGCGACGAATGAACGGCCGGTCGTGGAAAATCGTGCTGGTGGCCTCGCTGGTGCTGAATGTGTTTCTGGTGGGCGCGATCGTCGGTGGTGCGTATCAATGGTTTACCGCGCGCGGCGCCACGGCGCCCGTGCTGGCGCAACAGCGCGCGCTGCGCTTCGCCGCCGAAACGCTTTCGGCCGAGCGCCAGAAGGCCTTTGTCGACGGCCTGAAAGACGCGCGCCGCGACGGCCGGCAATATGCCCGCGAAGGCCGCGAAGGGCGTCGCGAAGTGTTGCGTCTGCTGGCGGCGCCGCAGTTCGATCGCGCCGCGCTCGACGCCGCGCTCACGCGTACGCGCGAAGCCGACAGCCATCTGCGCGCGCAAGTGGAAGGCAGTGTGGCCGACTTCGCGGCGAGCTTGTCGCCCGAGGAGCGGGTTCAATTCGCCGACAGCCTGAAAGTGCGCGGGCAATGGCGTGAACCTGCGCCGGCGGCGAATGCGAAGAAACCGGCGAACCAGGCATCGAGCGAATCTTCGGGCGATTAAAAAAACCGCGGCGGCCGCGACGGATTTTCGCGTGGCGGCCGTTCAAGGAATATCCACAGCCGAAGAGGATGGTATGGCCAACTCACCGAACCTGAACACCGCGGCGATTGCGCTGAACCGCTTCGGCCTGGGCGCGCGTGCCGACGACACGCCGCCCGCCGACCCCAAAGCCTGGCTGCTCGCCCAGTTCGAACAGTACCAGGCGCGGCCGGCCGCGTGGGCGAACCAGCCCGACTCGGTGGCGCTCTCGACCGAACTGGTGCAGCAGCGCATGCAGTTCAATCAGCAGGCTCGCCAGAATGCGGGCGAGGGCGCGGCGACTCGCTCCGCGAACGCGCAGAACATAGCGAGACCTGATGGGCAAACCAGCGCGCAAGCAGCGAACGCGCAAGACATGACAAAGCCTGGTCGGCAAAGCAGCGCTCAGGCGAACGCACAAGCAAACGCGCAGGCCGACACGCTAAGCCCGGCGCAAGCGAACGCGCAATCTACCAGGCAAGCCGAACGAAAAGCGCTTCGCGGTGAAATACTCGACATGTACCGCTCGTCGGTGAATGCGCGGGTCACGAGTGCATTGACCACGCAGACGCCGTTCGTCGAACGGATGGTGCATTTCTGGGCCAACCACTTCGCGGTCTCGACAGAAAAGCCCGGCGTCGCGGCGCTGGCCGGCTCTTTCGAGGCCGAGGCGATTCGCCTGCACGTGCTGGGCCGCTTTGAAGACATGCTGGTGGCCGTCGAGCGTCATCCGGCCATGCAACTGTTTCTCGACCAGACGCGCTCGGTGGGACCGGACAGCATGGCGGCCATGCGTGCCGCGCAGCGAAACCCGGAGCGCAAGCGCGGCCTGAACGAAAACCTCGCGCGCGAAATCATGGAACTGCATACGCTCGGCGTGCGCAGCGGCTATAGCCAGGACGACGTCACCGAATTCGCCCGCGCGCTGACCGGCTGGAGCGTCGCGGGCAATCCGGCCAACGCCGGCAATGCGGGCAACGCGGGCCGGCTGGCCATGCAGCAGAACGCCGCGCCGGGCACCTTCGTATTTCGCGCCGCACTGCACGAGCCCGGTTCGCGGACCATCATGGGACGCCGTTACGACCAGGCGGGCGAAGAGCAGGCGCTCGCGATCCTGCATGACCTCGCAAGCGCACGGGCGACCGCGCGGCATATCGGCGGCAAGCTGGCCCGTCATTTCGTCGCCGATAATCCGCCACCCGGCGTGAGCGAGCATCTGGCCAGCGCGTTCGAGCGCAGCGGCGGCGATCTGCCGACCGTCTATCGCGCGTTGATCGACATGCCGCAAGCGTGGTCGCCCACCGCCGTGAAGTTCAAGACGCCGTGGGAGTGGACCATTTCCTCGATGCGTGGGCTCGGCTGGCAGGACCTCGGCAAGCTGCAGGCGGCGCCCATTCTCACGCAGCTCGGCCAGCCGGTGTGGCGCCCCGGCTCGCCCGCCGGTTACGACGACATCGCCGCGAGCTGGGCTGCGCCCGACGCGCTCGTGCGCCGGGTCGAAGTGGCGCAGCGTTTCGCGTCGCAAGTCGGCGACCGGCTCGATGCGCGTGCACTCGGCCAGAACTTGCTCGCCGGTTCGCTCAGTGCGCCGACGGCCACAGCGGTATCGCGCGCCGAAAGCGCATCCACGGCGATCGCGCTGTTGCTGGTCTCGCCGGATTTTCAACGGAGATGAATGCCATGCTGTCACGCCGCAAGTTTCTGAGTGTCGCCGCTGCCGGCGCGGGCGCGATGCTCGTGTCGCCGCAGATCGCGTTCGCGAGCGTCGCCACGGAGAGCCGTTTCGTGTTCGTGATCCAGCGCGGCGCCGCCGATGGTCTGAACATCGTCGTGCCCTACGCCGAACCCGCCTACGCGACATTGCGCGGCCCGCTCGCCATCGACACCGCGAACGCGCCACGCCTGAACGGCACCTTCGCGCTGCATCCCGCGATGGGGCAGACCGCCGCGATGTACGCGAACCATCAGGCGCTGTTCGTGCACGCGGTGGCGTCGCCATATCGCGACCGTTCGCACTTTGACGGACAGAACGTGCTCGAGACCGGCGGCACGTCGCCGTATCAGATGAAAGACGGCTGGCTGAACCGGCTCGTCGCGCAGTTGCCCGCCACGCGCGAGAACGCGATCGCGTTCGCGCCGACTGTGCCGATGGCGTTGCGCGGCCCAGCGGCGGTGACGTCGTATGCGCCCTCGGCGTTGCCGCAAGCCCCCGACGATCTGCTCACGCGGGTCTCGCAACTCTACGACCAGGACGCGCAGTTGCGCCCGCTGTGGGAGTCGGCGATGACCGCGCGCGGCCTGGCCGGCGACGCCAGCGCGCGCCAGGATCCGGCGAGTCTCGGCAAGCTCGCCGCCAGTTTCCTGTCGCGCGAGAACGGTCCACGGATCGCGATGATCGAAACCGGCGGCTGGGATACGCACAGCGCGCAGAACGCGCGTCTCGCCAATCAGTTGAAGGCGCTCGACACGATGCTCGCGTCGTTGCGCGATGGCATGGGCCCGTTGTGGAGCAAGACCACCGTGCTGGTCGCGACGGAGTTCGGCAGAACCGCTGCCGCCAACGGCACGGGCGGCACCGATCACGGCACGGGTTCGGTGGCGATGGTGCTGGGCGGCTCGGTGCAGGGCGGACGCGTGATCGCCGACTGGCCAGGCCTTGCGCCGCACAATCTTTACGAAGCACGCGACCTCAAGCCGACCACCTCGCTCGATGCGTTGATCGCCGGCACCGCAAGCGAAAGCCTCGGGCTCGATCCGCAGCGCACGGCGTCCGCGCTGTTCGGCCAGACGCCGGCAGGGCGGCCGCTGAGCGGCATCGTGCGCGCGTAACGGCGGTCGCCGCGAAAGAGTGCGCTTTCATCCACGTCGTCAACCAAAGAGCCGGTAAGGGAACCGGCTTAAATCAAATGAAAACACTCAGGAGAGGAACTTGAAAACGATATCGAATGTACGCGCCGTATCGCTCGCGGGTCTTTGCGTTGCGCTGTTGTCAGCCTGCGTGGTCGAGCCCGCCAGACCGCCGCAACCCGAGCCGCTCGTCGAGGTGGTGCCCGCCGCGCCCGCGCCGGGCTATCACTGGGTGAAAGGCCACTACCGTTGGGAAGGCAATCATTGGGCGTGGGTGCCGGGGCATTGGAGAGGATGACTAGTAGCGGCCCAGCGGCCCTAACGCCGGCCACCCGCAAGCCGTCGCGCATCCGGCAAACGCCGCAAACGCGCCATCGCGACACAGCCGAGAATCGGCCCGATCGCGAGCATGGTGAAGGCGCCGCGCCAACCCGCCAGCGCGACGACGTCCGGCACCAGATGAATGCTCACCAACGTCAACAGAAAGCCCGCGCAAGTCTGCGCGGTCAACAGTGTCCCGATCGACGCCGGCTCGGCGAGCTCGGCAATACTCGCCGAGAACTGCGCGGAATCGGCAATCACGGAAATCCCCCAGCACAGCGCCACGCAGCCGACCAGCCAGACCGGCGCGCCGAGCAGCCAGCCCATCAGCGCGGCGCACGCGCCGCTCACGGCCATCGCGCCAATCGTCACCGTCGTGCGGCCGAGCCGGTCCGCCAATACGCCGCCGAGCCATGCGCCGAGCGCGCCCGCCGCGACCGCGCCGAAGGTCAGCCATTCGGCTGCCGCGCGCGGCTCCGGTATACCGGCCGCCGCAAAGCTCGCTTGCAGGAACACGGCGAGCCATGCCCACATCGCGTACAACTCCCACATGTGGCCGAGATAACCGAGGTTCGCGAGCCGCAACGCGGGGTTGCGCCAGGCGCCGGCCAGCGCGGACCATTCGATGCGCGTCGCGCGCGCCATGTTCGGGCCGACGCCGCACAGCAGAATCGCGACGCCCGCCAGCAGCGCGCAGCACGCCGAGATGCCATAGATGGCGCGCCAGTTTGAACCGCCGAGTGCGGCCAGCAGATGCGGACTCGCCGAGCCGAAGGTCAGCGCGCCGACCAGCAGTCCGATCAACAGGCCCAGGTCGCCTTTTGCCCAAGTCGCCGCGAGCCGCATGCCGACCGGATAGACGCCCGCCATACAGATGCCCGTCAACAGCCGCAGCATGATTGCGAGCGGACTCGCCGGCGCGAGAAACACGAGACACGCGGTGGCCACGCCCGCCGTCAGCGCGCTGGCCATGAAGAGTCGCCGTGGATCGAAGCGGTCGGCGAGGGAGAGCAGGGCGCTCGTGACGGTGCCGGCCACGAACCCGGCTTGTACGGCGCTCGTGAGCAAGGTCGCCTGCAAGGCGGACAGACTCTCCGCCTGCTTGACGATCGCCACGACCGCCGACGATGAAAACCATACGCTCATCGCGCCCACCTGGCAGAGCAGCAGAATCACGAGCGAACGGGTCTTGCCGGCCATCGCGCGGCTCGATCGATGGGGGCTTGCCGAGGCCTCTTTCATGCGTGTGTTGTGCCGTGCATCCTGCGTTAGCCGGCCGATTCAGCGGCGAGCGCGCCGCTGGCTTCTGCCGTATGCGTCGCGTGCACGGAGCGCGCGCCGACTCGGTGATAACGGCGGCCGTAGTAGATCAGCGCGTCGCCTTCGACTTGCGTATGCGCGGCTTTCACCGCGCAGAAGAACACCGTATGCGTGCCGACTTCGGTGACCGATTCGATCTCGCAGTCCAGCGAGGCAAGCGCGCCGTGCAGGACCGGTGCGCCTGTCGCGAGGGTATCCCATTGCGCGGCGGCAAAGCGTTCCGCCATCGGCAGCGTGCTGGTGGCGAAGTGGGCGGCGAGTGTCTGCTGCTCCGCGCTCAACACGTTGACGCAGAGTTTGCCATTGGCGCGAAAAGCCGCGTTGTTGCGGCTGCTGCGATTGATGCAGACGAGCAGCGTGGGCGGCTCGTCCGTCACGCCGCAGACCGCCGATGCGGTGCAGCCGGCCAGACCCGCCGCGCCATCGCTCGTGATGATGTTGACGGCGGCGCCGAGGCCGGCCATCGCGTCGCGGAAGGTGCTTTTGTCAAGCATGGGAGCCTCTGCGGAAAAATCGCCGCGCCGTTGCATGCCGGTGCCGGTGGCGCGGGCCGCGCGAAGTGAAAACGTGCATGACGGCGTGATTGCTAAGCATTGCCTGGAACCGGGGCGGCGGCACAAGCGGGCGAGCGGAATTTCGCGGCCGTGTGGCTGGAAGGCAAACGCGCATGCCCGAAGAGTTTTTCGCGCAACGTGCCCTCACGATACGCTCGCTTGTAGGCGCCGCGTTCCTGCAGAATCGGCACGACGTGCGCGACGAAATCCTCGAAGCATTCCGGCGCGACCGTGCGCGATAGATTGAAGCCGTCCACGCCCGCTTCTTCGGTCCACGCGATCAACTCGCTCGCCACCCGTTCGGCCGAGCCGACGAGCGGCGCCTGGCGGCTGCCCAGCATCATCTGTTCGAGCAGCTTGCGTTTGGTCCACTGCGGACCGGCGGCGCGCGTCATGGCTTCGACGTTCGATACGATGGCCTGGCTCTTGCCGGTTTCGATCGGCTCGTCGAGGTCGTAGCGCGCGAAATCGATACCGAGCGACGCCGCCGCATGCACGAGCGCCGCTTCGGAACTGACATAACGGCGGTACTCCGCGTACTTCTCCTGCGCCTCGTCATCCGTGCGTCCGGTGATGATGGTTTGTCCGAGCAGCACCTTGATGTCGTCCGCGTGGCGGCCACCCGTAACGGCATGCGCGCGAATATCATCGACAATCGCTTTCACGGCCGGTCTCGCCTGGCCGTTGACGAACACGCACTCGGCGTGCGCCGCGGCGAACTGTTTGCCGCGCGCCGACGAACCCGCCTGATACAACACCGGCGTACGCTGCGGCGATGGCTCGCTCAAATGCATGGCGTCCACCCGATACTGCTTGCCGTGATGATGGATCACATGGACTTTCGACGCGTCCGCATACACGCCCTGAACTTTGTCGCGCAGCACCGCGCCGTCTTCCCAACTGCATTCCCACAGTTTGTAGACCAGTTCCATGTATTCGTCGGCGAGGTCGTAGCGGTCGTCGTGCGCCATCTGGCCGGTCAGGCCGATCGCGCGCGACGCGCTATCCAGATAGCCGGTGACGATGTTCCAGCCGACCCGGCCGCGCGTCAGATGATCGAGCGTCGACATGCGCCGCGCGAACAGATACGGCTGCTCAACCGTGAGATTGGACGTGACGCCGAACGACAGATGACGTGTCACCGCGGCCATGGCCGGAATCAGCAGCGTCGGGTCGTTGACTGGCACCTGCACGGCGCCGCGCAGGGCAGCGTCGGGGTTGCCGCCGTAGACGTCGTAGACGCCGGCGACATCGGCGAAAAAGATGCCGTCGAACAGGCCCGCTTCAAGCGTGCGGGCGTAGTCGGTCCAGTACTGCAGATCCGTATAGCGCGTGGACTGATCGCGCGGATGCGTCCACATGCCTTGCTGGATGTGGCCGACGCAGTTCATGTCAAAAGCGTTGAGAACGATTTCCTTCGGCATGGTGTCTTCCGGCTGGGGTGGACGAATGCTTGCGGCTGCGTTCGAGTCGCGTGGGGTCGTGCTGGCTGGGCTTACCACGTGATCTTGCGTTTAATATAGTGGACGAAAAATCACTATGCAAGACTTTGATTTTGACTTTTAATGAGCGGCGAGGCGGCCGCGGGGCGTCAGCGTCCATGCCCACACTGCCTCGATATAATTTGCGGTGCCCACTTTCTCCACTCTTGAACTCGTCCATCTTTCCATGTCCGAATCCGCTGCCATCGATCTGACCCAGGCGATCTCCTCGCGCGTGAAGACCGAACGCGAGGCGCGCAACTGGTCGCTGAGCGAGCTGGCGGAGCGCTCGGGGGTGTCGAAGGCGATGATCAGCAAGATCGAACGAGGCGAGGCGAGTCCTACGGCGACGGTGCTCGGCCGTCTGTCAGGCGCGTTCGGCCTGACCTTGTCGACCTTGCTGGCGCTGGCCGAGCAGACCGGCGAGCGGCTCGTGCGGCATGCGCAGCAGTCGGTCTGGCAGGACCCGGAGACAGGCTATACGCGCCGGCGCATCTCGCCACCCACGGGCGGCGTGCTGGAATTGCTCGAGATAGAACTGCCGCCTGGCGTGAAAGTACCGTATCCGCCGGACGCTTTCGTGTTCCAGCATCAGCAGATCTGGGTGACGCTGGGCGTGTTGACCTTCCGGGAAGGCAAGCAGGTTTACCAGCTGGAAGCGGGGGATTGTCTGCAGCTTGGCGCGCCGCTCGAATGCGAGTTCTTCAATGCGGGCGAAGACGTGTGCCGCTACGTGGTCGGCCTCGTTCGACGATAAGCGCTTCCATGTACGTTTCAATGGGCGCTTCAATAAGCGGTTCAAATACCAGGACGACAGGCAACGCCTCACGCTCGCATCGAGCGACGAGCGGCGTTGCCTGTCGTGACCGGCAAGTCACCGGGTGAAAGCAGGCGCTTAACCTCCGCCGCCGCCCTGCGTGCCGATCGTGAGCTTATTGTTCACCGACTTCACGCCGGCCACACCCTTCGCCACTTCTTCCGCCTGCGGAATCTGCGCGCCGTCGGGCACCGATCCCGTGATCGTCACCGCACCGCCACGGGCCCGCACGAACACGTTCGACACGTCAAAACCCTGCGCTTTCGATAGAGCCTTGCGCACTTGCAGACCCAGCGCGCGGTCCGTCTTCTTCACCGTTTTGGCACTGGGCGCCGACGCGTCGCCGGTGGCCGTCGCGTCGCTCGACTGCGCATAGGCGCTGGCCGCCGTTGCCAAACACAATGCGATGCCGAGCGCCTTCAAAAGATTGACTGTTTTCACGTTTTCTCCATCCTCGAAAAGTTGATGTCGCTTCGTTGCATGCAAAAAACCACGCGCTTGCGAGCACTTTTCCGCCCACGAGGAGCACCCTGTCTTGTAGAAGAGTGATGCCGTGACGCTCCCGGCGCGCTTAAACAATACTCCAGCCGAAGCGCTCATGCTGGAAAAACTGGCCGGAATGCCCCATTGGCAGCCATTCCGGCAATCATTGCGACGACTTCCGTTGCGCACGTGTGACGAGGATGTTCCACATATCGGGCTGCGAGTCTGTTAATGCGGTGGAGCTTAGAACCATTGTGGCGCCATGCTGAGCGTGGTGTCGTCAAGACTGCGCAGCGTGGCGAGCATCAAGGCGACGCGCGGCAGTTCCCAGCGGAAGAACCATTGGCACGCCTGCAGCTTGCCGCGATAAAAGTCCGCGTCCGCTTCGCTATGGGATGCGGGTAGCGCGGTGCTCGCGACGATCGCCTGGCGCAACCATGTCCACGCAATCACGATATGGCCGAAGGCTTCGAGAAACGCATTCGCGTTGGCGAGCGCGCGTTCGCTGTCGTGAGCCAGCGTGGGCAGCAACGCTTCGACCGTGGCAGTCAGATCGGTCCATGCTTCGCCGAGCGCATCGGCGTGCGCATGCAATGCCGGGCGTTCGCGCGCCGCGTCGATCGTGTGCTGGATTTCGCGCGCCAGTTGTTTGAGCGCGGCGCCCTGTTTCATCGTCACCTTGCGGCCGAGCAGATCGATCGCCTGAATGCCGTGCGTGCCTTCGTGAATCATGTTCAGCCGATTGTCGCGATAGAACTGCTCGACCGGATATTCACGCGTATAGCCGTAGCCGCCGTGAATCTGGATCGCGAGGCTGTTCGCTTCGAGACACCATTGAGATGGCCACGATTTCACCACCGGCGTCAGGAGGTCGAGCAGCAGGCCGGCTTCGGCGCGCGCGGCCTCGCTCTCGCCGGTATTCTGTTCGTCGACGAGACGTGCCGCGTACAGACACAACGCGTAAGCGCCTTCCACATAGGCTTTTTGTGCGAGCAGCATGCGGCGCACGTCGGCGTGTTCGATCAGCGGCAATTGCGGATCGAGCGGATTCTTGTTGTCGGGGCGGCGTCCTTGCGGCCGTTCGCGCGCGTAATCGAGCGATGCCAGATAGCCGCGGTAGCCAAGCATGACCGCACCGAGACCGACGCCGATGCGCGCCTCGTTCATCATGTGGAACATATAGGCGAGACCGTGATGCGGTTCGCCCACCAACTCGCCGATGCATTCGCCGTGTTCGCCGAACGACAGCATGGTGGACGTGGTGCCGCGCCAGCCCATCTTGTGAATCAGTCCCGCGAGCGCGACGTCGTTGCGCGCACCGAGGCTGCCGTCTTCGTTGACGTGGAACTTCGGCACGGTAAAGAGCGAAATGCCCTTGACGCCCGGCGGCCCGCCAGGAATGCGTGCCAGCACCAGATGAACGATGTTCTCGCTCAACTCGTGATCGCCGCCGGAAATGAAAATCTTGTTGCCGCGAATCGAATAGGTGCCGTCCGCATTGGGCGTCGCGCTCGTGACGAGATCGGACAGGCTCGAGCCCGCCTGCGGTTCCGTCAACGCCATGGTGCCGAACGCGCGTCCTTCGAACAGCGCTTGCAGATACTTGCGCTTTTGCGCCGCGCTGCCGAAGCGTTCGATCACGTTCGCGTTCGCCGTGGTCAGCATGGCGTACGACGAGGTGGCAATGTTCGCACTCTTGAAGAGCGACAGGCACGCGAACGAAATCACCGACGGCAACTGCATGCCACCCCATTCGTAGTCCTTGCCCGCGGCGAGAAAGCCGGTGGCGCGCATCGCGTCGAGTGCATCCTTCACCTCGACGGGCAGGGTGACCCGTTGACCGTCGAACTGCGGTTCGTGTTCGTCCGAGAGACGGTTGTGCGTCGCGAACTTTTCCACGGCGACCGCATGCGCGGTTTCGAGCGCGGCGTTGAAGGTCTCGCGGCTGTGATCGGCGTGTCGTGCACGGCGTGTCAGCGTCTCTGCTTCGAGCACTTCGAACAGCTGGAACTCGAGATCGCGTGAGTTGATGATCAGCGCATCTTGCATAAGAGAAAACCCGTGGAAAGTGAGCGGTTATGCGGAACCGCTGCGTAAGACACGTGTAAAAAACGGCCCTCGAACGTATCGGCACAGCGCGGTTGAAATGCGCGGTATTCGGGTAATTCCGGATGCTCCGCCACTCGATGATGCGTACCAGTTTATAACGAAAGTGAATGAGCGTGCTTTTATTTACAGGCTGAATCTCGGCACGTATGATGGGCGCAAAAGCGGCATACCGATCTGCCTAGCAGAACAAATCTGGAGGAGCGACGCAATGTCTGTGAAGGACCTGTTTCAACTGGACGGCAAGGTTGCACTCATCACCGGCGGCTCGCGCGGCCTCGGTCTGCAAATGGCCGAGGCGCTCGGCGAAATGGGCTGCCGTGTCGCCATCACCGCGCGCAAGGCCGACGAACTCGCTGAAGCGAAAACGCATCTGCAACAACTCGGCATCGAAGTGCAAACAGTGGTCAACGACCTGCAGCGCTTCGAAGGTATCCCCGGCCTCGTGGATGAAGTGCTGGGCGTGCATGGCCGCATCGATATTCTCGTCAACAATGCGGGCGCGACATGGGGCGCGCCCGCCGAAGACTATCCGGACGAAGCGTGGCACAAGGTCATGAACCTGAACGTCAACGCGCCGTTCTTTCTCGCTCGCGAAGTCGGCAAGCGCAGCATGATCCCGCGGCGAGCGGGCAAGATCGTCAATATCGCTTCGGTGGCGGGCTTGAAGGGTTCGCCGCCGGGCATGAACACGATTGCGTACAACACGTCCAAGGCCGCTGCGATCAATTTCACGCGGGCGCTCGCCGCGGAATGGGGCAAGTACAACATCAACGTCAACGCGATTTGCCCCGGCTTTTTCCCTTCGAAGATGTCGGCGGGTCTGCTCGGCAAACTCGAAGACGCAATCGTCTCGCGCACGCCTTTGCAGCGTCTGGGCGGCGACGAAGATCTCAAAGGTCCGATCGTGTTTCTCGCGAGCGAGGCATCGCGTCATATCACCGGCCAGGAGTTCGCGGTGGACGGCGGCGCGATCATCGTCTGAGTGTCACGCTGTTCGGACGCGGCGATGTGAACGAAGCGCCCGGCAAAGACCGGGCGCGCACCGACAGTAAAAAGCAGGAGACGCTGATGAACGAACGCCATCACTCGCACTGGCCACCGCAAGTGCCGCTGCATCTGACGCTGCCCGAGACCAATCTTTTCTACAACGCCGAAGTCTCGGCGGCGCGCTATCCTCACAAGCCGTTCATCATCTTCTACGGCACTACGATCACGTTTGCCGGATTCAAGGACGAAGCCGAACGGATCGCGGGTTTTCTGCAGCAGGAGTGCCAGGTCAAGGCAGGCGACCGCGTACTGCTGTATATGCAGAACAGTCCGCAATGGATCATCGCTTACTACGGCATCCTGCGGGCGAACGCGGTAGTGGTGCCGGTCAATCCGATGAACATGACCGGCGAGCTCGCGCATTACGTGGAGGACAGCGGCGCGACCACGATCATCGCGCCGCAATGCCTGTTCGCGAACGTCGAGCCGTTGATCGGCAACGGGGCCGGCCAGGGCCTCGAGCACGCCATCGTGGCGACGTATAGCGATTATCTGAAGCAGGCGTCGCCGATTCCCGTGCCTGAATTCGTCGCCGCGCCACGCAAGACGTTCGCGATTCCCGGCGTCAGGCCCTGGCAGGACGTGCTCGAACGGCGCATCACGCCGGGGCCGCTCACCACCGGTCCCGACGATCTGTGCGTGATGCCTTATACGTCCGGCACCACCGGCAAGCCGAAGGGTTGCATGCATACGCACCGCAGCGTGATGAGCACGGCGCTCGGCGGCTGCGTGTGGTTCTCGTCGCCGCCGGACGGCGTTTATCTATCGGTATTGCCGCTCTTTCACGTGACCGGCATGCAGGGCGGCATGAACAGCGCGGTCTTCTCCGGCGCGACCATCGTGCTGTTGCCGCGCTGGGATCGCGAGGCCGCTGCGCTATGCATGCAGAAATATCGCGTCACCGCATGGCAGTCGATCTCGACGATGATGGTCGATTTCCTCTCGAACCCGAAGCTCGGCGAATACGATCTATCGAGCCTCACCGGCACGCGCGGCGGCGGCGCGGCGATGCCGGACGCGATCGCCAGAAAGCTCAAGGCGCTGACCGGGCTCGATTATGTCGAAGGCTACGGCATGACGGAGACGATTGCCGGCACGCACATCAATCCGCCGCATCGCCCGAAGCCGCAGTGCCTGGGCATTCCCGTGTTCGACGTGGACTCGCGCGTGATCGATCCGGTCTCGCTGCAAGAGCTGCCGCAAGGCGAAACCGGCGAGATCGTCACTCACGCGCCGCAGGTCATGCAGGGTTACTGGGGCAATCCGAAGGCAACGGCGGAAGCGTTCATCGAACTCGACGGCAAGCGGTTTCTGCGAACCGGCGATCTCGGCCATATCGACGAAGACGGTTATTTCTTCATGACCGACCGTCTCAAACGTATGATCAACGCGTCCGGTTATAAGGTGTGGCCGGCCGAAGTCGAGGCGCTGATGTACCGGCATCCGGCGATTCACGAGGTTTGCGTGATCGGCGTGAAGGACGAGAAGCGCGGCGAGACCGTGAAGGCGCTGGTGGTGCCCGACGCGGCGCATGCAGGCACGATTACTGCGCAGGAGATCATCGACTGGGCGCATGAGCAGATGGCCTCGTACAAGGCCCCGCGCATCGTCGAGTTCGTGGCGTCGCTGCCGAAGTCGGGCAGCGGCAAGATCTTGTGGCGGAAATTGCAGGAAGAGGATGCGACGCGCGCGGCTGGCTCGTGAGATTCGTCTGCTTGATGCAAGACCCGCTCGCGGCGCTGAAAATACTCTTGTGATGGTTTGCCTGTAAGCTTTGAGCGCGAGTCCGTACTGAGTGTCGTGCGCGCCTCGCGGTGGTGAACAGAAGACTCGCAGACAAGCTTGAATGCTATTGCCAACTTTCGAGAGGGGAATTGAAAATGAAGAGCTTTGCCATTAAACAGATCATGCTCGGACTTGCCGTCACGGCCATGGTAGCCGGCAGCATTCCGCTCGCCGCCGCTCAAGGCGCCAGCGACGCCGCCACGACGGCTGCGCCCGCCGCGGCGAGCACTGCGAAACCCACCAAAGCCGAGCGTAAAGAGGCGCGCAAGCAAGCGCGCGCCAAGAAGAATGCCGAGCTGAAGAAGCTCGAAGACGCAGGCTACCAGCCCGGCCAGAACGACCCGAACTATCCGGACAAGCTGCAGAAAGCGCAGAAGAAGGCCGGTATTGGAACTGGCGCGAGCCAGTAAGCGCGGACTGTTGCGGCTACGCTGCGCCGACGTCGACGTTCGGCGCAGTGGGCCGTGAGTGTCGCGAGGGTGATGCAGGAGGCAGGCGCGCAGCTCTAGTGCGTCGGCACAACAAATGACGGCTCGCTGCGCCAACTGCATTACGTGCGTGCCGATTGATCGCTCATCGAGTGGCCCGCGCGCCGACCCGCTTGCACGCGATTGACAGATTCACACAAGTCGCAGTCGGGACGCGAATAGGCTCGAATCCTCTCCATTGAGTAAAGAGGATTCTATGAGCCATTCGTACGCAAGCGGCCGACAGTTAAAGTGATTCAAAATAAATCCAGGCGCATTCTGTCCATTGTCGTGTTATGTGCCGTCCTTGTACCACGAGTGCAATCAACCTAAGCAATCTGGTGGAGGCTTACGGCAGTGACGCGCCTTACTATTCCCGGTCGGCGAACATGGGCAAGTGGACCGACCCATTGCCAATGCTTGGCGCCGTAGACACTGTCGTACTGTTCGCTGCCGCACTCTGGGCGTGGTGGTGGCGACGCACCGCTTCTCGGACGTAGATGTTTGCCCCCGCATACGACGACGGCGCAGGACCCGTGCGTACATCCCCGACTCGCTGACGATGAACGTGTCGTGTTTCCCGGAATGGCCTCGGTCGAACCGATGCTCCTGATTTTGAGCCATCCAACGCCCACCGTTGGACGGGTGACCACAGTTTTTTCAACCGACGTCCGCCGGCCAGCGCCTTGCTGCACTGCGACACCACACCCGGCCAGCCCCACCGACCTGCATTTTTTTTGCCGCGCACTGGCTCCACTTGCTCTGGCGCGACACGCCTCAACACGCCCCCGACCGCTGCCAAACCCTTACCCCACAAGGCTCCAGCCCCCATCGCCCGGCACGCCCAAAAAACGGGTGTCGCATTTCCACATGTGCCTGTCGCAAATAGTCGGCTAGCCATACTTTTTTCTGGCAACTATGTATGCACAGCGCGGACGGACGTCCGCCACTGCAGCAACTATCTTGCATGGGACCGGAGTAAGCATTAAAGCGCCAACTCAGGTCGACGCGGTGCATGGGACCGGAGTAAGCGCTAAAGCACCAACTCCGGTCGAAGCGGTGCATGGGACCGGAGTAAGCGCTAAAGCGCTAACTCCGGTCGACAAAGGAGAGCATTCAATGAATTCCCCCAAGGTCGTGGTCGAAGGGCTGTGCAAGGTGTTCGGCACCAACCCGAAGCAGGCGATCGGCATGCTGGCAGGCGGCGCGACGAAAGAGGAAGTGTTCGCGCGCACCGGTCAGATTGTCGGCGTCCACAACGTATCGTTCGAAGTCAAGGAAGGCGAGATCTTCGTTCTGATGGGCCTGTCCGGCTCCGGCAAATCGACGCTGATCCGCCTGATCAACCGGCTGGTCGAACCGACGGCCGGCAAGGTGCTGATCGACGGCCGCGACGTGGCCAGCGTGCCGCGCTCCGAGCTGACGGCGCTGCGCCGCAAGGACATGAGCATGGTGTTCCAGTCGTTCGCGCTGATGCCGCAGCGCACCGTGCTGTCCAACGCGGCGTTCGGCCTCGAAGTGGCGGGCGTTGGCCGCAAGGAGCGCGAGAAGCGCGCGATGACCGTGCTCGAACAGGTCGGCCTCGCGCCGTTTGCGGAAAAACTGCCCGCGCAGCTGTCCGGCGGCATGCAGCAGCGCGTGGGTCTTGCGCGGGCGCTTGCGGTGAACCCGTCGCTGATGATCATGGACGAGGCGTTCTCCGCGCTCGATCCGCTCAAGCGCAAGGAAATGCAGAACGTGCTGCTCGATCTGCAACGCGAACAGCAGCGCACCATCCTGTTCGTGTCGCACGATCTGGAAGAGGCGATGCGCATCGGCACGCGCATCGCGATCATGGAAGGCGGCCGGGTCGTGCAGGTCGGCACGCCGCAGCAGATCATCACCAATCCCGCCGACGATTACGTGCGCGCGTTCTTCGAAGGCATCGACACCAGCCGTTATCTGACCGCCGGCGATCTGATGCAGACCGACGCCGTGCCGCTCATGCAGCACTCGCCGCAGATCGATGCATCGAGCGTGGCCGCCACGCTCAACGGCAGCGCCGACTACGCATTCGTGCTCGACGGCGAACGCAAGATTCGCGGCTTCGTGTGCCGCGACGCGATGGGCAGCGCCTCGCCGCAGCTCAACCAGATCGAATGCATCCGCCGCACGACGCCGCTCGACGACGTCGTCGAACTCGTGGTGGCGAGCCGCGCGCCGCTGCCGGTGGTCGAAGCCGACGGCTCCTACTGTGGTTCGGTCAACAAGACGAACGTGCTGAACGTTCTCACACGCCATCGGAGTTCCCATGTCTGAAGTCATTCCACTTGGCGCCTGGGTCGATCACGGCGTTCATTACCTGCTCGACCACGACGCAAAAACTTTCGATTCGATCGGCAAGGTGATCGAGAGCTTTGCCGCGGTGATCGAACACGGCTTGCAAGCAGTGCCGATGTGGGCACTGATGGCGTTTTTCGTCGGCATCGGCCTGTGGCGGGTGGGCTGGCGCTTCGCGCTATTTACGCTGCTGGCCATGCTGCTGATCTACGGCACCGGCTTCTGGGATCAGATGGTGATCACGCTCGGCCTGACCTTGTCGTCCACGTTGATCAGCCTGCTGCTGGGCGTGCCGCTCGGCATCTGGACCGCGAAGAGCCGCACCGTCGAGATGATCGTGCGGCCCGTGCTCGACCTGATGCAGACCATGCCGGCCTTCGTTTACCTGATTCCGGCCGCGATGCTGTTCGGCCTCGGCCGTGTGCCGGGGATTCTCTCCACCGTGATTTTTGCCATGCCACCGGCGGTGCGTCTCACGTCGCTCGGCATCAAGCATGTGAACCGCGAGATCGTCGAAGCCGGGCAGGCGTTCGGCTGCACGCCGTGGCAATTGCTCTACAAGGTGCAGTTTCCGAACGCGCTGCCGTCGATCATGACCGGCGTGAACCAGACCATCATGATGGCGCTCTCCATGGTGATCATCGCGTCGATGGTGGGGGCGGGCGGTCTCGGCAACGACGTGCTGGCCAGTATTCAACGGCTCGACATCGGGCTCGGCTTCGAAAGCGGACTTTCAGTGGTGATGCTCGCGATCATTCTGGACCGCATCACGGAAAGCTTTGGCCGTTCGCCGGGCATGGCGCGCGCGCCGCTGCTGTCGGGCTTGCGCAGCGTGATGAAAGTGCGCCGCGAGCCGGCCGCGCAACACGGCTGAGCCGCCTATGAAGCGCGACGCGCTCACGCCAGTCGAGCCCGAGGCCAGTTCGCCGCTATCCGGGCTCGCGCACGTCGGCTTTCTGACGCTGCCGAACTTTTCGATGATCGCCTTCACCAGCGCGGTCGAGGTACTGCGCATGGCCAACTACGTGGGCCGCGCGCAGCACTACAGATGGTCGGTGATCACGCCGGACGGCGAGCCGGCGCGAGCAAGCAACGGCATCACGGTGAAACCCACCACGACGCTGGCCGAAGCGGGCATGCCGGATGTGCTGATCGTCTGCGCCGGCTGGCATGTGCGCGACTACGTGGACGACACGGTGATCGCGCTGCTGCGCGACGTCGCGGAAAAGGGTATTCCGCTCGGCGGCATTTGCACGGGACCGTATGCGCTGCTGGCCGCGGGTCTGCTCGACGGTTATCGCTGCACTGTGCATTGGGAAGACATGTCGCCGTTGCACAAGAGCTACCCGCACGTGCGTTTCGCCGACGAACTGTTCGTGATCGACCGCGACCGCATGACCTGCACGGGCGGCACCGCGCCGCTCGACCTGATGTTGAAGCTGGTTGGCATGCGGCTCGGCCACGCGGTGGCGGCGCAGGTGTCCGAGCAGTTCATCGTCGAGCGGATTCGCGGCTCGACCGATTATCAGCACATTCCCGTCGACGCGCGGGTCGGTTTCTCGCGCGCGGAACTGGTCGAGGTCGTGCGGCTGATGGAAGCGAATATCGAGGAGCCGTTATCGCTCGACGAACTCGCGCGGCTCGTGCATTTGTCGCAACGTCATTTGCAGCGCATGTTCAAGATGTTCCTGAGCGTGTCGCCCACGCACTATTACCTGACGCTGCGGTTGCGGCGCGCGCGTGAGTTGCTGCGCAATACGGATGCGTCGATTGCACGCGTGACGGCGGTGTGCGGCTTTCATTCGGCGTGTCATTTCAGCAAGGCCTATCGCGCGCAGTTCGGTCACGCGCCGAGCGTCGAGCGGCGCTTATCCGCGTGATGCGCGGCGCAAAACAATCCGCTTCATCAGAACCAGTCAAACATCAATCACCCTGAGGGAACGCCATGAAACGTTTGTGGGCTGCGTCGTTATGCGCGCTGTCTTTGTCGTCTGTGTTTGCCGCGGAACCCGCCACCTGCCGCGACGTCCGGTTCGCCGATGTCGGCTGGACCGATATCGCTGCGACCACGGGGCTTGCATCGACCGTGCTCGAAGGGCTCGGCTACAAGCCGACCAAGACGATCGCCTCGGTGCCGATCACCTTCGCCGGTGTGAAGAGCAAGCAGATCGACGTGTTCCTCGGCTACTGGTCGCCGACCATGGACCCGATGATCGACCCGTTCAGGAAGTCCGGCCAACTCAGCGTGTTGCCCACGCCGAATCTGACCGGCGCGAAATACACGCTTGCGGTGCCCGATTACGCGTACCAGTCCGGCATTAAAACGTTCGCGGACATCGCGAAGAACTACGACAAGCTCGACGGCAAGATCTACGGGATCGAGCCGGGTAACGACGGCAATGCGTTGATCAAGAAGATGATCGACAGCAATCAATACGGGCTCGGCAAGTTCAAGCTGGTGGAGTCGAGCGAGGCAGGCATGCTGGTCGAGGTGAACCGCTCGATCCGCGACAAGAAGCCGATCGTTTTTCTCGGTTGGGAACCGCATCCGATGAACGTGCAGATGAAGATCGATTATCTGTCCGGCGGCGATGCTGTGTTCGGCCCGAATTACGGCGAAGCGAAAGTGCTGACGGTCACGCCGAGCGACTATTCGGCGCGCTGCCCGAACGTGGCGAAGCTGGTGTCGAACCTGCAGTTCACGACCGATATCGAGAATCACGTGATGCTGCCCATCATGAACAAGACCGATCCGAACAAGGCCGCGCGCGAATGGCTGAAGGCGAATCCGGCGGTGTTGGACAAGTGGCTGGCGGGGGTGAAGACGTATGACGGGAAGGATGGGTTGCCGGCTGTGAAGGCGTATGTGGCGGGGAAGTGAGTGGTGAGAAGGGCAGCGTTAGGGCTGGGGCCGTGCGGGGCTGGCTAAGCGGTCTGACTTGACCGTTTAGCCATCAACATCTTCCGTTATAAGCGCGGACGTGCTGCCAGCAAACGGTCCCACATCGAGGGCGGGAGCGAGATATACGCGGAGTCGTCGCCGCCGTCCCCTATCGAAAATCCAACGGAAGGACCGATATAGCGGAGAGGTCCATCAGGTTCCAAGGAATAGGTCACGCCGGAAGACCAGGACAGGTCAGGGACTGGCGTGCTAAAGGTATGCTGCGCAAGCAGCTTCCCGTTCTTTGCATCTAAAACCCTGCCAACGTATTCGGAGTTTCCGCCTGGAACCCAATCTAATAGACAACGTTCACCCACGTACAAACCGTCTGGAGATGTCGATTTCTGACATTCGGTGCCGTGCGGCGTATGATTAAAAAGGCCGAAATAAAGCACGCCGATGACGACAACTATCGTCGTCAGCCCGGCAAACCTCGCGATCCATGCGCGCGACTTGTCTTTTGAAGTGATCCACTTGACTAGCACAGCAATGATGACAACAACCGCAACTAGTGCGCCGATCAGCGCACCAGCCGCAGCACCGTAGTCAAGCCTCATAGGTACACCTTGACTGGAGGTGCGACCGGAACAAAACGACGATCAGAGAAAACAACAAAGTCGCCGCCCTGCTGATGCTTGATCGCCCACTGTAGAAAGTCGCTGTTGTGCACCGGGTAGTAGACGTTGCCCTTGATAACTGGGTTGCCTATTGTGACGGATGCGTCGATATAAGGAAGGGTGACCGGGGATTCGATGTAGGGGATAGAAGAGATTGCTGCGGCAGCGTCGAGTGGCATGACGATAACGCCATCGCGGCTCCAATGACCCAGATACTGTGATCGATCATCTTGCTCATTGTCGGTGAATGTGTAGTTGTCTTTCACATACACCCAGATACCGGTCACCTCGGCTGTTGTTTTCCGCGAATTAACGTCTCTGGAGAGGCGGCCATGTCCAATGGCAGCGTAGAAGTTGAACGAACCGAGCGCGCCGGTGAGATCGTCGGGGGCACCGCCGCGTGACTCAGTGGTAACGCCAATCAAACCGGTGACGCTCGCGCCGGTGTCATACCGCCACTTACACCTTCAGCGAGTCCCGCCCATTGAATACCAGTGCCGTGAATTAGCGCAGTGTGGTTTATGAATGGTGCAGCATACGCCTTACGTTCACGCCGATGTGTCAAGATTTATTGTGATGGCGCAGAGTGCCGAAACGCTCAATAAAATTCGCATTCGAGTGGTATTAATTTGCGAGCATTTCACACGTGCCACAGACACCCTCAAATCGCCCGCGCCCGTCCCGGAAACGTCTCGTCATAATCCCCACTATCTTCCGCTTCCGCCGCCGTGCCGCGCTGCTCGCGATACATCATCGGCGGCAATCCGAATTGCTTGCGGAATTCGCGGCCCAGATGCGACGCATCGGAAAACCCGCAACTCGACGCAATGTCGGCCACGGTCTTATCCGAACTCGTGAGCAACCACGCGGCGGTTCGCAAACGCACCTGCTTCGCGTAGGCCTGCGGCGCCTTACCCGTTTGCGCCTTGAAGAGCCGCTCCAACTGACGCGGCGAGAGATCGAGCTTGCGCGCGAGTTCGTCGAGCGACAGCGAACGGCCCACGTGCTGCTCCATCAACAGAATCGCGCGTTTCACCTTCGGATGCGCAGCGGGCGCGAGGCCCGGTGGATGCGGCTGCGGCGCGTTGCCTTTCTGCATGTCGTCGACGAGCAGAATGCGCAGCGCCTTCTGCACCGTGGCGGTTTCGAAATGACGCAGCAGGATCGCGGCGGCCACGTCGATCGACGCGCGTCCGCCGGAACACGTAATGCGCCGGCGGTCGATCACGAACAGCCGGTCGGCCACCAGCGCTTCCTCGTTGACCGAGGGAAAGCGTTCGATGAAATCCCAGTAGTGAAACCAGCTCACGCAAATGCGGTGGCCTTCGAGCACGCCCGCGCGCATCAGCGAGAACACGCCCGTGCACATGCCGACGAGCGTCGCATCGGTGGCGGCGGCGCGGCGGATGAAGGCAAGCGTGGCGTCGTTCGCGGCGGGCCCGGAATGCAGCAGACCGCCCACCACCACGACGTAGTCGAACGGCTCGGCGCTGTCGAATGTCTCCCACGGCGTGATCTGGATGCCGCAACTCGCGCGCACCGGAGCAAGGGTTTCCCCTATCACACTCCACGAACAGCGTACGGGCTTGCTGAAATCGCCTTCGTCCGCGGACAGGCGCAGCAGGTCGACGAAACCCGAAAACGCCGTCAGCGTGAAATTCGGCAACAGGATGATGCCGAAGCGGATGCGCTGCTTCGAGGTGCCGTCGATCGATTGAGGGGGAAGCGGTTCAGCGGAATTCATGCATGCAGCCAGCAAGGGAAAGGGTTGGATCAAGCATAGCACCGGGGATGGCGGCTACCGCGTCCGGGCGTGCCGGCGGCATGACCGGTTGCGCGCGCGGCATCGTCAGCATCGCCAGCCGCAAGCCGGACGCATGTCGCAAATGCGTCAGAAGTCTTCGTAAATACGCCGCGGACCTTTGCCGGCGCGCCCGTTGACGCCACTATCCCACTGTCATGCCGTTTTTATTCTATCGATTCAATTTGACGTGCGGTGCAATAGAGGCAAATCCACCCAAGGCATCGCAACGCACAAGGCACGCCATGAACGTCAGCGTCTTCGATCTGTTCAAGATCGGTATCGGTCCTTCAAGCTCGCACACCGTCGCGCCGATGATCGCTGCATGCCGCTTCGCTTCGCATATCGAAGACGCGAATCTGCTCGGCTTCGTGCGCGGCGTGAAGGCCGACCTGTTCGGCTCGCTCGGCGCGACCGGCAAGGGGCACGGCACGGACAAGGCGGTACTGCTGGGACTCGAAGGCAATCTGCCCGATTCTATCGACCCGGACCTGATCGAGCCGCGCCTGCAGACGATCCGCGCGAGCAAGCAACTGGTGCTGCTCGGCAAGCATCCCGTGAAATTCGACGAGCGCGAGCATCTCGGCTTTTTCCGCAAGCTGATGCCGGGTGCGCCGGGTTCGGGCATCGTGCATCCGAACGGCATGCGCTTTCAGGCTTTCGACGAAAACGGCCAACTGCTGGTGGAGAAGGAGTATTACTCGATCGGCGGCGGCTTCGTGGTGAATCGCGAAGGCGATCGCGTGAACGGCGTGCGCGCCGGCGCGGACGTGCCGTATCCGTTTCGTACCGGCGACGATCTGATGCGCGTTTGCCGCGAGACCGGTTTGTCGATCGCGCAGATCACGTTGCGCAACGAATGCGCGGCGCGTCCCGAACACGAAGTGCGCGAAGGCTTGCTGGCGATCTGGCGCACCATGTCCGCGTGCGTCGAACGCGGTTGCAAGGTGCGCGGCGAGTTGCCCGGTCCGATGCATGTGAAGCGCCGCGCCGCCGATTTATGCGGGCAATTGCGCTCGCGCTCGGAAGAGTCGCTGCGCGATCCGCTCTCCATGCTCGACTGGGTCAACCTGTACGCAATGGCCGTCAACGAAGAAAACGCGGCGGGCGGGCGCGTCGTTACGGCGCCGACCAACGGCGCGGCCGGCGTGATTCCCGCCGTGCTGCACTACTACGTGAAGTTCATGCATGCGTCGAACGACGAGGGCATCGTCAACTTCCTGCTGACGGCCGCGGCGATCGGCATCATCTACAAGGAAACGGCGTCGATTTCCGGCGCCGAAGTGGGTTGCCAGGGCGAAGTCGGCGTGGCGTGCTCGATGGCCGCCGCGGCGCTCGCCGCCGTCATGGGCGGCACGCCGACGCAAGTCGAAAACGCCGCCGAAATCGGCATGGAACACAACCTCGGCATGACCTGCGACCCGGTCGGCGGGCTCGTGCAGATTCCGTGCATCGAACGTAACGCGATGGGCGCGATCAAGGCGTTGAACGCCGCGCGCATGGCAATGAAAGGCGATGGCCAGCATTACGTGTCGCTCGACAACGTGATCAAGACGATGCGCGAAACCGGCGCGGACATGAAGACGAAATACAAGGAGACGTCGCGCGGCGGGTTGGCCGTGAACGTCATCGAGTGTTGATTCCGCTTTTAGCCAATACGAAACACCAGTAAAGACAGCACCAACAAGGACCCACGATGAGCCGCTATTCGATATTCAGCCTGTTGCGCAACGGGATGTCGTATCACGAGAACTGGGAGCGACAGTGGAAGAGCCCCGAGCCCAAGCGTGAGTACGACGTCGTGATCGTCGGCGGCGGCGGGCATGGTCTCGCCACGGCGTATTACCTCGCCAAGGAACACGGCGTGCGCAATGTCGCCGTGCTGGAGAAGGGCTGGATCGGCGGCGGTAATACGGCGCGCAATACGACCATCGTGCGCTCGAACTATCTGTGGGACGAGTCGGCCGCGCTCTACGAAAAAGCGATGAAGCTGTGGGAAGGGCTCTCGCAGGATCTGAACTACAACGTGATGTTCAGCCAGCGCGGTGTGATGAACCTCGCGCACACGTTGCAGGACGTGCGCGACACCGAGCGCCGCGTGAATGCGAACCGGCTGAACGGCGTGGACGCCGAATTTCTCACGCCCGCGCAGATCAAGGAAATCGAGCCGACCATCAATCTGAACAGCCGCTATCCGGTGCTCGGCGCGTCGATCCAGCGGCGCGGCGGCGTGGCGCGTCACGATGCGGTGGCATGGGGTTTCGCGCGCGGCGCGGATCAGGCCGGTGTCGATATCGTGCAGAACTGCCAGGTGACGGGCATTCGCCGCAATGGCAGCCAGGTGATCGGCGTGGACACCACGAAGGGTTTCATCAAGGCGAAGAAAGTCGCGATCGTGGCGGCGGGCAATACCTCGTCACTCGCCGACATGGCCGGCGTGCGGTTGCCGCTGGAGAGCCATCCGTTGCAGGCGCTGGTGTCGGAACCGATCAAGCCGGTGGTCAACACCGTGGTGATGTCGAACGCGGTGCACGCGTATATCAGCCAGTCCGACAAGGGCGATCTGGTGATCGGCGCGGGCGTCGACCAGTACACGGGTTTTGGTCAGCGCGGCAGTTTTCAGATTATCGAAGGCACGCTTGAAGCGATCGTCGAAATGTTCCCAGTGTTCTCGCGGGTGCGGATGAACCGCCAGTGGGGCGGCATCGTGGATGTGTCGCCCGACGCGTGCCCGATCATCAGCAAGACCGATGTGAAGGGGCTGTACTTCAATTGCGGCTGGGGCACGGGTGGCTTCAAGGCGACGCCGGGTTCCGGGTGGGCTTATGCGCACACCATTGCGAAGGATGAGCCGCATCCGCTGAACGCGCCGTTCTCGCTGGAGCGTTTCTATACCGGCCACCTGATCGACGAACACGGCGCCGCCGCTGTTGCCCACTAACGCTACGCACTGCGACTAGGAGAACGAGATGCTATTGATCGAATGCCCGTGGTGCGGGCCACGCGCCGAAACCGAATTTTCCTGCGGCGGCGAAGCGGACATTGCCCGTCCGCTCGACACCGAGAAACTTACCGACAAGGAATGGGGCGACTACCTGTTCATGCGCAAGAACTCGCGCGGCGTGCATCGCGAGCAATGGATGCATACGCAAGGCTGCCGCCGCTGGTTCAAGGCGCAGCGCGACACGGTGAGCTACGAGATCCAGGGCTACGAGACGTTCGAGCGTCCTTTGCTCGCCATGGACAGCACTGACGCTAAAGCACAGAACAAGGCACAAGAGGGCAAGGCATCATGAGCCAGAAAGACCGACTCCCCAACGGCGGGCGCATCAATCGCGCAATGCCGCTGACGTTCACCTTCAACGGCCGCCAGTACCAGGGCTATCAGGGCGACACGCTGGCTTCGGCGCTGCTCGCGAACGGCGAGCATTTCGTCGCGCGCAGCTGGAAATACCACCGGCCGCGCGGCATCGTCACCGCGGGCGTGGAAGAGCCGAATGCCGTCGTGCAACTCGAAACCGGCGCGTACACGGTGCCGAATGCGCGAGCCACCGAAGTCGAGCTGTATCAGGGCCTGGTGGCCACAAGCGTGAACGCGAAGCCGAGCATCGAGAAAGACCGCATGGCGGTCAATCAGAAGTTCGCGCGCTTCATTCCGGCGGGCTTCTACTACAAGACCTTCATGTGGCCGCGCAAATTCTGGCCGAAGTATGAAGAAGTGATCCGCGACGCCGCCGGTCTCGGCAAGGCGCCGGAACACACGGACGCGGACCGCTACGACAAGTGCTTTGCGCATTGCGACGTGCTGGTGGTGGGCGGCGGCCCGACCGGCCTCGCGGCCGCGCATGCCGCCGCGTTGTCCGGCGCGCGCGTGACACTGATTGACGATCAGCCGGAACTCGGTGGCTCGCTGCTGTCGTGCCGCGCGGAGATCGACGGCAAGCCCGCGCTGCAATGGGTGCAGAAGATCGAAGACGAACTGCGGCAAATGCCCGACGTGAAGATCCTGTGCCGCAGCACCGCGTTCGGCTATCAGGACCACAACCTCGTGACGGTGACGCAGCGGCTCACCGAGCATCTGCCGGTGTCGCAGCGCAAGGGCACGCGCGAACTGATGTGGAAGATTCGCGCGAAACGCGTGATTCTCGCGACCGGCGCGCATGAGCGGCCCATCGTGTTCGGCAACAACGATCTGCCCGGCGTGATGCTGGCGTCAGCCGTGTCGACCTATCTGCATCGCTATGCGGTGCTGCCGGGCCGCAACGCCGTGGTGTTCACCAACAACGACGATGGCTACCAGTGCGCGCTCGATCTGAAATCGGCCGGCGCCCAGGTGACGGTAGTCGATCCGCGCGCGAGCGAATCGAAGGGCACGCTGCCCGCGCTCGCACGGCGCTATGGCGTCAAGGTGATGAACGGCGTCGTGATCACGGCGGCGCACGGCAAACTGCGCGTGGCCTCGGTGGACGTCGCACCGTATTCCAACGGACAGGTCGGTGCGAAGCAGGGCGAACTGTCCTGCGATCTGCTCGCGATGTCCGGCGGCTGGAGCCCGGTGCTGCACCTGTTCGCGCAGTCGGGCGGCAAGGCCCACTGGCATGACGAGAAGGCCTGCTTCGTGCCGGGCAAGGCGATGCAGCCGGAGACGAGCGTCGGCGCGTGTGCAGGCGACTTCACGCTGGGCCAGGGCATCCGCTTTGCGGTCGATGCCGGCATCGAGGCGGCGCGCGCGGCGGGCTTTATCGTCGCGCGGCCGAATCCGGTGCAGGTGGCCGAGATCATGGAAGCGAAGATGCAGCCGCTGTGGCTGGTCGGTGGTCGCGAGTTGGCTACGCGCGGGCCGAAGCAGTTCATCGATTTCCAGAACGACGTGTCCGCCGCGGATATTTTCCTCGCGGCGCGCGAGGGCTTCGAATCGGTCGAACACGTAAAACGCTATACGGCGATGGGTTTCGGCACCGACCAGGGCAAGCTCGGCAACATCAACGGCATGGCGATTCTCGCGCAGGCGCTCGGTAAGACGATTCCCGAGACCGGCACGACGACCTTCCGGCCGAACTACACGCCCGTCACCTTCGGCACGTTTGCCGGCCGCGAGCTGGGCGAGTTTCTCGACCCGGTGCGCAAGACGGCGGTGCACGAATGGCACGTGGAAAACGGCGCGGCCTTCGAGGATGTGGGCAACTGGAAGCGTCCGTGGTACTACCCGAAAGCGGGCGAAGACATGCACGCGGCGGTGGCGCGTGAATCGCTCGCGGTGCGTACGAGCGTCGGCATTCTCGACGCCTCGACGCTCGGCAAGATCGACATCCAGGGCCCTGATTCGGCGAAGCTGCTGAACTGGGTCTACACGAATCCGTGGAGCAAGCTGGAAGTCGGCAAGTGCCGCTACGGCCTGATGCTCGACGAAAACGGCATGATCTTCGACGACGGCGTGACCGTGCGCCTCGCCGACCAGCACTACATGATGACGACCACCACCGGCGGCGCGGCACGCGTGCTGACGTGGCTCGAACGCTGGCTGCAAACCGAATGGCCGGACATGCGCGTGCGGCTCGCGTCGGTGACGGATCATTGGGCGACCTTCGCCGTGGTCGGCCCGAACAGCCGCAAGGTGCTGCAGAAGGTCTGCCAGGACATCGACTTCGCGAACGCGGCGTTTCCGTTCATGAGCTATCGCGAAGGCACCGTTGCTGGTGCGGCCTCGCGTGTGATGCGCATCAGCTTCTCGGGCGAACTCGCTTATGAAGTGAACGTGCCGGCCAACGTCGGACGCGCGGTGTGGGAAGCGCTGATGGCCGCGGGCGCGGAGTTCGACATCACGCCGTACGGCACCGAAACGATGCACGTGCTGCGCGCGGAGAAGGGCTACATCATCGTCGGCCAGGATACGGACGGTTCGATGACGCCGTACGATCTCGGCATGGGCGGCCTCGTCGCGAAGTCGAAGGACTTTCTCGGCAAGCGTTCGCTGACCCGCTCGGATACGGCGAAGGCAGGGCGCAAGCAACTGGTCGGCCTGCTCTCGGACGACCCGTCGTTCGTGATACCCGAGGGTTCGCAGATCGTTGCGGGTCCGTTCCAGGGCGAGACGGCGGCGATGCTCGGCCACGTCACGTCGAGCTATTACAGCCCGATCCTGAAGCGTTCGATCGCGATGGCGGTCGTGAAGGGCGGCCTCGACAAGATCGGCGAAACGGTCACGATTCCGCTTTCGAGCGGCAAACAGATTGCAGCGAAGGTCACCAGTTCGGTGTTCTACGACAGCGAAGGAGCACGTCAACATGTGGAATGAAACCAGAGGGACGGCGTCGGTCGTGGATCGTGCTGTCGGCAAGCAGACCGGCGTATGGCAGGAGTCGCCGCTGGTGGGCGCGGACGCGCTGCTGAAGAAGCATCAGGCGACGGCATCCGCCGCGTTCAGGTTGAGCGAGCGGCCGTTCCTGGAACTCGTGAACGTGCGCGGCGATACGCGTGACGCCGCGTTCGTGCGCGCGGTGGAGAGTGTGATCGGCTGCCGTCCGCCTGAAAAGGCGAACACGGTGGCGCGCGGCAACGGCTACGACGTGATGTGGCTCGGCCCGGACGAGTGGCTGGTGCGCTCGGCCGCCGCGCACGACGCGACGCGTACCGCTCCGCTGCAGGCGAAACTCGGCGCTGTGTTCGCGGGCCTGTTCGCGTCGGCGGTGGATATCGGCAGCGGTTATACGGTGCTAGAAATCAGCGGCACGCGCACGCGTGAAGTGCTGTCGCGCGGTTGTCCGCTCGATTTGCATCCCAAGCTGTTTGGCGAAGGGCAATGCGCGCAGAGCCACTATTTCAAGGCATCGATGACGTTGCTGCCCACCGGTGCGAGCAGTTTCGACATTGTCGTGCGCCGCAGCTTTGCGGACTACTTCGTCAAGATCATGCTCGACGCGGCCGAGCCGCTGATGTCGTAAGGCGCGGCGAGCGGCAGTCCCTACACCGCTCGCGCCTTTCGCGTTGAATCATCGCCATGACGTCGACACGTCTAGCCACCGCGCGTCTCACCGAGCGCGCGTGCCTCGAAGGCGATGCCCATGCCGCGCTCGCGCTGCTCGATCAGAGCATCGTGCTGCGGCATAGGCGCATCGCGCTGATCCGTTATCTGCTTGCGCAGCAACTCGGCGCGCCGCTGCAGGCGCGTCACCACGCATACGTCGAAAAAATCGCCGCACGGTTGAGCGCGGATGCGCTCGTGCGCATTGCCGGCGCCGCGCGGGCGCGTCTGCGGTCCTAAGCCTCGCGATCCGCGTGTGTGGAACGACGCACCCGTTCCATCCCGATGACGTATTTCTTCTATGTGGCCGATTTATGTCGGCGTCTACTGAAAACGCCTCGGAGCACTCACGCGGCACTCGCCGCATCAACCAGGGGATGACATGTCTACCGCTTATCAGCCGCGCGCGAGCGCAGCCGCCCGACTCGAACGACTGCCGTTCTCCGGTTATCACCGGACCATTTTCATCATCATCGCCATCGCATTCTTTTTCGATTCCGTCGATCTCGGCACGATGACCTTCGTGCTCGGTTCGATCAAGACGGAATTTGGCTTATCCACCGCGACGGCGGGGCTGGTGGCCAGCGCGAGCTTCTTCGGCATGGTGATCGGCGCGGCGATTGCAGGGTTGCTGGCGGATCGCTTCGGACGCCGGCCGGTGTTTCAGTGGAGCATGGTGTTGTGGGGGCTCGCGTCGTATTTGTGCTCGACGGCGCAGAGCGTCGAAGCGTTGATCTTTTATCGCGTGCTGCTCGGCTTCGGTATGGGCATGGAGTTTCCGATCGCGCAGACCTTGTTGTCGGAGTTCGTGCCGGCTGCGTCGCGCGGCCGTCTGATTGCGCTGATGGACGGCTTCTGGCCGCTCGGTTTCATCGCCTCGGGCGTGGTGTCCTACTTCGTGCTGCCGACGTTCGGCTGGCGTACGGAGTTCGCGTTGCTCGCGATTCCTGCGGTGTTCGTGCTGATCGTGCGCCGCGTCGTGCCGGAATCGCCGCGTTGGCTCGAACATCGCGGACGTCTCGGTGAAGCGGACAAGATTCTCGCCGAGGTCGAAGTGAAGGTGATGAAAGCGGCCGGGCTCAGCCAGCTGCGCGCGCCGGCGATGCTCGCCGAGCCGCCGGCCGCGAAGGGCACGGGGGCGTTTCGCGAGATCTGGAGCATGGCTTACCGGCGTCGCACGATTATGGTGTGGACGCTGTGGTTCTTCGCGCTGCTCGGTTTCTATGGGCTGACGTCATGGCTCGGCGCGTTGATGCAACAGGCAGGCTTTGCGGTAACGAAGTCGGTGCTGTACACGGTGCTGATTTCGCTTGGTGGGATTCCCGGTTTTATCTGCGCGGCGTGGCTGGTCGAACGTTGGGGACGCAAGCCGACTTGCATTGCGTCGCTCGCGGGCAGTGCGGTGATGGCCTACGTTTATGGACAAACGGCGCTGCACGCGCAGACGCCGACCTTGCTGATCTGCGCCGGGCTGGCGATGCAGTTCTTCCTGTTTGCGATGTGGGCGGTGTTGTACACCTACACGCCGGAGCTGTACGGGACCGGTGCGCGGGCGACGGGTTCGGGCTTTGCGTCGGCGATAGGCCGCGTGGGTTCGCTGATCGGACCGTACGTGGTGGGCGTAGTGCTGCCGATGTTCGGCCAGGGCGGGGTGTTCTCGCTCGGCGCGATGTGTTTTGTGATCGCGGCGGCGGCGGTGTGGATTCTCGGCATCGAGACGCGCGGGTTGGCGCTCGAGACGCTGGTGTTCGAGGCGGTTGAGACGGATGCGCGTGGGGTGTTGAGTCCGGTGCGGGATTGAAGGTTGATTGGGCGCGTAATCAATGGTGCGTTCCAGTGCGAACAGCACTCCTATTCGCTCAATTCTGAACCCGCACATTAAACGGCTTCCCAGGCACCCAAGCCCACGTCGCCAACACTTTCGCGCCCGCCGGTCCGGCAGTCGTTACATGGACGACATTTGCCGGCATCCGGTAACTCTCGCCGGCGTGAACGATCTGCGCGGGTCGACCCTCGACCTGCACCGTGACTTCACCTTCGAGAACATAGGTGACCTCCGGTCCGGTTGCCTTGTGCTTCGGCTTGGCGGCATTGGGTGGAAATTCGGCGATACCCATGCCCATTTCCCGATCGGTTCCCGGAACGGGGACGCGCTGAAGCACCACGGTCTCTTTGGCATCGGGTGCCTTTTCGCCGGCATTGGCCGAAGGCAGATTCATGAGGATCGCGGCGAGCAGCGGCACGCAACGCAAGTTGTTCATGATCGAGTCGGCCCTATTCAATGCGAGGGCTCGGCAAGCGCCGTCAGAACCTTATAGGCGGCCGCCACCCGGTCTTCGTTCGGGAAGTTCTTGTTGGCGAGCATCACAATGCCCAACTGCTTCTCCGGAACGAAAGCCACGTACGCGCCGAACCCATTGGTCGAACCGGTCTTGTTGATCCAGACATCCTGTCGGGGCGCGAGCGGCGGCTTGATTTCGACCGCGGGTGTCGCCTTCAAAACCATCGTCGATGAATTGCCTGCCAGCAATGTCTTCAACGCGACCGGATACGCGTATTGCTCCCAGATCAGATCCTGCGTCAACACGCCAGCCTTGAAGTAGCCGGTGTGCGTCTCCGTGATGGCGCGCTGCAACTTCGCATCGAGCTGGAGCAAATTCATGTTGGCTTGCATGAAGCGCGTCATGTCGGCGGCTGTGGACTTGACGCCATAGGCTTCGGCGGACAGCACGCCAGGCGCCATGCGAATCGGCGCGCCGTCCTTCTTATAGCCTTGCGCGTAATCCGGCATCCGCGATTTCGGAACGTCGATGAAACTGTTCTTCAATCCCAGCGCGGGAAACACGCGCTGTTCCATCAACGGCGTGAAATCCTGCCCCATGCTCTTTGCCGTGATCAAGCCAAGCGTACCGATGCCGGGATTCGCGTAAGTCCGGCACGTGCCCGGCGCACAACTGGGCTTCCATGCCTTGAAAAACTGCATGAGTTCGTCGTCATTATGGATATCGTCCGGCACTTGCAACGGCAATCCGCCTGGCGTGTGCGTGCCCAGGTTGACGAGCTTCACATTGCCGAACTGGCTGCCCTGAAGCACGGGCAGATATTTGCCCGTCGTATCCGACAGCGAGAGATCACCGCTGACCTGCGCATACGATGCCAGCGTCGCCGTGAAGGTCTTGCTGATCGAGCCGAGTTCGAACAGCGTGTCCCGTGTCACGGGCTTGCCCGTTTCCGTCGACGCCACGCCGTAGTCGTACACATAAGGCTTGCCCCCAACGACGATGCCGACCGCCATGCCGTGAATACCGTCTTTCGCCATGAGCGGGCGGATCGCCGCGTCGACCGTCCGTTTGATGCCGTCTTGCGTGGTATCCGCTGCGTGGCTCATGGGAGCGGCCAACGCAAAGATCACGGTCGCCGTGAGGCTGAGGGCTTTGAACTTCATCTCTCGCGTTTCCTTGAATGTCTGTCGGCGGATGCGCTCCAGAATCATTCGGAGCGCGTTGAGGCCGAACTATCCGGCTTTTGCCAGACGTTGACAATCGAGGATAAGTTGCACGAGGGTAAAGAAAAACTTGTGGGCCGGCAGCGGCCTCAAACCGTCGCGATCTCCCGCTTTCTCGATGCCACGCCGTTGGCCACGAAGTAGGGCGTGTCCACCCGCGCCAACGCGTCGCGTCCGCGAATCCGGTCGGCGATCTTCTCCGCCAGCATGATGGTCGGCGCATTCAGATTGCCGGTCGTGATGCGCGGCATGATCGACGCATCTACCACGCGCAGCCCTTGCATGCCGTGCACACGCCCCTCGTTGTCCACCACGGCCATATCGTCATAACCCATCTTGCACGAACACGACGGATGAAACGCCGTCTCCGCCCGCATGCGCACGAAGGTGTCGAGCTGTTCGTCGGTAGCCAAATCGGCGCCGGGATTCAGTTCGCGGCCGCGATAACGGTCGAGCGCCGGTTGCCGCATGATCTCGCGCGTGATCCGAATACCGTCGCGGAACTCGCGCCAGTCGAGCGGATCGGCCATGTAGTTGAACAGGATGCTCGGATGCGCGTTCGGATCGCGCGACGTGAGCTTGACCCGGCCGCGGCTCGGCGAGCGCATCGAACCGACGTGCGCCTGGAAGCCGTGCATTTTGATCGCGTTCGAACCGTTGTAGTTGATCGCGACCGGCAGGAAGTGATACTGGATGTTCGGCCACAGATCGTCGTCGCGCGTGCGGATGAAGCCGCCGGCTTCGAACTGGTTGCTCGCGCCGATGCCCGTACCCTTCATCATCCATTCGAGTCCGATGGCCGGCTGATTCCACCACTGCAACGCCGGGTAGAGCGAAACGGGTTCCTTGCACTCGTACTGGATATACATCTCCAGATGGTCCTGCAGGTTTTCGCCGACACCCGGCAGATCGTGAACGAGCGGCACGTCGAGTTCGCGCAGCCATGTCGAGCGGCCCACGCCCGAGCGCTGCAGCAATTGCGGCGAGGCGATCGCGCCGCTGCACACCAGCACCTCGCGGCGCGCTTGCGCCGTCACTGCATTGCCATGATGCAGATACGCGACGCCGACCGCGCGCTTGCCGGAGAACAGCACGCGATCCGTCACGGCATGCGTGACGATGGTCAGATTCGGCCGCGTCTTCGCGCGATCCAGATAGCCGCGCGCCGTGCTGGCGCGCCGGCCGTTCGCCGTGACCGTGCGATCCATCGGGCCGAAGCCTTCCTGCTGATAGCCGTTCAGATCGTCGGTGCGTGGAAAGCCGGCCTGCACACCGGCGTCGACCATCGCGGCAAAGAGCGGGTTGTTGCCGGGTTTGCTGGTGGTCACGTGCACCGGGCCATCGCCGCCGTGGTACGCGTTCGCGCCGACATCGCGCGTTTCGGCCTTGCGGAAATACGGCAGGCAATCCAGATAGGTCCAGTTTTCCAGACCGGCTTGCGCGGCCCAGCCGTCGTAATCGAGCGCATTGCCGCGGATATAGCACATGCCGTTGATCAGCGACGACCCGCCGAGCCCCTTGCCGCGCCCGCATTCCATGCGCCGGTTGTTCATGTGCGGCTCGGGGTCCGTTTCGTACGCCCAGTTGTAGCGGCGTCCCTGCAGCGGATAGGCGAGCGCGGCCGGCATCTGCGTGCGGAAGTCGAAGCGGTAGTCGGGGCCGCCTGCTTCGAGCAGCAGCACGGTCACGTCCGCGTCTTCGGTCAGGCGCGAGGCGAGCACATTGCCCGCCGAACCCGCGCCCACGATGATGTAGTCGTAGTCGTTCGAAGCCATCGCGCCTCTCCTTAGAACACCGGTTGATACGGGCCGAGTTCGACCTGCACGGACTTGATGCGCGTGTAGTGTTCGAGCGTGGTGATGCCGTTTTCGCGGCCCACGCCCGACTGCTTGTAGCCGCCCACCGGCATTTCCGCGGGCGACTCGCCCCACGTATTGATCCAGCAGATGCCCGCTTCCAGTCGATGAATCACACGATGCGCCCGCGCTAGGTTCTCGGTCACGACGCCCGCGGCAAGGCCGTAAGCAGTGCGGTTCGCGCGCGCGATGGCTTCGTCTTCGTCGTCGAAAGCGAGGATGCTCATCACGGGGCCGAAGATTTCCTCGCGCACGATGCGCATGTCGTCATGGCAGTCCGCGAACACGGTTGGTTCGACGTATTGGCCGCTGCCGAAGTGGCCTTCGGTGAGACGCTTGCCGCCGGCCGCGAGCCGTGCGCCTTCCTGCTTGCCGCTTTCGATGTAGCCCAGCACCTTGTGCAATTGCGCGGCACTGACCAGCGGGCCGAAGTTGGTGGCGGCGTCGGTGGGCACGCCCACGCGAATGCGCTTGACGCGTTCCAGCACCAGCGCCTCGAAGCGTTCGAGCGCGCCGCGTTGCACGAATACGCGTGTGCCGTTGGTGCAGACCTGGCCGGAGCTGAAGAAGTTGGCGCTCATCGCGATGTCGGCGGCGCGTTCGAGATTGGCGTCGGCGAATACGAGCAGGGGTGACTTGCCGCCGAGTTCCATCGTCACTTCTTTCAGCGACGAAGCGCCCGCCATCGACATCACCTTCTTGCCGGTTTCCACGCCGCCGGTGAACGAAATTTTCTCGATGTCCGGATGCGCGGCGAGCATCGTACCGACGCGTCCGTCGCCTTGCACGACATTGAACACGCCTGCGGGCACGCCGGCTTCGGTGTAGATCTCGGCGAGTTTCAGCGCCGACAACGGCGTGATCTCGCTTGGCTTGAAGATCATCGCATTGCCGGCCGCGAGCGCGGGCGCGGACTTCCAGCACGCGATCTGGATCGGGTAGTTCCATGCGCCGATGCCCGCGCAAACGCCGAGCGGCTCGCGCCGCGTATAGACGAACGACGTGGGCCGCAGCGGAATCTGCTGTCCTTCGATTGCAGTGGCGAGCCCCGCGTAGTACTCGATCACGTCCGCGCCGGTGACGATATCCACCGCGAGGGTTTCGGCAATCGGCTTGCCGGTGTCGCGTGTTTCTAGCGCGGCGAGCTCGTCGTTGCGCTCGCGCAGAAGCTCCACCGCGCGGCGCAGAATGCGTGAGCGCTGCATGGCGGTGAGCGCGGCCCATTCGCGTTGGCCTTCCTGCGCGGATCGCACCGCGCGATCGGCATCGGCCGCCGAGGCCTGCTGCACGCTCGCTAGCGTCTCGCCGGTGGCGGGGTCGAGCGTGTCGAAGGTTTCGCCGCTGGTGGCGTCGACATAGCCGCCGCCGATATAGAGACGTTGCGTTGCGAATACCGCCATGACTTGCTCCTTTCTGAAGATGTCGCCGGTCTGTTCAAGTCCTTATTCGCGCGAGGCGAGGACCAGATCGATATAGTCGTTGGCCACGCGCAGCGCGGCCTTGGTGTCGAACGGCTCGCCCGACAACGCGCCGCGCAGCCACAGGCCGTCGATCAGCGCCGCGAGGCCGCTTGCCGCGCGACGCGCCGCCGCACGTGGCATGGCCTTCGAAAAATCCGCGCATAGATTCGAGTTCAGACGGCGCGTGTTCACGTATTGCAGCCGCCGCAACTGCGGCTTGTGCATGCTCTCGGACCAGAACGCGAGCCAGGTTTTCATGACCGGGCCGCTGGTCTGCTCGGCGTCGAAATTCGCGGCGACCACCGCGCGAAGTTTCGAGCGCGGGTCCGCTTTCGCCGCCCGGCGCCGGCGCGACGTGGCCTGCCACAGATCGCGCAGCACGTGACGCATGGTGGCTTCGAGCAAACCGTCCTTGTCGCCGAAATAGTGGCTGACGATACCGGTGGAAATGCTCGCGCGCTGCGCGACCGAAGCCAGCGTCGCCCCCGCGAGACCGGTCTGGTCGATCGTGAGAAGCGTGGCGTCGATCAACTGCGCGCGGCGGATTTCGCGCATTCCGAGTTTGGGCATGGTGCGGGCACTGTTGCTGGCGTTGGCTTCGGGCGAACCGCGGAAGACGAAAACGATCCGCCCCGAGTGATTTCGAACGGCCATGGTAGTTTTTTTATATTGAACGGTCAATCAATAAAAAACTGGTTGCATCAAGATGGACGCGGGCTCCGCTCGTCGTGTCGGTTACGGCCAAACCCATGTCGTGTTCGACACATGCGCTTTGTTCAGCGGGCGCTACGCTCGTTGAACGGCGTGCCTTGTGAACAGGCGCGCCGCTCACAAGACATGGAGACAGACAATGAGCAGCAATCGCGGCGTTGTGTATCTAGGGCAGGGCAAGGTGGAAGTGCAGTCGATTGACTATCCGAAGATGGTCGATCCGCGAGGCCGGTCGATCGGTCACGGCGTGATCCTCAAGGTGGTGAGCACGAATATTTGCGGCTCCGATCAGCATATGGTGCGCGGCCGCACGACCGCGGAAGTCGGCCTCGTGCTCGGCCACGAGATTACCGGCGAGGTGATCGAAGTGGGCCGTGACGTGGAAACGCTCAAGGTCGGTGATCTCGTTTCGGTGCCGTTCAACGTGGCCTGCGGACGCTGCCCGACCTGCAAGGCGCAGCACACCGGCGTGTGCCTGAACGTGAATCCGTCGCGTGCCGGCGGCGCGTATGGCTACGTGGACATGGGCGGCTGGATCGGCGGCCAGGCCGAGTACGTGTTGGTGCCGTACGCCGACTTCAATCTGCTGAAATTCCCCGACCATGCCCAGGCGATGGCGAAAATCCGCGACCTCACGTGTCTCTCCGATATTCTGCCGACCGGCTATCACGGCGCGGTGATGGCGGGCGTCAAACCAGGCGCCACCGTGTATATCGCGGGCGCGGGGCCGGTGGGCATGGCGGCGGCCGCTTCGGCGCGCTTGCTGGGCGCGGCTTGCACGATCGTCGGCGACATGAATGAGGAGCGTCTCGCGCACGCGCGCAAGATGGGCTTCCAGACCATCGATCTGTCGAAGGACGCCACGCTCGGCGAACAGATCGAGCAGATTCTCGGCAAGCCCGAAGTGGATTGTGCGGTGGACTGCGTCGGCTTCGAAGCGCATGGCCACGGCAGCAGCGGCTCGCACGAGGAAGCGCCGGCCACCGTGCTCAATTCGCTGATGGAAATCACGCGGGCCGCGGGCGCGATCGGCATTCCGGGCCTATACGTCACGGACGATCCGGGCGCCGCCGATGCCGCCGCGCGCAAAGGCAGCCTGAGCATCCGTTTCGGTCTGGGCTGGGCCAAGTCGCACTCGTTCCATACCGGACAGACGCCAGTCATGAAGTACAACCACAATCTCATGCAGGCGATCCTGTGGGACCGTTTGCCCATCGCGGATATCGTCAACGTGACCGTGGTGTCGCTCGATCAGGCGCCTGATGGTTATCGCCAGTTCGATGGTGGTGCGCCGAAGAAGTTTGTGATCGATCCGCATGGGTTGTTGAAGGCGGCTTGAGGCAGATCTGATGCGAAGGCGGGACTGCATACGCGGTCTCGTGTTGCGCCGTCGTGCTGGAAGGTAGGTGGGCCAACAGAAACTGAGAAGGTCGAGGCACAAAAACAAACGCGTTGAGCGGTTTTCCGTTCAACGCGTTTTTTTGTGGCTGGGCAGTGAGTCCAGCGAGGCCGTCAAGCAGTGATCAAGCCGCCAGCACCGGCACCGCAGCCAGCGACGGCGCCTGCTTGCGTCGTTCGCGCGTCGGCGCCGTGCCGAACGCGTCGCGATAGCTCTTCGAGAAGTGGCACGCCGACTGGAAGCCGCACGCCATCGTGATGTGCATGATCGACATGTCGGTTTGCAGCAGCAACTCACGCGCGCGCCGCAATCGCAGCGTCAGATAGTAATGCGTCGGCGTCATGCCCAGATGTTCGCGGAACAGACGCTGCAATTGCCGTTGCGACATGCCCGCGAGCCGCGCGAGTTCTTCGCGCGAGAGCGGCTCTTCAATGTTGTTCTCCATCAGCGAGATCACTTCGAAGAGCGACTTGTTGGCCGAACCGAGCCGCGCCACCAGCGGCATTTTCTGTTGCGCGCTGGTATCGCGCACATGTTCGACGATGAACTGCTCGGCGATCTGCGTGACGCGTGCCGTGCCGACGCGCGGCGCGATCAGGTTCAGCATCATGTCGAGCGGCGCGACGCCGCCCGTGCAGGTGACGCGATCGCGATCGATCACGAACAGTTCTTTCAGAAAGCGCGTGTCGGGAAACTCTTCCTTGAGCGCCGACATGTTCTCCCAGTGAATCGCGCACGCATAACCCGCCAGCAGACCGGCACGCGCCAGCGCATAGGTGCCGGTGCAGAGGCTGCCGAGCACGCAGCCCAACCGGGCGAAGCGGCGCAGTGCGGAAAGGTGGGCAGGCGTGGTCGCGCGCTGCACGTCGATGCCGCCGACCACGAACACGATGTCCGGTTGGCCAACGCATTCAACCGGTCCTGTATCGACCGACAAACCGTTGCTAGCCGTGACCGGGCCGCCGTCAGGGCTCACGATCGACCAGCGGTAAAGCGTTTGGCCCGTCAGGTAATTCGCCATGCGCAGGACTTCGATCGCGTTGGTGAACGCAATCATGGTGAAGTTGGGAACCGGCATGAATGCGAAATGCGACAACGACGCCGTGCGATCGGTGGACATGGGAGGAATGATTCCTTCGAATCTGTAGTGTCACGTCGCCGTGGGGAGCAGCGACTCCTTCAATTTTGAGGACTAGGGCAACTACCGTGCCATCAGGCTAAACCCTCGGTTGGCCCGTATTCGACTCGGATAGCTAAACAAGTGGCACCAGAACGGAGCCGCAGAGGTCCGCTCTCGCACCTGAAGCGCGCACGGGCGTTCGCGTGCAGTGCAGCACGACCCCGCTTCAGCACGCTCGTTCGACCATTAACGAAAGCGCGGCAGCGTCGACTTGTGAAAAAAGGACGCGTATGGCGGAAAAGGCAAAGAACGCGTCTGAATTCATAAATTGACGCGCGGGGCGAGCGTCAAGAATAGACGCAATGCACACCGGTAGTAGCAGGGGCGAAGCAAGGCCCAGGCGCGGCTTCCGGCCTTCCGTCAACGACTCCACGGACCTTCCATGTCGAACCCGAATCCTTTCTTCGAAACATCGCTGGCCACGCGCGACACGGCGGTGCGCGGCGCCATTCTGAAAGAGCTCGAGCGCCAGCAGTCGCAAGTCGAACTGATCGCGTCGGAAAACATCGTGTCGCGCGCGGTGCTCGAAGCCCAGGGCTCGGTGCTGACCAACAAGTATGCGGAAGGCTATCCGGGCAAGCGTTACTACGGCGGTTGCGAATACGCCGACGTGATCGAAACGCTGGCGCTCGATCGCATCAAGCAGCTCTTTAACGCGAAGTTCGCCAACGTGCAGCCGCATTCCGGCGCACAGGCGAACGGCGCGGTGATGCTCGCACTGGTGAAGCCGGGCGACACGGTGCTCGGCATGTCGCTCGACGCCGGCGGCCACCTGACGCACGGCGCGAAACCGGCCATGTCCGGTAAGTGGTTCAACGCGGTGCAGTACGGCGTGAATCGCGACACGATGCTGATCGATTACGAGCAGATCGAGGAACTCGCGCAGCAACACAAGCCCGCGCTGCTGATCGCCGGCTTCTCGGCTTATCCGCGCGCGCTGGACTTCGCACGGCTGCGCGCGATTGCCGACGGCGTCGGCGCCAAGCTGATGGTGGATATGGCGCATATCGCCGGGGTGATCGCGGCGGGGCGTCACCAGAATCCGGTGGAGCACGCGCACGTGGTCACGTCGACCACCCACAAGACACTGCGCGGCCCGCGCGGCGGCTTTGTGCTGACGAATGACGAAGACATCGCGAAGAAGATCAACTCCGCCGTGTTCCCCGGCTTGCAGGGCGGCCCGCTGATGCATGTGATCGCCGGCAAGGCGGTCGCGTTCGGCGAGGCGCTGGAACCGGGCTTCAAGACCTACATCGACAGTGTGCTCGCCAATGCGCAGGCGCTCGGCGAGGTGCTCAAGGCGGGCGGCGTCGATCTGGTCACGGGCGGCACGGACAACCATCTGCTGCTGGTCGATCTGCGGCCCAAGGGCCTCAAGGGCAACCAGGTCGAGCAGGCGCTGGAACGCGCGGGCATCACCTGCAACAAGAACGGCATTCCTTTCGACACCGAGAAGCCGACGATCACCTCCGGCATCCGCCTCGGCACGCCCGCGGGCACCACGCGTGGCTTCGGCGTGAGCGAATTCCGCGAAATCGGCCGGCTGATTGTCGACGTGCTCGACTCGCTGCGTGAGCACCCCGAAGGGCATGCCGCCACCGAACAACGCGTGCGCCGCGAGATTTTCGCGCTGTGCGAGCGCTTTCCCATTTACTAAGCACGCCTGGAGCAAACGATGAGCACTTTGCACGACAACAGCATCATCATCGACGGTCTGAACATTTCGAAGTTCGAGCGCTCCGTGTTCGAGGACATGCGCAAGGGCGGTGTGACCGCGGTGAACTGCACGGTCTCGGTGTGGGAGAGCTTCCAGAAGACCGTCGACAACATCGCCGAGATGAAGCAGCAGATCCGCGAGTACGGCGAGATCCTCACGCTCGTGCGCACCACGGACGACATCTTCCGCGCGAAGAAAGAGAACAAGACGGGCATCATTTTCGGCTTCCAGAACGCGCATGCTTTCGAGGACAACCTCGGCTATATCGAAGCGTTCAAGGACCTCGGCGTGAACGTGGTGCAGCTTTGCTACAACACGCAGAACCTGGTGGGCACGGGTTGCTATGAACGCGACGGCGGTCTGTCGGGCTATGGCCGCGAAGTGATCCAGGAGATGAACCGCGCCGGCATCATGGTCGATCTCTCGCATGTGGGCGGCAAGACTTCCTCTGAAGCGATTGCGGCGTCGAACAAGCCGGTGTGCTACTCGCATTGCTGCCCGTCGGGTCTGAAAGAGCATCCGCGCAACAAGAGCGACGAGCAACTGAAAGAGATTGCGGACGCAGGCGGATTCGTCGGCGTGACGATGTTCGCGCCGTTCCTCAAGCGCGGTCCGGACGCGACCGTCGAGGACTATATCGAAGCGATCGAATACGTGGTGAATCTGATCGGCGAAGACCAGGTCGGCATCGGCACCGATTTCACGCAAGGCTATAGCACCGAGTTCTTCGACTGGATCACGCACGACAAAGGCCGCTATCGCCAGTTGACGAACTTCGGCAAGGTGGTGAATCCGGAAGGCATCCGCACGATCGGCGAGTTTCCGAACCTGACGGCCGCGATGGAACGCGCGGGCTGGAGCGAGACACGCATCAAGAAGATCATGGGTGAAAACTGGGTACGGGTGTTTGGGGAAGTGTGGAAGGTGTGACCTTGCATCGCTAATGAAATCTCACTCGTACACATAAAAACGGAGCCTCCACATGCAACCCCAACTGCCTATCGACGTCGATGCGAACACCGGCGTCTGGACCACCGACGCGCTGCCAATGCTATACGTGCCGCGTCACTTCTTCACGAACAACCACACCGCCGTGGAAGAAGCACTCGGCCTCGATACGTATGCCGATATTCTCTACAAAGCCGGCTACAAGTCCGCGTATTTCTGGTGCGACAAGGAAGCGAAGCAGCACGGCATTGCGGGCATGGCCGTATTCGAGCATTACCTGAAGCGTCTGTCGCAACGCGGCTGGGGCATCTTCACGATCACCGAAGCCGATCCGTCGAGTTCGCACGCGCGCATCGAGTTGCATCATTCGTCGTTCGTGCTGGCGCAGCCGGGCAAGGTCGGCAAGCTCTGCTATATGTTCGCCGGCTGGTTCGCGGGCGCGATGGACTGGGTCAACGACACCGCGCCGGACGCCTCGCGCAAGGGGCTGCCGTCCCATTCGAGAGAAGCGCAATGCGCGGCTGAGCACCACGACCACTGCGTGTTCGAAGTGTCGCCGCGCGCTTCCTGACCGCGCACGACACAGCGCAAAAAGTACTCCATTCCGAGGTCGATCGCGATGCGTTACCCGAACCTTTTCAAGCCTCTCACGCTGAACAAGCTGACCTTGCGCAACCGCATCGTCAGCACCGCGCACGCGGAGGTCTATGCGGAACCAGGCGGTCTGCCCGGCGACCGCTATATCCGTTACTACGAGGAGAAGGCCAAGGGCGGCGTCGGCCTCGCGGTGTGCGGCGGCTCGAGCCCGGTGTCGATCGACAGCCCGCAAGGCTGGTGGAAATCGGTGAACCTCTCGACCGACAAGATCATCGATCCGCTCGCGCGGCTCGCCGAAGCGATGCACACGCATGGCGCGAAAATCATGATTCAGGCCACGCACATGGGACGCCGCTCGGCGTTTCATGGCGAGCATTGGCCGCATCTGATGTCGCCGTCGGGCGTACGTGAGCCGGTGCATCGCGGCAATGCGAAGATCATCGAGGTCGAGGAAATCCGCCGCATCATCAGCGATTTCGCAGCGGCTGCGAAGCGCGTGAAAGATGCGGGCATGGACGGCGTGGAAATCTCGGCGGCGCACCAGCATCTGATCGATCAGTTCTGGAGCCCGCGCACCAACTTCCGTACCGATGAATGGGGCGGTTCGCTCGAAAACCGTCTGCGTTTCGGCACCGAAGTGTTGAAGGCCGTGCGTGAAGCAGTGGGTGCGGATTTCTGCATCGGCTTGCGGATGTGCGGCGACGAGTTCCACGAAGACGGGCTCGACCACGAACAACTGAAGGAAATCGCTCAGGCCATGAGCGAAACCGGCCTGATCGATTACCTCGGCGTGATCGGCTCCGGCGCGGACACGCATAACACGCTGGCCAACTGCATGCCGCCCATGGCGCTGCCGCCCGAGCCTTTCGTGCATCTCGCAGCGGGCATCAAGTCGGTGGTGAAGCTGCCCGTCATGCACGCGCAAAGCATTCGCGACGCGGGCCAGGCCGAGCGGCTGCTGGCCAGCGGCATGGTCGATCTGGTCGGCATGACGCGCGCGCAGATCGCCGATCCGCATATGGTCATCAAGATCCGCGACGGCCGCGAGGACGAAATCAAGCAGTGCGTCGGCGCGAATTATTGCATCGACCGCCAGTACAACGGGCTCGACGTGCTCTGTGTACAGAACGCCGCGACCTCGCGCGAAGAAACAATGCCGCACGTGATCGCCAAGACGCGCGGGCCGAAGCGCAAGGTGGTCGTGGTCGGCGCGGGTCCGGCGGGACTCGAAGCGGCGCGTGTGGCGAAGTCGCGCGGTCATGACGTGGTGTTGTTCGAGAAGAACGACTACGTCGGCGGCCAGATCATGCTGGCCGCGAAAGCGCCGCAACGCGAACAGATGGCGGGCATCGTGCGCTGGTTCGACATGGAGACGAAGCGCCTCGGCGTGGACCGGCGCCTCGGTGTCGCCGCCGACGAGCAAACCATCATGGCCGAGAAGCCGGACATCGTCGTGCTCGCCACGGGCGGTTCGTCGTTCACGTCGCAAGTGGCGGCGTGGGGCGTCGACGAAGGCCTCGCCGTGAGTTCGTGGGATGTGCTCTCGGGCAAGGTCGAACCGGGCAAGAACGTGCTGGTGTACGACGGCGTCAGCACGCATGCCGGCGCGGGCGTGGCCGATTTCATGTCGAGCCGCGGCTCGAACGTCGAGATCGTGACGCCGGACGTGAAGGTCGCCGACGACGTAGGCGGGACCACGTTCCCGATTTTCTACCGGCGGCTCTACGCGCAAGGCGTGATCCACACGCCGAACTACTGGCTCGACAAGGTCTACGAGGAGGACGGCAAGAAGATCGCCGTGATCCGCAACGAGTACACCGAGGAGCAGGAAGAGCGCGCGGTCGATCAGGTGGTGATCGAGAACGGCAGCACGCCGAACGACGAGTTGTACTGGAAGCTCAAGCCGGAGTCCGTGAATCGCGGTCAGGTGGACGTGCACAAGCTGTTCGCCTCCGAGCCGCAACCATCTTTGGGCGAAGAGCTCGGCAATGGACGCTTCCTGCTGTTCCGTGTCGGCGACTGCATTTCCATGCACAACATTCACGGCGCGATCTACGACGCGCTGCGCCTTTGCAAGGATTTCTGACGATGAGCCCCGTGTTTGTCATCACCGTCCTGCTGTGGTTGTCGGTAGCAGGTCTGGCGTTCGCGCTCGTCAAACGTGCCGCGTGTTGGCGCGAAGGCCGCGCCACGGCGGCGGGCGCATACGGCTGGGCCAATTTGCTGACGATTCCCAAGCGCTACTTCGTCGATCTGCATCATGTGGTGGCGCGCGATCCGTACATTGCCAAAACGCACGTGGCGACCGCGGGCGGCGCGATTCTCGCGATGGCGCTGGTGTTCGTCAACTACGGTCTGGCGATTTACTCGCCGTGGCTCGACAAGCTGATCTTTCTCGCCGCGCTCGTGATGCTGGTCGGCGCGGTGTTCGTCTGGCGCCGCCGTCACGGCGCGAAAGCGGTGCCGGCCCGGCTCTCGCGCGGACCTTGGGATCATTTGCCGCTGTTGCTTGGATCGTTCGCACTCGGCCTCGTGCTCTTTATCGCGCTGCCTGCCGGCGCGATGTCCGGCGCGCTGGCGATCATCGTCGCGCTGCTGATCGCGGCGGGCGCGTTTGCGATGACGTTCGGCGCGGCGCGCGGCGGTCCGATGAAGCATGCGCTCGCCGGTTTGCTGCACCTCGCGTTTCATCCGCGCCAGGAGCGTTTCGCCGAGCGCAATGACACCGACGTGGTGCCGCCTACCGCATTGAAAGCGCCGCTGCTCGACGCGAAAGAATACGGTGTAGGCAAGCCGGTCGAGTTCCGCTGGAACCAGTTGCTCAGTTTCGATGCGTGCGTGCAGTGCGGCAAGTGCGAAGCGGCGTGTCCCGCGTTCGCCGCCGGTCAGCCGCTCAATCCGAAGAAGCTGATTCAGGATCTGGTCACGGGCATGGTGGGCGGCACGGATGCGGAATACGCGGGCAGTCCCACGCCAGGCATTCCAGTCGGCAAGCATGCTGGCGCGCCGGGCAAGCCCCTGATTTCCAGTCTGATCGAAGCGGACACGCTGTGGTCCTGCACGACCTGCCGCGCATGCGTGCAGGAGTGCCCGATGCTGATCGAGCACGTGGACGCGATCGTGGATATGCGCCGCAATCAGACGCTGGTGGAAGGCAGCGTGCCGGGCAAAGGCCCGATCACGCTCGCGAATCTGCGCGAGACGGGCAGCTCGAACGGCTACGACATCGGCGCGCGTTACGACTGGGCCGTTGATCTGCAGGTGCAGGTCGCGCAGCCGGGGCGTCCGGTGGATGTGCTGCTGATCGCAGGCGAAGGCGCGTTCGACATGCGCTATCAGCGCACGCTGCGCGCTTTGGTCAAAGTACTGAATCGCGCCGGTATCGACTATGCGGTGCTGGGCGGCGTGGAAACGGATACCGGCGACACGGCCCGCCGCCTCGGTGACGAAGCGACTTTCCAGCAACTCGCGCAGAAGCTGATCGGCACGCTTTCGCAGTACTCGTTCCGCAAGATCGTCACCGCCGATCCGCACGTGCTGCATAGCCTGCGCAACGAGTATCGCGCGCTCGGCGGCTTCTATGAAGTGCAGCATCACACGGCGCTGATCGAGCAACTGGTCGCGAGCGGCAAGCTGACGCCGCGCGCGGTGGCCGCCTTCGCGGATCGCAAGATCACGTATCACGACCCGTGCTATCTGGGCCGCTATAACGGTGAAACGGAAGCGCCGCGCCGTTTGCTGAAGACCATCGGCATCAAGGTCGTGGAGATGGAGCGCAACGGTATGCGCGGACGCTGCTGCGGCGGTGGCGGTGGTGCGCCTCTAACCGACATTCCGGGCAAGCGGCGTATTCCGGATATCCGTATCGACGACGCGAAAACCGTCGGCGCGGAGATCGTCGCGGTGGGCTGTCCGAATTGCACGGCGATGCTCGAAGGCGTGGTCGGGCCGCGTCCGGAAGTGCTGGACGTCGCCGAACTGGTTGCAGCGGCGCTGGAGTAACGCGATGAACACTCTCAAACGAATCGATCCGCGCCGTCCGTTCACGATCACGGCAGACGGACTCAAACGCATCACGCTCGGCGTGACGGGCGTAACTGGTTCACTGGAATTTGCCACGCACGGCGGCGCCTCGCATCGTGAACAGGCCAAACCGCGCCGGAGCACAGCTGTGCCGCAGCGCGTGATACTCGTGGCCGCGCATGCCGACCGTGGCGCATTGGACGATCACGCACGTCAAACTCTGGCTGGCGCTGCTTTGATCGCCGATTCGGCAACCGAAGTCGTGCTGCTGGTATTCGGCGAGTTCAGCGGCGACGCCGCCGCGCTCGGCGCCGACAAGCTGATCGAATTGGCGATGTTCGATCGCCGTAACTTTGCGCCGCTAGACGAACTGAACGCGCTGGCTGCGTGCGTCGCGGCGTATGCGCCAGTCCATATTTTCCTGCCCGATAGCGCGACCGGCGACGGCGATCTCGGCCGGCGTTATGCCGCTGCCGCGAATGCCAGCGTCGCGACGCATGTCGTCGAGATCGATGCAGCGCATGTGGCGGCCTATGTTCAGGCGAATACAGCGTTCGCCGCGCGCAAACTGCCCGAGGTGGTGCTGCTAGCGCCCAACGCGGTCGATCCGAAATTGCCGTTCGTCGGTGCGGGTGAACGGGTCATATGGCGCTTCGACGGAGAGCCCGCCTCGCAGCAAGGCGTGGTGCGCGATCTCGGCATCGAGGAAATCGACGCCGCGCAACTCGCGCTCGAAGAGGCGGATTTCATCGTGTCAGCCGGCAACGGCGTGAGCGACGTGCCCGCGTTCGAGCGTCTCGCGGCTACGCTGGGCGCGGCGATCGGCGCGAGCCGCGTCGCCGTGGACGACGGCAAGTTCACTCGCGACAAGCAGATCGGCGCGACCGGCAAGACCGTCGAAGCGAGTGTGTATATCGCGTTCGGCATTTCCGGCGCGGTGCAGCATCTGCAAGGCATCAAGGATTGCCGGCATGTGATCGCGGTGAATCTGGACGCCAGCGCGCCGATCGCCAAGCGCGCGAATCTCACGCTGATCGCGGACGCGCAGGAAACCATCGCGGCGCTCAACGAAGCGGCGTCCGCGGCGCGCACGGCGCGCGGAACCGGTGCGGCGCTGCTCAATTCAAAGGCTGTCGTCGAAGGAGCGCTCGCATGAAGATCGCCATCCTCGTTTCCGTGGGCCGTCATCCGGTGAGCGGCACTGCGCGCTACAGCCGCAACGACGCCGCCGCGCTAACCCTGGCGCTCTCGCTCGCCAGAACGCACAACGCGACGCTCGACGTGCTGCACGCGGGCGATCCGTCCAATCCCGCATTGAAAGAATATCTGGCGCTCGGCGCACGTTCGGTCGAAGTGCTCGAGATCGCCGCAACACCCGAATTGCAAGCCGACGCAACCGCGCCGCTGGCTGCGCGTCTGCGTGGCTACGACCTCGTTCTGACCGGCACGTGTGCCGAAGGCGCGTTCGACAGCGGCATGCTGCCGTATCGCGTCGCCAATGCGCTGGAGATGCCGTTGGTCGGCGCCGCCGTTGACATCGCGCTGCGCGACGGCTGCGCGGAAGTCCGCCAGTTCATGCCGAAGGGTTTGCGCCGTCGCGTGGAAGTGCGGCTGCCCGCGCTGATTGCCGTGCATCCGCTGGCCAACGCCGCACCGACCTACGCGTATGCGCGCTTGCGCGAAGGCTCGATTCGCCCGGTCGCCACGCAGGCCGCCGCCAACCCCGACGACCTCGCCTGGACCCTGCGCCCGGCGGGCGCGAAACCGGTGCGCCTCGCCGCTGCCGAAAAGCGCTCCGGCCACGCCCGCATGCTCTCGGCGACGACGACTGAAAGCCGCGGCGGCAGCGTCGTAATTGAAGGAAGTTCTGTCGAAAAAGCACAAGTGATTCTGGCGTATTTGCGCGAGCATCAACTCGTGGATTACTGATTTCCGGTTCGGGCCAGCATGCGACCAGGAGGGCCTGGCGCGGCGCCAGACGTGACATGCAACGGAGCACACAATGAAAGTTTCGGCAGACGTTCGCGCAATGATCGAACGCCGCAAGAAGAATTACACGCTGGAAGCGCCGTTCTATACGAGCGAGGATATTTTCGCGCTCGACATGGACGCGATCTTCCGTCAGCACTGGATTCAGGTCGCGGTGGAACCGGACGTGCCGGAGCCGGGCGATTACATCACGGTGGAAATCGGCAACGATTCGATTCTGATCGTGCGCGACGACGACATGCAGGTGAGGGCGTTTCACAACGTCTGCCGCCATCGCGGCGCGCGCCTGTGCAATACCGACAAAGGCTCGCTCGGCAATATCGTCTGCCCGTATCACAGCTGGACGTACAACCTGAACGGCGATCTGATGTTCGCCGAGCACATGGGCGATCAGTTCGACCGCTGCAAACATAGCCTGAAGGCCGTGCACGTCGAGAATCTGGCGGGCCTGATTTTCATTTGCCTCGCCGACAATCCGCCGACCGACTTCGGCGTGATGCGTGCCGCAATGGAACCGTACCTGCTGCCGCACGATCTGGCCGGCTGCAAGATCGCGGCCTCGATCGACATTATCGAAGACGGCAACTGGAAGCTCACGATGGAGAACAATCGCGAGTGCTATCACTGCGTCGCAAACCATCCCGAGCTGACCATTTCGCTCTACGAATACGGTTTCGGCTATCAGCGCTCGCCGGCCAACGAAGAAGGCATGGCCGCCTTCGAAGAGACGGTGGCTCGCCGTACCGCGCAATGGGAAGCGATGAAGCTGCCCTCGGCGGAAATCGAACGGCTGGCCGATCTGGTCACGGGTTTCCGCACGCAACGCCTGCCGCTCGATCGCGATGGTGAATCGCAGACGCTCGACGCGAAAGTGGCGTCGAAAAAACTGCTCGGCGGCTTCGAGCAGGCCGATCTCGGCGGCCTGTCGTTCTGGACGCAGCCGAATTCGTGGCATCACTTCATGAGCGATCACATCGTCAGCTTTTCGGTGATTCCGCTCTCGGCGGGCAAGACGCTGGTGCGCACCAAGTGGCTCGTGCACAAGGACGCGCGCGAAGGCATCGATTACGACGTGAATAACCTCACCGCCGTGTGGCGCGCGACCAACGATCAGGATCGCGCCCTCGTCGAATACTCGCAACGCGGCGCGACGAGCAGCGCGTACGAGCCGGGTCCGTATTCGCCGTTCACGGAAGGGCTCGTCGAAAAGTTCTGCGAGTGGTACATCGCGCGCATGGCGGATTACAGCAATGCACCCCAAACCCATGAGGCAGGCGATACCGCGCCGGCTTCGCACGGCGAAAAAGTCGTGTCCTTCATGCGCTGAGCGCGACACCGCAACCAGGAGTCGGAGAAAACAATGATGCGCGATCAGGCGACGTTTCAGCTCAGCCCCGAGCCGGCTCCGGTCCACGCTGCGAGCCGCGTCACGCAGCCGCGGTTCTGGGAGACGTTGCCGCCACGCTGGAATAGCGATACCGACGATACACTGGTGTGCTGCCAGGTTCGTCAGGAAACGCACGACGTGAAGAGCTTTTTCTTTCGCGCGCCGTCCGGGCGGGCGTTCGTGTTCGAGCCGGGGCAGTTCATTACGCTGGAGTTGGAGATCGACGGCGAATCGATCAACCGGTGCTATACGATTTCTTCGCCGCCCACGCGTCCTCACACGATCTCGATCACGGTGAAGCGTGTACCGGGCGGCAAGGTCTCCAATTGGCTGCACGACAATCTGCACGCGGGCGCCGAAGTTCGCGTGCTCGGGCCGTCGGGCGAATTCACCTGCGCACGGCATCCGGCGCGCAAGTTTCTGTTTCTATCGGCCGGCTCGGGTATCACGCCGCTGATGTCGATGAGCCGCGCGCATCATGAACTCGGTGAAGACAGCGACATCGTGTTCGTGCACAGCGCCCGTACGCCGGACGACATCATCTTCGCGCGCGAGCTCGATCTGATCGCGTCGAATCAGGCCCATTTCCGCACCGCGTTTGTGTGCGAACGGCTCGGTGCGCGCACGAATTGGTCAGGTGTCACCGGTTTTCTGACCTTGCCGCTGCTCAAGCTCATCGCGCCGGATTATCTGGAGCGGGAGATTTTCACCTGCGGCCCCGCGCCGTACATGCAAGCCGTGCGCAATCTGCTGGCCGAGGGCGGGTTCGATCGCAGCCACTATCACGAGGAAAGTTTTTCCTTCGAGACGGTCAGCGAAGTGGCCGCGCAATTGACCACCGTGCATGTCGCGGATGCATTGCAAGGCGCGCTCACGCCGGTGACTGCCGACAGCTTTATCGAGACGCGCGAAGAGGCGTCGGGGTTCACGCCCGCGTCCGCACCGGCGCCCGTGTCTGTCGAAACGGAAACGCGCTTCAAGGTGAGTTTCGCCAGGAGCAACCGCGAGATCGAATGCGGCAGCGCCCAACACGTGCTCGACGCGGCGAAGAAAGCGGGCGTGCGGCTACCCGCATCGTGTACGCAGGGGATGTGCGGCACTTGCAAGGTGAAGCTGGTGTCGGGTGAAGTCGCGATGAAACACGCCGGCGGCATTCGTCAGCGTGAGATCGATCAGGGCATGGTGCTGCTGTGCTGCAGCAAGCCGTTGAGCGATCTCGTCGTGGATAAGTAAGACGAGAAGGATGCTGTGTCCAGTGGCCACGAAGTCGCGTGGGGACAACTGGATGTCGGAAAACAACGCTACCCGGCAATTCTGGCTGGCGATTCTAAATGCTCATTGGGTTGTTTTGACGGCAAACGGGAGAGCGGCGATGAGACTGATCAGAAAGATATTCGTGTTGAGCGCCTTGAGCGCGGCGCTGGCGGCAAGCAGCGTGAGCGTGTCGGCCGATAGCAAGCCGACCATCAAGATCGGTTACGTGGAAGGCTGGGACGACAGCGTCGCGACCTCGAACGTGGCTGCCCGTGTGATCGAGAAGCGCCTCGGCTATCAGGTCACACTCGTGCCGGTCGCGGCCGGTGTGATGTGGCAGGGCGTGGCGCGCGGCGACCTCGATGCGACGCTGTCGGCGTGGCTGCCGGTCACGCACGGCGCGTACTGGAACAACTTCAAGGACAAGGTGGTCGACCTCGGTCCGAACTTCAACGACGCGAAGATCGGGCTGATCGTGCCGGATAACGTCGACGTGAAGAGCCTGGGCGATCTGCAAGCGAAGAAGTCGGAGTTCGGTTCGCGCATCGTCGGTATCGACGCCGGCGCGGGCGTGATGCAAAAGACCAGCGAGGCGATCAAGGCCTACGGTCTCGACTACACGCTGATGCCGAGCTCGGGCAGCGCGATGACCGCCGAACTGGCGCGTTCGGAAGCGGCGAGCAAGCCGATCATCGTGACGGGCTGGAAGCCGCACTGGATGTTCGCGAAGTACAAGCTCAAATTCCTCGACGATCCGAAGAAGGTGTTCGGCGAAGCGGAGCACGTGGATAGCGTCGTGAATCCTGAACTCGAGAAGAAGGCGCCGCCGGTGGTCGCGTTCCTCAAGAAGTTTCAATGGAAACCCGGCGAAATCGACAGCGTGATGCTGGCGACGCAAAACGGCGAAACGCCGACCGCCGCCGCCGATGCGTGGATCAGCGCGCATAGCGATCGGGTGGATAGCTGGGTGAAGTGATTGTGCCGTTCGTGTGAACGCGTTGCCGCTTTGATGAAACGGCAACGTCTAAAGGAAACGCCGCTTTTTAGCGGCGTTTTCGTTTATTGCAGTACGACGGTCCGATCCCCGTTGATAAACACCCTTCGCTCGATAAACGCCTTGACCGCCCGCGCGAGCGTAATGCATTCGACGTCGCGCCCGGTGGCAAGCAAGCGCTCCGGGCTATACGAATGATCGACGCGCTCCACCACCTGTTCGATGATCGGACCTTCGTCGAGATCGTCGGTGACGAAGTGCGCGGTGGCGCCGATCAGTTTGACGCCCCGTGTATGTGCCTGATGATACGGCTTGGCGCCCTTGAAGCCGGGCAGAAACGAATGGTGGATATTGATCGCGCGCGCCGCGAGCGCACGGCTCGTTTCGCCGGACAGAATCTGCATATAGCGCGCGAGAATCATCAGCTCGGCACCCGACGTCTCGAACAGATCGAGCAGGCGCGCTTCCTGTTGCGGCTTTGTGTCCGCGGTGATGGGCAGATGGTGGAAAGGCAGTCCGTGTTGCTGCGCCAGCGGTTCGAGATCGCGATGATTCGAGCCGATGCCGACGATGTCCATTTTCAGCTCGCCCATGCGCCAGCGGAACAGCAGGTCGGCGAGACAGTGCTCGAGCTTCGACACCATGATCAGCACCTTCGGCCGTGTGCCGACGTCGTGCATCGCCCACGTCATGCGGAAACGCTCGGCGATCGGCTCGAATTCGTGCTTGAGCGCCGTGACTTGCAGCGTCTCGCTGCTGTCGACGCCATGAAACACGCAGCGCACGAAGAAGCGCTCGCTGAGGTCGTCGTCGAAAACGGTCAGTTCGTCGATATAGCAATGATGCCGGTCGAGAAAGCCGACGACGGCGGCAACCTGGCCAGCCGCGCTCGGACAGGCGACGGTGAGAACCAGCTGATCAGGACGGGAATCGGCGGGCATGCGCACTCCACTTGAACGATAGGACGATGCCGCGGGGCGCGGCATGCATCTTCGCAGTAGAGCAAATCAGGCGGGCGCGCGGATAGAAGCTAACCGCCGTCGCGCTGGAACGGGAGCGTCAGGCTGGCGCGCAGGCGTTCATTCGGCGTCGAGCCCGCATTCGCCGAGCAGCCAATGGCGAAAGGCGCCGACCACGGGTGTCGCCGCGCGCTGCGTGACGAGCAGATAGCCGCGCTCGGTGACGACCGGCGGGTCGAACAGTTCGACCAGTTGCCCGGTGGCAAGCAGTTCGTCGATCAATGGCGCCCAGCCCAGTGCGACGCCCTGACCCATGATCGCCGCATGGGCCACGAGCGCAAAACTGTTGAACGTGATGCCGCGATGCGCGGCGGGCGCATCCAGTTCGTGCGCGGCAAACCAGTCGGCCCACGACAGCCAGCGCGCCGGCTGGGTCGGCTCGAGATGCAGCAGCGGCAGGTTCAGCAGATCGGACGGCGTGCGCAACGACGGATGCGCCGCGAGAAAGGCGGGGCTGCACACCGGCGTGACGCGCTCGGGAAACAGCTTGACCACGCCGCGCGCGGTCCAGTCCGCGTGTTCGTCGCCGAACGCAATGGCGATATCCGCCTTATCGTGCGAAGGATCGAACACGTTCTGCGAGGTGATGATCTTCACGTCGACGTCCGGCATCAGCGCCTTGAACTGCGATAGACGCGGCATCAGCCAATAGGTGGCAAAGCCGAAGTCGGTGGAGAGCGTGAGCGTTTGCGGCGTGCGCCGCGCGCGGATTTCACTGGTGGCGAGGCGAATCGTATCCAGCGCGTGGCGCACCGCTTCGAAGAGCCGCTCGCCGTCTTCCGTGAGCGTGACGCCGCGATGGCCGCGCTCGAAGAGCGGTGCGCCCAGCGCTTCCTCGAGTTGCACGACGCGTTGACTCACCGCGGGCTGCGTCGAACCCAGCTCGCGCGCGGCCGCCGTGAAGCTGGCCAGACGCGCGGCGGATTCGAACACCGTCAACGCCTGCATCGGCGGCAAGCGATCCTGTCTCGACATAACACCCTCTTATAGGCACATAACGAATTGCCGTCTTCACAGCGGCGAATTGGACGGCAATAGTGGTGCACATGGCGGGCTCGGCACGCTGGCAGCCGCTCGCAGTTGCATCCATCACGACATTTGCACCAACACTTGCGATTCTATTCGAGGCACGCACCAATGCTTGACACCAGGAAGAATATTCTCATTCTGATGGCCGACCAAATGACGCCGTTCGCGCTCGCCGCTTACGGACACCGTCTGACGAAAACGCCCAATCTCGATCGCCTCGCGAAACAGGGCGTGGTGTTCGAATCGGCCTATTGCGCGAGTCCACTGTGTGCGCCTTCGCGGTTCTCCTTTTTGTCGGGCAAGCTGCCTTCCGCGATCGGCGCCTATGACAATGCAGCGGAATTTCCGTCGCAGACGCTGACCTTCGCGCATTATCTTCGGGCCGAAGGATATCGCACGATTCTCTCCGGCAAGATGCATTTCTGCGGCGCCGATCAGTTGCACGGGTTCGAGGAACGGCTCACCACCGACATCTATCCCGCCGACTTCGGTTGGACCCCCGACTGGGACAACTTCGAAGCGCGTCCCACGTGGTATCACAACATGAGTTCCGTGATCGACGCGGGCCCATGCGTGCGCACTAATCAACTCGACTTCGACGACGAGGTCACGTTCACCACCCGTCAGAAACTCTTCGACATCGCGCGCGAACGTCATGCGGGCAAAGACGCGCGGCCATTCTGCATGGTCGCCTCGCTGACGCACCCGCACGACCCGTACGCGATTCCGCAAAAGTACTGGGACATATATCGCGACGAAGATATCGACATGCCCGCGTTTCGCGATTCGTTCGAAGACGCCGACCTGCACTCGAAGCGCTTGCGCCATGTCTGCGAAACCGATCGCACGCCGCCCACCGATCAACAAATCCGCAATGCGCGCCGCGCCTACTACGGCGCGATCTCCTACGTCGACGACCAGTTCGGCGCGATCCTCGAAGCGCTCGACCAAGCCGGGCTCGCGAAAGACACCGTGATCGTCGTGACGTCCGATCATGGCGAGATGCTCGGCGAGCGCGGCCTTTGGTACAAAATGACTTTCTTCGAAGGCGGTTGTCGCGTTCCGCTGATCGTGCACGCACCGCAGCAATTCGACCCACATCGCGTGCAGGCATCCGTCTCGCATCTCGATCTGGTGCCGACGCTGGTCGAACTGGCGCGCGGCGAACAACCGGCTGCGTGGCCCGATTCGCTCGATGGACAAAGCCTCGTGCCGCATCTGCTGGGGACTCAAGGCGGCCATGACGAAGCCATCGGCGAATATCTGGCTGAGGGCGCGATTGCGCCGATTGTGATGTTGCGGCGTGGGCGCTTCAAGTTCATTCATACGTCGGCCGATCCCGATCAACTCTACGACGTGGCGGCTGATCCGCTCGAACGCGAGAACCTTGCCGCGCGCAGTGAATATGCATCACAGGTCGCGGCATTTCGTGAGGAAATCGCGCAACGCTGGGACCTCGCCGCGTTGCACAACGAAGTGCTGCAAAGCCAGCGGCGCCGCCATTTTCATTTTGCTTCCACGACGCAAGGCACGGTCGCGTCATGGGACTGGCAGCCGCTCGTCGATGCGAGCCAGCGCTATATGCGCAATCACATCGATCTCGATACGCTCGAAGCAATGGCGCGTTTTCCCGCCGTCGCCCGTTGATCCTCACGCTGCTAACGACCCCATCCACCCCACGAACAGGAAGCCGACATAATGAAAAAGCTCTTCAAACAGGCGGTAACCGGCGTTGCGCTGCTGTGCGCGGCAGCCACTTTCGCGTCGGCCGCCGAGCCACAGTCGTGCGCGCAGGTCAACATGGCGGGGCCGGGATGGACCGACATCGACGCGACCAATGCGATGACCGGCGTGCTGTTGAAGGCGCTCGGCTACAAACAGAACGTCGCGAACCTGTCGGTGCCGATCACGTATCAAGGCCTGAAGAAAGGGCAGATCGACGTATTCCTCGGCAACTGGATGCCGGCGCAAGCGCCGGTCGTCAAACCATTTGAAGAGGAAAAGTCGATCGAGGTCGTGCACCCGAATCTGAGCAACGCCAAGTTCACGCTCGCCGTACCTGACTATGTGGCCGCTGCCGGCATCCATTCGTTCGCTGATCTGGCGAAGAATGCCGATAAGTTCGACAGCAAGATTTATGGCATCGAGCCTGGGGCGCCGGCCAATCAGAACATCAAGAAGATGGTCGACGACAAGGCGTTCGGACTCGGTAACTGGAAGCTCGTCGAATCGAGCGAGACCGGCATGCTTACGCAAGTGGAGCGCGCGGTGCGCGAGAAGAAGTGGATTGTCTTTCTTGCGTGGGAGCCGCATTTGATGAACACGAAGTTCAAGCTCACGTACCTCGATGGGGGAGACAAGTACTTCGGGCCTAATTACGGCGGCGCCACGGTCAATACGGTTGCGCGCAGTGGCTATGCGGCGCAGTGCCCGAATATCGGCCGCCTGTTCAGGCAACTCACCTTCAACGTCGATCTGGAAAACGGCGTGATCACCGAAGTACTGGAAAAGAAGACTGGCGTGGATGCAGCGGCGACAGAAGCGCTCAAGCGTCACCCCGAATTGTTGAAGTCGTGGCTCGACGGCGTGAACACAGCCAGCGGCGCCAATGGCCTGCAAGCCGTGCAAACCGCACTCGGCGTGAAATAACAGCCGCATTCCTAACGATGAGGTCGCCGTGCGACAGAATTATGTCGCATCCGGTCGAATCCTCGTCAATCTGGACTCGTATTCTTGATCCGGCGATGCGGACATGATTGGTCACTGCATGCATCGTAGATAGCTCCAATCCGTTTCACTCGGTCTCAGCCGGTTTCGAACTGCCCGTCATGCGAGAAGTGCCGCGCGCTGGTCAACAGCACGCAGCAGGGATCGCTTTATCCAACGAAATAAGCAGGCAAAGAGCAGGGGAGAATTAGATGAAGAAGAGAAATGCCGTCAGCCTTTCGGGACTCGCGATCGCGGCAAGCGCTGTATGCGCGCCGACGGCTGCCCATGCGCAAAGCAGCGCCACCCTGTACGGCATTCTGGATGCCGGCATCACCTACGTGAACAATGCCGGCGGGGCTCACCAGTTCAAATTCGATGACGGTATTTCGTACGGCAACCGGATCGGCTTCAAGGGCGTCGAGGATCTCGGCGGCGGCTTGCAGGCCGTGTTCGTGCTCGAATCGGGGTTTCACTTGGGCAACGGGCAATTAGCATTCGGCGGCGCCGAGTTCGGACGCCAGGCTTATGTCGGCTTGAAGAACAACTGGGGAACGCTTTCGCTGGGTAATCAACTCGACATGACCGAAGAGTTTGTCTACCTCTATAACATCTCGGCATGGGCGAGCGGCTACGCGATCCATCAAGGCGACTTCGACCGGATGAACGGCGACCGGCTGCCGAATTCGGTCAAGTTTCTCTCCAACGACTATGCGGGCTTCTCGTTCGGCGGCATGTATTCGTTCGGCAATACGGCGGGCGACTTCCACAACAAGAGCGCGTGGAGCGTGGGCGCGCGTTACGAGCATAGTGCCTTCAACATGGGCGCGGCCTATACGCAGTTGAACAACCCGAACGGCATCTATGCATTCGACCCATACGCGATGATCGGCACGCGCACGTTCCTCGGCAAGCCGACCGTATCCGTCGATCCGGCGACCGGCGCGGTGACGGACCTGTATAGCTCGTCGCCGTTCCCGGTCGACAAGCAAGGGGCGTTCGCGGTCGGCGCCGCCTATACGATCGGCAACGTCATGCTGAGCGGCGACTTCACCTACACGACCATCAAGGGTCTCGGCGAAACCTCGCATATGCAGGTCTATGAGGCGGGCGCCTCGTACACCTTCACGCCCGCGTTGATGCTGTACGGCGGCTATCAGCACACGCGGTTCGAAGGCAATCACTGGAATCAGGGCTCGCTCGGGCTCCATTACCTGTTGTCCAAGCGTACGGACGTCTATATCTCCGGCGACTACCTGCGCGCGTCGGATGGCGTAAACGCGGTGATCGGCTACAGCTTTACGCCGTCCACATCGAACACACAGACCGACGTGCGGATCGGCATGCGGCATTCGTTCTGACGTGCGGCGAAGGTTTTCAGATTTTGCGGTGTCCCGGGTCACGGGACACCATCCACGCCGTCACGATGCGCGCTCGAGCTGCTTCTTGAACGTGTCGATCAGCGCCCGCACTTTTGGCGGAGGATGGCTGGTGGGCGGAAAGATAGCCTGAATACTGGCGGGCTCGGTCGCCCATTCCGGCAGTAGGCGAATCAACCGCCCGGCGGCGATGTCGCCGCCGATCGAGAAGTCCGTCAACAGGCCGAAGCCGCCGCCGGCAAGTGTCGCCGCACGGCAGGCGTCGGCGGTGTTCACGAGCAACGCGTTTTCACAGCGCACGGTCTCGGCGTCGCCATCGCCTTTAGCTCCGTTGCGCTGCAAGTCGAGCGTCAGCGGACGCGGCAGGACCGTCAACGCGCAGAAGGGCATCGCCGACAATTCGGCGGGCGTCTGCGGCTGTCCCCATATCTCGACGAAATCCGGACTCGCCACGACCCACTTGACGAAGCTGCCGAGTTTCACCGCGCGGTAATTGGAATCGGCCAGCCGGCCGAGGCGAATCGCGACGTCGATGCCGTCCGCGATGAGATCCACATATCGGTCGGTGCACAGCAACTCGACATTGAGTTGCGGATGCGTGCGGCGCAGTTCGACGAGCACCGGCGCGACGGCAAGCGAACCGTAATCGATCGGCGAGCTCACGCGCAACATGCCGCGCACGGACGCCGTTTCGCCGCCGATCGCCGACAGCGCGTCTTCCGTGGCGCGCAGGATCTTCACGCTCGCGTCGTAGAATGCGCGGCCCGCTTCGGTCAAACCGAGCCGCCGTGTCGTGCGCACCAGCAGGCTTGCGCCCACCTCGGCCTCGAGCCGCTGCATGTTCGTGCTGACCATCGTCTTGGCGAGACCCAGACGCGCTGCCGCGGCGGTCAGCGAACCCGCGTCGACGACCGCGACGAAGATCGCCAAGCGGTTGAGGTTTACGTCGCGTACGTCGGCCATGGTGGATTGTCCATCTTCGATTGATTGTGTTTCCCGGATTATCAGGCTTCTGCAAGGTGGCTCGTGCGCATTATGCTCGATCCATTCCTTCACGTTTTCCGGAACCCGTCATGCCCGTTGCCCGACCCGCCCAGCCGATCCGCCTCCATACGACCCTGCTTTCCGGCCACGGCCATCGGGTGAAGCTGTTTCTGACCCTGCTCGATCTGCCGTTCGAAGTGGTCGAACTGGACATGAAGGCCGGCGAGAACCGCAAGCCGGCGTATCTGGCGCTCAACCCGTTCGGACAGGTGCCGACGATTCAGGACGGCGACATCACGCTGTTCGATTCGAACGCCATTCTCGTGTATCTGGCGAAGCGTTACGGCGACGCCTCGTGGCTGCCGGAAGACCCGCTCGGCGCGGCCGCGGTGCAACGCTGGCTGTCGCTCGCGGCCGGCCAGATCGCCTATGGGCCGTGCACGGCGCGGCTCGTCACCGTGTTTGGTGCGCCGCACGATCACGACACCGCGAAGAAGCTGGCCGTCAAGCTGTTCGACGTGCTCGACGGCGAACTGGCGCACAAGCCGTTCGCGGCGGGCAATCAGGTGACGATTGCCGACATCGCCGCCCACACCTACATTGCGCACGCGCCGGAAGGCGGCGTGTCGCTCGACCCGTATCCGAACATTCGTGCGTGGCTGCGCCGCGTCGAGGCATTGCCGCGGTTCATCGCGATGCCGTCGACAAAAGCGGGGCTGCTCGCCGAATGAGCGGCTGATCTTTCACGACACCGGAGTCCGGTCATGTCCACCTTTATCCCACTGAATGGCTGGGGCGTCGACGCCTCGCCGTTTCACGCGGCCGAACTGGCCGCCCAGCAGCGTGCCGGGGTGAGAAGCATGGCGGAAGCGTCCGGACGCCGGGGGATTCGCCGCTACATGCCGGATCAGCATCGCAAGTTTTTCAGCGAGCAGCCGTTCATGGTGTTCGGCGGTGTCGATGGACACGGGCAGCCGTGGGCGACGGTGCGCGCCGGCATGCCGGGCTTCGTGTCGTCGCCGGATGCGCAGACGTTGCGCATCGAGGGCGGTGTGTTGCCCGGCGATCCGCTCGCGGATAGCTGGCGGGAGGGCTCGATGATCGGCGGCCTGGGGCTGCAGCCGCAGACCCGCAGGCGCAACCGGATTAACGGCGTCGTGAGGTCCGTGGACGGGGCCGCGTTGACGCTCGACGTTCGCCAGAGCTTCGGCAACTGCAATAAGTACATCCAGAGCCGTACGCCGACCTGGGTGGAGCAGAGTACGTCGGAACCTGCCACGCCGCCGGAAATAGCGACCCAACTCAGCGATGCCGACCGCGCGTTACTGGCGCGGGTGGATACGTTTTTCATCGCGAGCGCGAATCTTGCGGAAGATGCGGACCTTGCCCGCGGCGTCGACGTGTCGCATCGCGGTGGCGCGCCAGGCTTCGTTCGAGTCGACGATGAGCACACGCTGACGACACCCGACTTTATCGGCAACAACTTCTTCAATACGATCGGCAACCTGATCCACGATCCGCGCGCCGGACTGCTGTTCATCGACTTTGCGAGCGGCGATCTGCTGTATATCGCGGCGCGCGCTGAAATCGTATGGGACGGCGCGGAACTGGCTGCGTTCGAAGGCGCGCAACGGCTCGTGCGTTTTCACGTGCAGGAAGTGCGGCGCAGCCGGAGCGCGTTGCCGTTCCGTTGGTCCGACGTCGAGTATGCGCCGCAGTTTGCGGCCGCGGTGCGTAAGCCGGTGGCTGCCTCGCCCTGGCACAAATTGAAGGTTGCGGCCGTGGTCGACGAGACAGCGTCGGTTCGCTCCTTCTATTTCGAATCGATCGACGGTGTGCCGTTGCCGCCGTACAAGCCGGGGCAGTTTCTGCCGATCCGCGTGCCGGTGTCGGACTCCGCCACGCCTTTGTCGCGCACCTACACGCTTTCCGATGCGCACGATCCGCAGCGGTATCGAATCAGCGTGAAGCGCGAAGGCGTGGCTTCGGCATGGCTGCATGAGCACCTCATTGACGGCACGGAAATCGAAGCGATGAAGCCGCGCGGCGCGTTCGTTTTCGATGAAGACAGCCCGCGGCCCGCCGTCCTTATCTCGGCGGGCATCGGCATCACGCCGATGATGGCGATGCTTCGGCATGCGTTGGCAGCATCTCCCAGTGAGGTTGCGCGAGCGAAGCGGCTGTTCTTCTTTCACGGCGCGCGCAGCGATCGCGAACGTCCGTTCAGTGCGCAATTGAAAGAGCTTGCCGCGCGCAATGCGGCGCTGTCCTTGCATCTTTTCGATAGCGCCGCCGATGGGTTGGCCGAAGGCGTGTCGGCCGGGCGTGTGACTATCGACGCGTTAAAGCGCGTGCTTCCGTTCGATGACTACGACTTCTATCTGTGCGGCCCCGAGTCGTTCATGCGTGATCTGTATGAGGGCCTCCGCGGCTTGAATGTCGCGGATGAGCGGATTCGTTTCGAGGCTTTCGGTCCGGCGACCGTCAAGCGTGCGGTTGTCGTAAACGCGGAGACGAAACCGGTTGAGACTTCGGCGCAAGACACCGGCGCTGTGCAAGTGACTTTCGCGCGTTCGGAGCGGACGATTCAATGGTTGCCGCGCGACGGCAGCTTGCTCGAATTTGCCGAAGCGCACGGTATCGACGCGCCGTCCAGTTGCCGAGCGGGTGTATGCGGGACGTGTTCGACGCGACTGTTGTCGGGCAAGGTCGAGTACGACGGCGAAGTCGAGGCGCAAATCGAACCCGGCGCGGCACTGGTTTGCATGGCACATCCGGTTGCTGGCGATGCGGGCGTGACGTTGGATCTTTGATCGACGGCCTCTAGCTTTCGGTAAAAGTCTAGGACTTCGTTTTGCGTCGCCCGCGTGGTTGCGGATCGGCTGGCAGCTCGTCGCGCGTGCCGCAGATCAACGCGATGCCGGCCTCGGCGGTCGCTCGCAACGAATCGCTCGAGTCGCCCGCACGCGAGCGCAGCGCGATGCTGTGAAGGATCGCCGAAGCGATTTTCGCCAGCATGGCCGGATCCGAAGCCGCACTGAGTTCGCCCTCTGCTTTGGCGCGTTCCAGCCGCCGCTCGAATGCGCGATCGTAGGTAGTCAGGCCGCCGAGGAGCTTGTCGCGAACTTCGCCATCGTTTCTTGATTCCACGAGTGCCGTACCGATCAGGAAACATCCGCGAGGCGCCTCGCCGGGAGGAAGGTACATGGCGAGCGCGGCGTCGTACACCGACTGCAAGGCCTTCGCCAATGGGCGATCTCCGGCGAGCGCGGCTTCCATCCCCTGACGCCCGAGTTCGATGTATTGATCCAGCGTGTTCAGATAGAGCGCGTGTTTATCGCCGAATGCGCCGTATAGACTCGGCCGGTTCATGCCGGTCGCGTCGCTCAGCGCGTCGAGCGACGTGCCGGAATAGCCGCCATGCCAGAACGCGTCCCGCGCGTCGCGCAGCGCCTGCTCGGAATCGTAGCCACGAGGCCGTCCGCGCGAACGCTTCTCACTTTTTGTACCGTTGTGCATAAAATTATCTAGCCGCGTCGATTTTTATACACTATAGTACAAAAATCAATCCAACAACCGGAGACGCCAGCATGGAGCTTTACTTCTCGCCGCTCGCCTGTTCGCTCGCGACACGTATTGCGCTCTACGAGGCCAATGCGGACGCGCAGTTCATCGAAGTCGATACGAAGTCGAAGCAGTTGCGTGACGGCTCCGATTTCTATCCGATCAACCCGTTAGGTCAGGTGCCTGTCTTGCGTACCGACGAGGGTTGGCTGCTCAGGGAAAACACCGCGATCCTGCCGTATGTTGCCGACGCATTTCCGGCAGCGCGGCTCGCGCCGGCAGTGGGGACCGCGGAACGCGCGAAATTGCAGGAATGGCTGGGTTTTATCAGCACGGAGCTTCATAAAGCCGTATTCGTGCCGCTGCTCGATCCGCATGCGACGGCCGACGTTCAGGCCTACACACGCAAGAAAGTCAACCTCCGACTCGGTGTGCTGGAAGCGCATCTACGCGGGCGCGAGTTTCTCATGGAGCATTTCACGGTTGGGGACGCTTATCTCGTCACCGTCCTGAACTGGGCGCAGCATAGCGGTGTCGATCTTGCCGAGTGGCCGTCCGTTGACGCGTATTACAAGCGAACGGCGCATCGTCCGCAGGTCGCTAAGGCGTTGGCCGAAGAGGTGGCGCTTTATCTCGAGGAACAGGCTCGGCGGCATGTGAATGCTGCGTGAACTGCCGTAGCGCGATGCGGCCGCGTGATACGCCGAACTCGGACCGTTGTCGCTTGCTGCGGGTAGTCGTCCGAGTCCGGCAATTTCTCATTTACGTGCGCAGCGGCCTCAACCCTGCGCGGACCTCTTCGGCAAATAGTTGCGGTTGCTCCCACGCCGCGAAGTGGCCGCCTTTATCGAGCCGGTTGTAATAGATCAGGTTGTGATACGCCCGCTCTGTCCAACTGCGCGGAGCCTGATAGTTCTCGCGCGGAAAGACGCTTACGGCAGCGGGGACGGATACATCGGCGGCGGCCAGGAAGTTGAAGTGCGACTCCCAATAGAAACGCGCCGCGGAAACCCCCGTGTTCGTCAACCAATACAGGGTGATGTCGTCGAGTACATCGTTGCGCGTCAGCTCGCCGGCCGATTCCCCGTTGACGGAGTGCCCGAACACGGCCGAGGTCAGTGCCGCCGCCGGCTGCTCATACCCGTCGCCATGGTCGAGAAGCCAGCTCGCGAGGCCAATGGGAGAGTCCGACAATCCAGAGAGCGTTTGCGGGCGTGTGCCCATTTCCAATGCGTAGGCGCGTCGCTTCATGGCCGCGGAACTCAGTTGTTCGTAAGCGTGCTTTTCGTCGGCGGAGAGGTTGGCTGGCGGCGGATCGCCGGCTTGAAGCGCCTTGGTGATTTCCGGTGGAACAGTCGCCGGGAAATTGACGTGGATGCCTAACAATTCCGGTGGCGCCTGCTTGCCCATTACGTTGCAGACAACACCACCGAGATCGCCGCCTTGCGCGGCAAATTTCTCGTATCCGAGGCGCTTCATGAGGACGACCCATGCACGCGCGGTACGCTCGGGGCCCCAACCGGTCGTGGTCGGCTTGCCTGAAAATCCGTAGCCCGGCAACGACGGAATGATCAGATGAAACGCGTCGGACGCACTCGCGCCATACGCGGTTGGATTGGTCAGCGGATCGATGATCTTGAACTGCTCGATCACCGAACCTGGCCATCCATGCGTGACGATGAGCGGCATCGCATTCTCATGTTTCGAGCGGACGTGAATGAAATGAATGTCCAGTCCGTCGATCTCGGTCACGAAATTCGGCAGCGAGTTGAGCTTCGCTTCGCACTTGCGCCAATCGTAGTCGGTTGTCCAATGGCGCGCGAGTTCCTGGATCATCGCGAGCGGCACGCCTTGCGAGTTATCCGTGACGGTCTCCCGATCAGGCCATCTCGTCGCCTTGATGCGTCGGCGCAGGTCGATGAGTTGCGATTCCGGGACATGCACGCGGAGCCGGCGAATGGCGGTCCTGTCGCCGCCCGTCGCCGGGGCAATTTCAGTAATCGCTTGATTCGTTTCCGCGAACGCGAGCTGACTCAATGAGCCGGCGGCAACGGCCGCCGCTGCTACGCTGACAAAACGGCGGCGAGAGGGCGAGTGAGGAGGGAGGTTGTCTGACATGAAGTCTCCGATCGGCGATGAAGCCAGGCTTACCCATCAATGGCAACATGATTTCACGATTTCACGAGCGATTGGCAGGCGGTATTCGATGTAGGGTGGACGTATTGGAGCGCGCGGAGGTATCCCGCGTGTGTCGGGAGGGGCGGTTTTTGTATGCGCGGGTATCGGTGAACCCGGCAGATACGTTGCGATACAAAGCGGAACCGTATCGGCGCACACGGCGGATCCGCTTTCATTTCAACGGCGCAGGTTCGCAGTTGGAGAGTGGTTCATCGACGACGCCTCCAACTGCCACAGACGTGTGCCGCTTGACCCACATCTACAGCAGTTGGAGTACGAGGCTGAGTGTTGCGCTCAGCAGGTCGTCCACATCGCGGCGAGCCACGTCGGCGAGGTCGGATCATTGGCGACCGAGCCATAGTCCCACGCGTGGTCGTTGACGGGATCGACTCCGTCCTTGCCCACCCACATCGCGCCGACCCAGACGTTCGGACCATCGGGCGCGGCGGCGCCGTTCGTCGCCGGCTGAATCTCCCGGGCTGTGCGGAACCACGAATCGATGATGGTGCTGCCGCCCTTCGCGTACTGGGCGAGTTTGCGTCCTTCGTCGGTGTTGTCGAAGGTGATCGCGCCGTAGCCCATCAGGATGTGCATGCCATCGAACGCGCCATCCCAGCGGGCCAGCACGTCGCCGCCGCCACTTGCGAGCAGGTCGTCCTGCAATGGGCCGCAGGCGGCAATCGTCGCCCATTCGAGATCGCTTTGGCCCCACAGGTCGCCCGGTGTTTGTGGTCCGGCGCCGATTTCGGCGAAGTCGAGGAATCCGTCGTCGGGTTTGGACAGCACCCAGCCGTTCATATTGGCGTGCCCCGTGTAGAACACGAAGTCGGCGTTGTCCACCCAGGTGTCGTCGTTGCGACGCCAATCCGATTCCCATGCGTTGGCATCGCCCCAGTTGAAATCGATGTGCCAACCTGCTGCCGCCCATTCGTCGACGAATCCTTGCGCGTTGGCCTGGCTCCCCGCCAAACCCCCGCTCTGTCCGATCCACGATGTCCCGGCTTCCCACGGCCGCGTCACGGTTGCGGCGGCAAACGACCGGCGCAATTTGCCGGCAGCTTCGGTCTTGGCTTTTTCCTTCGACACCGTGGCGGGCCTGGCCGACTTTGGCCGTTTCGCTTGCGGCTCGCCGAAGGTGAGCGGTGGACCGAAGTCGGTGGCGGCGAGCATGACCTGCCGAAGCGGCACGCGTTGTTTGCCGAACACGGCCGTGGCGCGGCACACGTACACCGGATAGAGGAATTCCTGCGCGGTAAACGACGGCGCTGCGTAATAGGCGAGCGACATGTCGAAGGATTCGATTTTCATCTGGCTCATGAGGCCGTGAAATTGTTCCTTCACTTTGTCCGGCGCGATCATTTTCGCGTCGAATTCAGCCACCACTGTGCGCCAGCCGCCGCTAAAGCCGATCACGCTGCCTTTGTGTCCCAACGTCACAGTCAGATCGCTGCCACCGCCGACTACGGGAATCTTGTCGACCATAACTGGGTACACCACCTGTACGTCAAGACGCCGGTTTTGCCGCTTGCCGTCCTTGCGTAACGCGAAATGAGTGCCGCCGATCACCGGCTTGCCATAGGAAAACGGCGCCTTCAAAGCAGGCAGCAAACCTTCCCGATGCAGAAAGTCTTTGGCTATCGACAGTGCGTCGTCATCGCCCGGCAGTTCCGCGCTGACCGATGGTCGCCACATCTGCGACTCGTCAGCGGCCCACACGGCGCCGCTGGCATTGGCAATTTCCACGACGTGGTGGGCGTTGCGCAGTACTTTGCCGTCGCGCGTTTCGCTGAGCCGGAACTCATCGTGCAGGCCGAAGATTTGCCGCCCGAGCATCGCCAGGCGCTTGACGCTGGTGTCTTGGGGTTCGAGCCGGTAAATGGGCAAACTGTCTTTCATGATGAACTCCTTGTGCGCATACATACGGGGCGACGACAGGCGATATAAGGAAACCGCCAATCAAAGGACGACGAGCGCGCAAGCGAATTGAAAGACAGTGAAGGTTTGGATGCCGAAACGAGGGCGCGGAGTACGCGCCTTCATCGAATGGACGATTCAGCGGTTTGCGGTATTTGATCAGGAAAGGCCGACGTCTTGCGTACGCGATGAAGTGGACTCCGACTTGCTGATGCCCTCGGCCTGATCATTCTCGGCAAGCGCCATGGCGGCGAGATATCCAAACGTCAATGCGGGCCCGAGCGTAATTCCGGCACCGATGTAGTGACCGCCTACCGGCGAGTTCATATCGTTGCCGCAGGCATATAGTCCGGGAATCGGGCGACTATCGTCGTCGAGCACTTCTCCGTGAGATCCGGTCACGAGCCCGCGGCTCGTTCCAAAGTCGCCCGGCATCAGCTTGACGGCGTAGAAGGGCCCCTTTTCAATGGGGCCGAGACAGGGACTTGGCGAGTGTGTCGGATCACCCTTATAAATGTTGTACGCAGATGATCCCTTCCCGAAGTCCTCGTCGATACCGGTTTTCGCAAAGCGATTGTTGCGCTCGACACTGCGTTCCAGTCCGCTCGGGTCGACGCCGATCTTGCCGGCAAGTTCACGCAACGTGCGACCGCTGAACAGGTAGCCCGCTTTCTCATAGCGTCGCAACGACAAGCTGCCCGGCAAGATGACGCCAATCCCGTACTTCTTGATCGCCGTGGCATCTGCGATCAGGTGGGCCGGGATTCCGCCTGCGTTGAACATGCCCTGCGTGAAGGCATGATACGACGCCGCCTCATTCGTGAAGCGGTGTCCGTCCTTGCCTACGGCAACGAAGCCGGGCTTGGGACGGTCGAGCATGAAGTGCCCCCAGAGTTCCTTCCCACCCGCGTCGTTCGAATAGACCGACATGGGGACGTAGAAGCCGGTGTCCTGACCGTTGTGGTCGAGTCGACCGCCGGCCGATTCGCCAAGATGAATGCCTTCGCCGACGTTGCTGGGCAGCCCAAGTCCGAGTTCTACCGTTGGTTGTCGCGAGTGCTCCCGACGCATGACCTGGTTGCCGGGGTAGCCCCCCGTCGCAATGACGACGCCGCGGCGAGCGCGTACGCGGATTGTCCGACCGTCTCGCACCACTTCCGCGCCCGTGACTTTGCCGCCATCCATGATCAGCCGGGTCGCGGACGCGCGCAGCCAGACGTCGATGTTCTGATCCAGCATTGTTTTGTACAAGCGGCCTATCAATGCATTCCCACCGACGAGCCGGGTGCCGCGATGATAGTTCAGCCGGTCCACGCCATAGCGAAAAAAGCGCTTCAGTACATGGAAGAACGACCGCGCCGAGCGCGTGAAGGAGAGGAAATGGAGCAGGTCGACGAGGTCGAGCATCATCCCGCCGAATGGCGCGAAGGCCGGCAGCGGGGCACGTAGATCCTTGAAGTGCGCGCCGAGCTTGCGCCCGTCGAATTCGAGGGGGGCATGAGCGCGACCGAACATCCCGCCCTCAAGTTCGGGACTGTAGTCCGGATACTCGAGCGCCATGACTTCCAGTTCGGAGTGACGCAACAGGTAATCGAGCGCGACACGGCCCTGCGAGATGTAGGCTTCCTGCAATGAGCGGTCGACACTGGTCCCGACCGTGGCGGCAAAGTATTTTCGCGCCTTGTCGAACGAGTCTTTGAAGCCGGCCGCCTGCATAGGCGCGCTGTCGACGAACCACATCATGCCCACCGACCAGGCGGAGGTGCCCCCGACCTGGTCGGTCTTCTCCAGAACGAGCGGCACAAGCCCTTCGTTCTTTGACACGATTGCCGCCGTCATGCCAGCCGCGCCGGCTCCCATGATGATGACGTCGGCCTCGCGGTCCCAGTTCTCCGTCGTAGCGGTGTCCATGGCGGTTTTCCTGCTTTAAGGGTTTCTGTTGGATCTGGTTGGAAATCGATTTATATCGAATGATGTGTCTCGGAATGAATGATGTCAAGAAACTCCAGGGAATCCCCTGGCAAAGTCATATCTGTCTCATGTGGCGCGCGTGTCGTCTCGCCCTGAGAACTTCTTGACGCGCATAATTCCTTGTAAGATCATGCGATATAAAACGAATTGACTCGATTGTCGATCGCGATGAAGGTTGCGCTGCGTTGGCACTCTCGCAACCGGAAAGAGCGAGACAGGAGTCGTGAGCCACTAGACGACGCATCAACCCGCAGAGGTTGCATTTTCAGTAACGTTCAGGAGACGCAATGAGCAAGCTTCAGCTTTCCGTCGCCGTAGGCAACTACGACCGGATTCGGCCGCTGGTCGATGGCGAGGTGCAGATCGAGGGTGTCGATCCGGTTTTCATGTTGCAGGATCCCGAAGAGATATTCTTCCGTGCTTTCCGACATGCGGACTACGATATCTGCGAACTCTCGCTTAGCAGTTACTCGGTGAAGACCGCAGCGGGCACTTCACCCTACATCGCTGTCCCGGTGTTTCCGTCGAGAGCGTTTCGGCACACCTCGATTTATGTGCGTGCGGACCGCGGTATCAACCGCCCTGAGGATCTGAAGGGTAAGCGCATCGGCGTGCCCGAGTATCAACTCACCGCCAACGTCTGGGTCCGTCTCTTTCTCGAAGAAGAATACGGCGTGAAGGCTTCCGACGTGACGTGGGTGCGCGGCGGCTACGAGGATGCGACACGCGTCGAGAAAATCTCGTTGAATCTGCCTGACGATGTGAAACTGGAGAACGCTCCTGAAGGGCAGACGATCTCGAACCTGCTCGCAGAAGGGGAGATCGACGCGGTCATCGGGCCGCGCGCTCCTTCCTGCTTCGACCGTGGACATCCGCAGGTCAGGTATCTTTTCGACGATCCGCACAAGACCGCCGCCGAGTGGTATTCGCGCACGAAGCTTTTCCCTATCATGCACACGCTCGGAATCAGGAAGACGCTCGCGGAACGTCACCCGTGGCTGCCCGGCGCAGTAATGAAGGCGTTTGAGAAGTCCAAGGCTCTTGCCTTGACTCGGCTGAGCGATACGTCGGCCACGAAGATTACGTTGCCGTTCGTTGAGGATCAGTTGCGTGCCGCTCGCAAGCTGATGGGTACCGACTTCTGGTCATACGGTTTTGCTGACAATGAACATGTCGTTGACCGCTTTCTCGCCCGTCATTATGCGGAGGGACTGTCGAGCCGCCGGCTGGAAGCTCGGGAGCTATTCCATCCGGCAAGTCTCGAGAGCTTTGCGATCTGATCCAGGCCGGCAAGGTTAGAGGTTGCACGGAGCAGCAGTTGCCAACTCCGGCGTGGAATTGGCGTGCTGCTTTCCTGACAGCCTGATGCCGTTACCCTGTGCGCGGGGCCACTAACGGCAGCGGCCTCGCCAGACGGTGAGCGTCGACAAAGCAGCGTGCCGGTCCCGCACTATAAGTGGATTCGCGGATACAGATGAACAGACGGGTATCTGTTGTATGATCTCTGTCGAAACGAATCATCTTTAAAAAGATGATTCCGTTGGAGATAGAGTTATATCGAATGATGTGTTTTGGGTGAATAAAGTCAAAGACTCCATGTCAAGGAATGAGCGAATGCCCAAGTCAAATTCCACTGCGGCCAAAGCAACGATGGACGTTGCCGTACGACCGGCAGCAACAGAACCCTCTAACGTGTTTGATGATCGGGGCCGAACTGTGCCGTGGATGGCGCGAACGATACACAGGCTCTACGACGCGCAAGCACAGAAGATTCTCGACAGGGAGAATCTCGCGATCGCGTACTGGTACTACCTTCGAGTCCTGGCCGAACGCGGTGAACTAAACCAGCTGGAACTCAGCAAGCGCGTTGGCATTGCCTCGACCACCGCGGTACCGGCGCTGGATAACCTTGAAAAACGCGGCCTCGTGCAACGAACCCGCGATCCAAACGACAGAAGAAAGTACTTCGTCAATCTGCAGGACGAGGGCAAGCGGCTTGTCGATGAAATGCTGCCCGAGCTCACTGAGATGATTTCGTCATCATTCGACGGGATCACCCAAAAAGATATGCGCATTTTCTGGAAGGTCATGCGTCAGATCGAGACGAACCTCACCCAGAAGTCTCAAGGCGATACGGTCGTGGATTGAACGTGGGCCGGCGTCCAAGGCCTTAAGCGGTGTGCCATTCTTCCATATGCGGATCGGCGAAAGCGCGCAGGCTTTCCAGTGTCATGGCCACCGCGGCGCGATTGACGTTCTCGGCGTGCCAGTAGACCGAGACCGACCCGAAGCCTTCGAGTTCGATAGGCAGAATACGAAGGGCGTTTAACTGCTCGAATCGGAGCGCGGCCCGATGCGATGCGACGCCTACCAGTTCCGTGTTGTTCAGCAATGTCAGGTTGAGAATCGAGGAATTCGATTCCACGCAATGATCTGGCAGCGTGCGTCCTTCGGCCGTCAGCGCTGCTTCCAGTGCCGTTCGCACCGGTGTTCCCTGTGGCCAGACGATCCATGAAAAACCAAGCACGTCTTCCCACGTGAGCGTCGACTTGCGGGTGAGCGGGTGCTGCGGTCCCGCGACGAAGTTGATCGGCTCCGTGTAAAGAGTCTGCGTCTGCAACTGCGGATCGTCGTACTGCTGGCCAGACCGGCCGACGACGATATCCAGCTCGCCGCGCACCAGCTGCGGCATCAGCTGGTTCATCGTGCTCTCGACGAGTCGCACCTGCGCGCGAGGCATGCGCTCCAGAAGCCGGGAGACGGCGAGGGGCACTGTATCGGCCGCCGATACGCCCGACGTTCCGATGCTCACGAGGCCGCTACCGCCTTCACGCATTGCCTGCATGTCGTCGCGCGCAACGTCGAGGCGCGCTTCTATGCGGCGCGCGTGTTCGATCAGCGCCTCGCCATACGACGTAGGCCGCAAGCCGCGCGCGTGCCGCTCGAATAGCGGCAGGCCGACATCCTCCTCCAGTTCCTTGATCCATTTCGACAAGGCCGGCTGCGTCGTGTTGAGCGCCGCCGCCGACTGGCTCAGATTGCCTGTGCTCGCGAGGCTCAGCAGCACCTGCAGATGCCTCAGACGAAGACGGTAAGTCCAGTCCATCGCCTAATCCTCTCGTCAGATTCCCGTTGCGGTTGCGCAGATATACCCGAAACCATATGGGCTAGATGTTTTTGCCATTTTACCGAGTATAGCTTTGTCGCATATAAATAATGCGGAGGGTCGACAAGAGCGACGCGTGACCCGCGACGCGCCTGACCCACGAGACACCGAAAGGAGACGCGAATGACCAACAACGCTCCGGGCGCATCGCGCGCGGCCTATTACGAGCAAATCGCGCGGCAGCGCATGTCGCCGCTGTGGGAATCGCTGCACAACCTCGTGCCGAAGACGCCGCAACCGAAAGCCCAGCCTGCGATCTGGAAGTACGCGCAAGTGCGCGACCTCGTGATGCAGGCCGGTTCCGTCATCAGCGCCGAAGAGGCCGTGCGTCGCGTGCTGGTGCTCGAAAATCCCGGCCTGCCCGGCAAGTCGAGCATGACGCCGAACCTGTACGCCGGATTGCAGTTGATCCTGCCGGGCGAAATCGCGCCGAGCCATCGGCATACGCAATCGGCGCTGCGCTTTATCGTCGAAGGCAAGGGCGCGTGGACAGCCGTCAACGGCGAACGCACGACCATGCATCCGGGCGACTTCATCATCACGCCGTCGTGGACGTGGCACGACCACGGCAATCCGTCCGTGGAAGACGGCGGCGAACCCGTCGTATGGCTCGACGGCCTGGACATTCCGCTCGTCGCGCAGATGGACGCGGGTTTCGCCGAGAACTATCCCGAGGCGACGCAACCGGTTTCGCGCCCGGAAGGCGACAGCTTTGCGCGCTTCGGCCACAACATGGCGCCCGTGCGGCATCGCGTGACCGATCCCACCTCGCCGATTTTCAGCTACCCGTATGAGCGCAGCCGCGAAGCGCTCGACGCGCTGTTGCGCAACGGCGAACTCGACGAATGGGATGGCGTGAAGCTGCGCTACGTGAATCCGGCGACGGGCGGCTGGCCGATGCCGACCATCGCGACCTTCATGCAATACCTGCCTGCGGGCTTCAAAGGCCGCACATATCGCAGCACCGATGCAACCGTGTACTGCGTCGTCGAAGGCAAGGGCGCCGTGAAGATCGGCAATGACGAATTCACCTTCGAGCCTCACGACGTGTTCGTCGCGCCGTCGTGGGCGCCCGTGCAATTGTCGGCGGCTGCGGAAAGCGTGCTGTTCAGCTATTCGGATCGTCCGGTGCTCGCCGCGCTGAATCTGCTACGCGAAGAGCGCAGCTAACCGTTGGCATTTTCTTACGCGCGCCGCCGGCGCGGCGCGTGCTCAATCCTCTTCTCCGAGTCGAATTCATCATGGCTTTTGTATTTCCTCCCGAAGCTCCGATCGCCGTTCCCGTCGCTGGCAGCGATGCTCAATTCGCGGTACGTCGCGTCTATTGCGTGGGCCGCAATTACGCGGCGCACGCACGTGAAATGGGCTTCGATCCCGATCGTGAGCCGCCGTTTTTCTTCTGCAAGCCCGCCGATGCCGTCGTGCCCGTTGCTGATGGCGAGACGCTAGAACTCGCGTATCCGTCGCAGACGCAGAACTACCACTACGAGGCCGAACTCGTCGCGGTGATCGGCAAGGGTGGCTCGGATATCGCCGTCGAACAGGCGCTCGATCACGTATGGGGCTACGCGGTTGGCCTCGACATGACGCGCCGCGACCTGCAGATGAAGATGCGCGAGATGGGCCGTCCGTGGGAAATCGGCAAGGCCTTCGACCGTTCGGCGCCGATCGGCCCGATTCATCCCGCCAGTGCGGTCGGCCACTTTGAAAGTGGCGGCCTGTGGCTGACGGTCAACGGCGAGACAAAGCAGAAGAGCGATGTGTCGCATCTGATCTGGTCGGTGGCCGAAACCGTTGCGGACCTGTCTAAGTACTTCCGCCTTGAACCGGGCGATGTGATTTTCACGGGCACGCCGGAAGGCGTCGGCTCGGTGAAGTCGGGCGACACGATGAAAGTAGGCGTCGAGCGTCTGGGCGAAGTGACGGTACGCGTGGCCTGATACAGGTAATCTGCATTGGACGGAGATCTACTCGTGCAACTCCATAGTTTCTTCAACAGCTCGACCTCGTACCGTGTGCGCATTGCACTCGCGCTCAAAGGTCTCGCGTACGACACGTTGCCCGTGAATATCCGCATCGGCGAACATCGCGCGGCGGACTACGTGGCGAACGTGAATCCGTCGGCGTCGGTGCCGGCGCTCGTCGACGGCGATTTCAAACTCGGCCAGTCACTCGCGATCATCGACTATCTCGACCGGACGCATCCCGAGCCACGCCTGATTCCGCTCGAACCGGTGGCGCGTGCGCGCGTGCTCGAATTCGCATCACTGATTTCGTGCGACATTCATCCAGTCAACAACCTACGCGTGCTGCGCTATCTGGAAACGGAACTCAAGGTGACGCCACAGCAGAAGACCGCGTGGTATCGACACTGGATTGCTGAAGGGATGGCCGGTGCCGAGCGCATGCTTGAACGCAGCAATGAAGGCCCTTGGTGCTTCGGCGCGCAGCCGACGCTCGCTGACGTGTCCCTCGTGCCGCAGATCGCCAACGCGCTGCGCATGGACTGCGATCTGAGCGCCTATCCGCGCTGCCTCGCTGTGTATGAACACGCGTCGAAACACCCGGCATTTGCTGCTGCGCAGCCGCAGCGCCAGCCGGATTACATTGCTTGATGGCGGGGCAATCATGGGGAGACAGTCATGAGTGAGACAGACAAAGGGCGCCGCGTGCTCGTGATCGGCGGCGGAATTGGCGGCCTGGCCGCTGCGCTGGTGCTGGCGCGTCAGGGCATTCGCGTGCAACTGCTCGAGCAGGCTCCGGAAATCCAGGAGATAGGCGCGGGCATCCAGCTGGCCGCGAACGCGTTCAATGCGCTCGATGCGCTGGGTGTCGGCGAGGCGGCGCGTGGCCGCGCCGTGTTCACCGACTATCTGAGCCTGATGGACGCGCTCGACGCGAAGGAAATCGTGCGCGTCGACGTCGGCGCGCCGTATCGCGAGCGCTTCGGCAATCCGTATGCGGTGATTCATCGCGCGGACATCCATCTGTCGATTCTCGAAGCCGTGAAGGATCATCCGCTGATCCAGTTCCGCACGAACACGCAGGTCTGCACTCTCGATCAGGATGCAGACGGTGTGACCGTCACCGATCAGCATAGCGAGCGCTACAGCGCGGACGCGGTGATTGGTTGTGACGGCGTGAAGTCAGCGATACGCAAGGCGTTGATTGGCGACGAGCATCGCGTGACGGGACATGTCGTGTATCGCGCAGTCGTCGATGCCGAGAACATGCCCACGGATCTGCAAATCAATGCGCCTGTCGTGTGGGCGGGTCCGCATTGTCACCTTGTGCACTATCCGCTGCGCGGCGGCCGGCAGTACAACCTCGTCGTCACGTTCCATAGCCGCGAAAAGGAGGAATGGGGCGTGCGCGAAGGCAGCAAGCAGGAAGTGCTGTCGTACTTCGAGGGCATCCATCCGCTGCCGCACCAGATGCTCGACCGGCCGACTTCCTGGAAGCGCTGGGCCACGGCGGACCGCGATCCCGTGGAACGCTGGAGCGACGGGCGCGCCACCGTGCTCGGCGACGCCGCGCACCCGATGACCCAGTACCTTGCCCAAGGCGCCTGCCAGGCGCTTGAAGACGCGGTCACGCTCGGCGCGGCCGTTGCCGCGACCGACGGCGATTTCGAAGCCGCGTTCAAGCTGTACGAGACCGCACGTATTCCGCGCACGGCACGCGTGCTGTATTCGGCGCGCGAAATGGGCCGCATCTATCACGCGAAGGGTGTCGAGCGTCTGGTGCGTAACTCGCTTTGGGTCGGCCGCACGCAGGAGCAGTTCTACGACGCGTTGGCGTGGTTGCATGGCTGGCGCGCGGAAGATTGCCTGAAGGGCGTCCTCTGAGGATAAGGGTAGCTGTGCACCAAGATCGAGGTCTGCGGAAAAGACACGATCGGTTCTGTGTTGGAATACCAAAAGTGATGAGATCGTTTTTTTGATTGTGTGCGCCGATGCAACGGTGAATTGGCAAAATTGGTACTTACCCTAAGTGCGTCTCCCTCTTAGACTGTTTTCAGCCGTGGCAGAAAACCCGTGTGGTCCTGCCACCAACCAATCTAAGAGGTACGAAGTCATGAAGTCGTTCACCAAGGTTGTTCTCGTTGCGGCGCTTGCCGTTGTCCCTCTTGCATCGTTCGCACAGTCAAGTCCGTCGCTGACCCGTGCGCAAGTGCGTGCCCAGTTGGAACAGCTCGAGAAAGCGGGTTACAACCCACGCGATTGGGTTCATTACCCGGAAAATATCCAGGCTGCTGAAGCGAAAGTCGCGGCACAGAACACCGCAGCGCAAGGTGCGGTATCCGGGTATGGTGGTGATGTGGATGGAACGTCTCGCTCGGGGCGAGCAGATGGACTCTGAATAGGAAGCTGTATCGGGACTGAGGCGGCGCAACCTCAGTTCCGGAATTCCTCGGTTCGTGGCGGCATGGTCCCTGGCTGAGCCCGGCAAGTGCGTTAGTCCACATACCGTGAGCGGCCCCTCGGCACGCGGCCTAGTATGGACCCACGAGTCCGAGGTCCCGCGCGTGTGCAACGGCTTGAGCTCGCTTATCGACGCCGAGTTTCATGAAGATGCTCTTCATATGAGATTTGACGGTTTCAGCGCCAATTCCAAGCGTATTTGCGATTTCCTTGTTCGACTGTCCTCTCGCAATCAAGTCGACGATTTCGCGCTCCCTTGAGCTCAGTGATCCGCGCTCCGTGTCGCGCTGACGGTTGCCGCCGGGCTGATAGAGTGTCCGCCAGCCATGGAGCAGATGATTGGCGTAGGCGATCGTCTCGTTCGTTTGCGCCGTATTGTGCGCGTCGTCGTAAACGGCGTGCAGCAAGTCGCCGATGTCCGGGCCCACATCGAGAATGGATTGGTACACCCCTGCGGGCGCGGCGATCTTCAGGACTTCGCTAAAGACCTCGATCGCACGGGTGCGTTCGTTCGCTGCCAGCCAGACGAGCGCAAGCATGGTTCGCAAACGTATCGCGAGGAAATCTCCATGTCGTCGTTCCGTGCTCTGCAGCGCGGTGCTCAACAGCGCAGTGGCCTCTTCGGTCCGGTGCTGAGCCGCGGCGACAGAGGCCGCCCCTAGTGCACGATAATCCTCGATCTCGAGCGAGATGGAGCGTGAAGAATGGGAATGGGAGTGCGCCACCTGATCGAGTTGGGCGACGCACACAGCCGCCTCGACCGTCCTGCCTTCCACAAGATAGAGCCGTATGCGTTCGACCAGGGCGGCGGCGGTCATGCGTTCCCATCCACGTGCGCAAGCCAACGCCTGCGCGCGATCGAGCAACGCATACGCCTGCCTCATGTCCGAACGCGCGACTGCGATGCGGATGAGGACGCGATAGGTGATCAACACGCTATCTAGCAAGACCGCCACGTCGATAACGGGCATCAGTCCGGCAACCAGCGTTTCAGCCTCGTCCAGTCGGCCGTGTTCGTACCAGATCTGTCCGATCATCGGTGCGCATAGTGCTACCGAGATCGAATCGGGACCGGCTTCGCGTTCGGCCAGCTTCATCGATTCCGTGAAATACCGTTCTGCAAGCTCGAAGTGCAACTGTTGCATCTCCGCGTGTCCCAGCAGGCACAGCCGGTAGACGGAAGAATAGAGGTTGCGTTGATTTTCTTCGATTGAATAGGACATCCACGGCGTGGCGTAAAGCGCTTCGAGGTTGCCGGCCTTCCAGTGCGCGAAGCGCACGACGTTGGATGCCACATTGGTCGTCCAGATATTGGCGGATGGTCGCTCGAGGCATGGCTCGGCAATAGCGAGCGCCGCTTCAGGGTCGTCCTTCAGTGCCGCGACGACCGAACGGATCGCCTGGCATTCCCACCGGATGTCTTCGGGCTCGGCGCCGGTCTGGGACGGGATATCACGTTCGACCGTATCCAGCATCGCGAGCGCCTCGTCGAAACGCAACGCGAGCGCCATTCCCCAGGCGATCGCCAGCGTAACCCTCACCTGTGCACCGGCCAGACCCACGGGGAAGCGGCGCTGCAAACCGAGCAGCGTGAGCAGATCGCCTTTCTTGACGAGTGCCATCGCGCACTGTTCCATGAGACGGATCGCGTTATCCGTGGTGCCCGCGGCGATCGCATGTTTGACTGCCTCCGTCCACAGCTCCTGGCCGCCATACCACCCGGACGCGCGGCAATGCAATTCCGCCACCTCGTCGGCGTGCTGTGCGTCGAGCTTCGCTCGCAGGTACTCGCCCATCAGATGGTGATAGCGGAACCATTTTCCGTCGCAGTCGAGCGCTTGCAACAGCATCTGCCCCTCGGCGATGTCGTCCAGCATGCGCTGGCTAGTGCGCAGGCCCGTTACCGCCTCGCAGAGCGGCGCGCTCAATCGATCGAGTATCGACGTGCGCAGCATGAACCCGACTATTTCGGCGGGCAGCCGCTCGAACATGTGTTCGATATAGGCGGCGAACGGCCGCGACGTGCCAGACGGCGCACCAGGCTCCTTAACGCCTTGGCATTCCTTGCGCGAGAGCATGGACATCGAGATGCGCAGCGCCGCAGCCCAGCCCTCTGTGCTCGCAAAAAGCGTCTCGATGCGGGAAGCGTTCAGCACGCCGGGCAATGCGTGTTCGACGAAGCGCTTCGTTTCGTCGAAGTCGAAACGTAACGCCGACGCATCGATTTCCAGCAGATCGTCTCCTGCTCTCATCCTCGCGAGCGGCAGCGATGGTTCTGTGCGACTGCAGAGAACCACATGCACATTCTGCGGTGCCTTTTCAATAAAGAACGACATCGCGTCGTGCACCGCTTGAAGGGTGACCACGTGATAGTCGTCCAGAAACAGGACGACCTCGTCGTCGACTTCGACAAGCTCGTTGATCAGCGTGGAAACGACGGCGTGCAGAGGGACGAATGCGGCGTCGGCAGTCAGGCTGATCGCCGCCGCGCCGACATTGCCGCAGGCATGCCACAACGCATGCGCCAGGTAATTTACGAAGCGTGCGGGTTCGTCGTCCTCGGCGTCGAGCGACAACCAGGCCACCCGCGCACCGTTCGCGCGCAGCCGGTCGAGCCAGATGAGCGCCAGCGAAGTCTTGCCGAATCCGGCGGGCGCTTTGATCACGGTGAGACGTTTGCTCGCGGCGCGCTCAGCCAGACCGACGAGTTGCGGACGAACGATCAGATCCACCGGCAAACGCGGCGGAACGACCTTCGTTGCAAGGAAAAGATGCGGCCCGATCGTGGACGTTTCTCCAACCACACGCATTTTTCAGTCACATTGTTTTTGGGGTGGGCGTGCTTGCCGCCATCCCCCATCTATTGAAGCGTATCCCCGGTGTTGGGGGATGGCGGGCATCTCCCCTGTATGGGGGATGGTGGGCCGCGCCGCGCCAGGAGATCATGCGTCCACCGGGTTGGGATCGAAGCGCGCCCCCTGGAGAAGGCAGCGCGCTTGTCGATCACTGCCGGGCGGCTCACTGGCGCTTCGCCGGGAACGACTCGTTTTTTGCCACATGATACGCCGCCTCGAATCGCATTGCAGAGTGCCAGGCGGGAACCGGTCGGCGCGCAGCCGTCAACATCGCTGCGCCGGCGTTCCTTGTCAGTCGAAATCGCGCGCCTGCTACTGATAGATATATAGCCGTGTTAGCCAAAGTTCCAAAGATCAGCAATCACTTGCGGGAAAAAACCGTGTCCATCGCAGCCGATCTGACGCTTGTCGTCGAACGCACGCTTGCGATACTGACCCAGTTCGATGGATACAAATTGCTCGCGCCGGCAGCGAAACGGGACGTTCACGAATCCGTCGCGCTGTCGGCCAAAGTATGGTTCGAGACGCTGTTGTCGGGCGAACCTCCATCGGCACAGGACATGGACGCTTTCCGGGAAATCAGCCAAAGACGTGAGCATCAGCGCGTGCCGCTGCAGAGCCTCCTTCAGGCGCTGCGCCTCGGGTTGCGCGAAACCTGGAGCACGTACATCGCGTTGGGCGAGTTGGACGAGCGCATTGCCAAGGAACTTCTGGCCGACGTCTCGCTGTATCTGCTCGATCATTTCGATTTCATTGCGCAGATCATTGTCCGGGCCTATCTGGCTGAACATTATCGGCAACCGCGGTGGGCGGAATTGGCCATCGCAATCGAGGAGGGCGCGCGCCGATCCGAAAGTGTACGGCACCATCTCGTCGCGCTCCTCGAGCAGTTATCGGATGAGCCGGACCTGCTATCAAGGCTCGAAGTCGGCCACGCTCGAGAGCAGCGCGGTACTGAAGCGGCCGGCGCGCAGGTGATGAAGTTCTTCGGCCTCGACGTCGATATCGATGACGGCGCGGAACTGTCGAAGGCCTTGCACGATGCGCAGGAGCAACTCGCGCAGGCGTCGAGGCTCGCGGCCGTTGCCGAGCTGTCCGCCTCCATCGCTCACGAACTCAATCAGCCGCTCCAGGCCATCGTGGCGCATGGGCGCGCATGCGTGCGATGGCTCGCCGCAACGCCGCCCAGGATCGACGAAGCCAAATATTCGGCCGAGCAGTTGCTCCGCGACGCGAATTCCGCAGCGGACGTGGTCAGCCGCATTCGGGCGCTCTTCAGGCACACGGCTCCACAGAAGGTCGAACTCGATATCAACAAGCTGATTCTTCAGGTATGCACGCTGATGGCCGACGACATCCAGCGCAGCGCGGTTTCGCTCGAGACAATATTGGGCGAAGACGTGTCGAAGATCAGCGCGGACGCGGTGCAGATCCAGCAGGTGATCGTGAACCTCGTGCGCAACGCGATCGAAGCGCTGGCGGCAACGGAGGAACGGCCGAGGCTGCTAGTGATTCGCTCGCGTCGCGATGCGGACAACGTGGTGGTCGACGTGGAGGATCATGGTTCGGGACAGGTGGACTTCAAGAAGATCTTCGAGCCGTTCTTCACCACGAAGGAAACAGGAATGGGCATGGGGCTGGCAATCTGCCGGTCCATCATCGAGGCACACGCGGGCCGGATCTGGGCCGTGCGCAATGTGTCCCGCGGCGTAACCTTCAGCTTCAGTCTTCCGATAGAGCGGTCGAACGCGACAGCACGTTGACGAGGGTGGGCGGTATCGCCGGTCGGCTCGTCAGGTAAGCCTTTCCACCTGGGCATTCATTGACCAGCGCCCGCATTTGCGCAGCCAGACCGTGCGGGGATGGTTCAGGCACACGTCAACGCAAGGACGTTTGCAGATCATTCGTGACAGACCTTGTGGGCCATTTCGCAACGGGTGCCGAGCCTACAACTTCATTTTGGGCGCTGCCATTACATATTCATGTGATGCACAACACAGCCGTCCGTGGTCTCATGTGACGTTTCCGATGGCAATGGTTTTTTTGTCGGCACGACCGCGCGAGACGGACATTAAGCGGGATTATCGTGGCCCGGCTGTGCCGAAGTTAGGAGGGACTTTCACCTAACCACCGAGGGGTTCCATGGAATCCGCAAGCGAATTGGTCTACGTGGTCGACGACGAAAAACGGGTGCGGGAAGCACTCTCCGCACTGCTGCGCGCAAACGGAAGAAACGTTCAGGCATTCAGCTCCGGTGGAGAGTTTCTGGACACGCCGCGTCAAAAAAATGTCGTTGCATGTCTGATCCTGGATATGCGCATGCCAGACATGAATGGCCTGGAAGTCCAGAAGCTGGTACGCACGGACTCGCGAATTCCTGTCATTTTCATTACGGGAAGAGGAGATGTGCCGTCCGCGGTCCTTGCCATGAAGGGCGGGGCAGTTGATTTCCTCACCAAGCCCGTCAATGAAGACGCATTGATGGGCGCGGTCGATGCGGCTCTCGCGAGAGCATACGTGCTTCGCAAGGAGGCGGAGGACGCGACGACACTCTGGGCTCTCTATCAATCGCTGACGCCTCGCGAGCAGGAGATTTTGCCGTTACTCGCAAGCGGTCTGCTCAACAAGCAGGCGGCAGCAATTCTTGGCATCACCGAATACACCGTGCAGGTACATCGCGGCCACATCATGAGAAAAATGCAGGCGGATTCATTTGCTACTCTCGTCAGGCAGGCCAGCAAACTGCAACTCGAAGCATCGCTGACAACCACGTCCGATGTCTGAGGTCGATTAATTCTTCGTGAGAAGCGATGAGCGGAGAAAAAAATGCCCACGCCTCCGGTTCGGACCGTCGCCATAATTGATGACGACCGGCGCGTTTTGACGTCTCTTGCGAACCTGCTTGCGTCTGGCGGGTATGGAGTACGAGTCTACGAATCGCCACTGGATTTCTTTTCCGATGGTTGCTCCGGTCTGGTATGCGTTATCACGGACTTGGGAATGCGGCCCATTGACGGTATTCAAGTACTCGAAAGAACAGTTCATTCGAACGCGCTTACACCCGTCATCATCATCACCGGGAACTCGAGCGGGCATACGGAAGACTACTATCTGCAAAGAGGCGCCTTGGGTTTCTTCAGAAAGCCTGTTGACGGCGACGCGTTGCTGGACCTGCTGGATAGTATCGCTTGAGCAGTTGGCCCTGAAACAGACAGTCGCGCTTCACGGCAGCGACGTGACGGACTGAACCCGATTACGTCCTGCACGTTTTGCGTCGTAAAGCGCGGCATCCGCTGCGTGAACGAGTGCGCTGGGCGTGCCCAGTGTGTTTGGGTCAATAGTCGTCGCGCACCCGGCGCTGATGGTGATCTGACCGGCGGGTATCGGCGCTGTCAATCCTAAGTCCATGACTGCGAGCCTGGCCTGCTCGGCAATCGCCGATGCCTCGCTCAATCCCGTGTCGGGTAACACGAGCGCAAACTCTTCACCGCCGTAACGGGCGACGAAATCGCCTGGCCGGCGCGCGGTTCCTGCCAGCGCGCCCGCAATCACCCTAAGGCAGGCATCGCCACGAAGATGACCAAAAGCGTCGTTGTAGTCTTTGAAATTGTCGACATCGACCATGACGAGCGAGAGCGGCTGACGGTTGCGCGTCGCACGCTCGAATTCCCTGCGAAACTGGTCGTCAAAATAGCTACGGTTATAAACGCGGGTCAGGGCATCGCGTATGGAGGTATGCAACAGAGTCGTGTGCGCCTCGGACAGTTTGCGATAGAGAACAGTGACTTCCCAGACCAGGACGCAGACCAGGACGCCGGGAGCCAGCATGCTGAAGACCCGTGCGACGTACCAGCCGAGCGTGAACTGAACGATGCTCAGCAGATTCAGGGTAGCGTCCACGAACGACGCCAGCAGAGCGATGGTGATCCACAGATCGAGCACCGTCCGCAGTCGCCCTTTTATCAAAACGACGACGATCGCCAGAACGTCGAGCGAGCAGATAACGACCGCGGTTCGGCCGCCTGAGAGCACGCCCGTTTCGGGCGCCATATGAAAAGGCGCCGACAGATCCGCATAAACAGCGAGGACGCCTAGCGCGGCGGCAAGCGCGGTTGGAACACCGATCAGCGCCCAGGTCCAGAAGTCGATATGAGGCAGTTCGATCGACTTGCCCGGAAAGCGGTCGCGAATGAGCGCTGCCACAATGACGAGCAGCGGGAATCCCGCATGCCAGAAAACCCACATCCACGCCGCACTGTAAGCGCCGGCACCGAACAGGCCAGTGCGCGTGAAAATGCCAGGGAACATCAGCAGTTGCAAAGCGACGGTGATCGCCGTGAATGCGTATGCGCCACCGAGCGCGCCGATCATCGGTTGTTGCGTCACGGCAAAGCGGGCGCCGAGAAGGAACGCGGCGATTCCCGACATGGTGAACACCGTGAGTGCGCACATCGGCATGAAGGAAGTGATTGCCGGCAACGTCTGGTGCGCGCGCGGACCCGCGATCACGAAGGTGAGCAGAACAAGCGACGCAAATGTACCTGCGAAAACGGCCTGTTTGCGTGTTGCCGGCCCGATAAGCAAGCTGTCCATTCTGACCCGTTTGGTTGATGTTCTGTCTTCTGGGTGTATCGGCGTCGCTAACCATCCAATCTGTATGTGTGCTGGACGGTAGAGTGCGGAGTGCGCTGCTGACGGAACATATTGTCCTACATATCCGCTCCGACGAAAGGCTTTCAGCTTATTCAGTGCGGGCTCGCACTCATCACAACCCGAGCACAATCAAGGCACAACGCGCCCGGTTGATCCGCTTTGCATCGATGCCCGATAGCCAAACGTCAAACTGTGCTAATCGACTGAAATTGTCTCTCTTTCAATTGGGAATGTGATTTTCCTTACCCGCCGAACCAGCGCCTGAGTGAAACGATTTTTTTTGATGGCAACGCCTTTCGGAATTGGTCTGAACATTGAATTTCCTGTTGCCATCAACCATACTGAGTCGCATAACAGCAATTTAGACGCAATCCGGCTATCGGCCGCTCAGAGTGCCGAGGTTCTGTAGGAGGCCATCGAATACCGGGGGCATCAGGCCCGCGGGACGGGCATTTCCGTTCGTACGCGAGGGTGCGGTCTGCGCTTTCGCTCTTCAAAATCAGACAATCCGATTCCCTTCATTGGAGTCTGGGAGAGATTTTGTTTTTTGGATTCTGATTTAGCGGGAATGTTAAATTTTTAAATAAAAGTACGTTGGGTTTTATTTCAGTCTTTTACTGAAAGGGGTTCCTTTTTTTATTAAAAATGGCTGGTTAAGCCAAGGCGCATAAATCGCCATGGCAGGGACTGGCTTTGTCCGCGCGTATTCAAATTCGGGAGCAATATCATGCCGCTGCAGATTCAGAGTGCCCAGATCAAACCCGGTGCTACCAACACCTTCAACTTCACCGACCAGATTACGCAACGTATGGTCGGCATCTCGGCTTTTTCGTTGAGCTATGGCAATACGGACCATCACGTGCAGACGATATCGGTCTCGCTGAGCGTCAATCAATCGGGATCGTCCCTCGCCATCACGGCGCATGCGACGATGGTCGATGCAAGCGGAAACAACCTCGATCCGGCTTCGTCCTATGTCAATGTCGTCGCGCTCGCGTGGGTCGGCGTCGACGATTCCAATCTGAAGCTCGGCAATGTCTCCGGCATCGTCAACGGCGGGACGAGTTCGCCGATCACGATTCCCGGCACCGATCCGAACGTGCTGCAAGCCGCGCTCGCCGGTTACTACCTGTCGTATGGCGGCACCGATCACCAGATGGAGACGGCATGCGCGGCTGTCGGCACGACCTTGAGCGGGAACACCGCGTCGATCAACGGCACGGTCTATATGTACGACGACACGGGTCATGGAAACGTATCGGGCACCGTGGATGCGGGACTCGTGGCGAACTGCGACCCGTCGCTCGGCAACTTCGTGCGCGGCACCAACACGTTGCAGAACAACACGCAGAAAGTCACGTTCGGCAAGCCGTTCGCGCACTACACGCCGTTCCTGAGCAGCTACAAGGTGCAGTACCGCGACAACTCGGACCATCACGTGAAAACGTTCTCAGTGAGTCTGTCGGTGCAGAGCGTGAGCGGCAGTGATGTCACGGTTACCGGCGCGGCGAAGCTGATCGACAACTCCGGCCATGTGCAGGACGACGGCGTGAGTAACGTCAGCGGTTTCATCGTCGGCACCTGAGTCAGCGGCCAGGCAACCCGCCGCAACATGCAACGGCGCACGCGCGTGCGCCTCCTTACACCTGCGCGTTCACGCCGCCCGCATTGGCCGCGGGCGGTCGCGTGCGCGCGTTCTTTCCGGAGCCGGCCGTCATGTCTGATTCCTCGATTCCCAGCATTCGTACTTTCCAGATGGATGCCAGCACGGTGGGCGTGCTCAAGAGCAGCGTCAACCTGTTTCGCGGCGACGTGAACCTTACGCAGGCACTGTTTTCGATGCCCGGGCGTACCGGCAACGACGGCCTGCAGATCGATCTGTCGATCCCGTACGAGAGCAACGTCCACCAGCAGGCGATGACATGGAACCGCGACCGTCCGACGGGCGTGCTGGGCATGGGCTGGCAATTGCCGGTATCGGCGATCACGCTCGACACCGGCGGCGCGCCGACACCGGGAGCCGCGACCTATTCGATCAATATGGCGGGCGTGTCGAGCCAACTGATCCGCGAGCCCGCCAATCCGTCGCTGTTCGGCATGGCCGGCGCGTTGGCGGGATCGCTGGTCGACGGTCAGACGGTGCCGGCCGCCGTGCGCAGCGAGTTCGTGCAGCGCGGTTTGCCGCTCTCGGCGAGCGCGAAGATCGCGGGCAGCGCAAGCCCGTGGCGGATCGACGATGATGCACTCCAGCAGCAATTCGTTCTGCAACTGAATCAGCAAACGCTCGATGCCAGCGACGGCGGCGAGTCGTACCAACTGGTCAATTACAAGTTCTGGAAGGTGCTGTATTACTCGCGTTACGAGCGTTGGGCCGTGACCAACGAGACGGGGCAGACGATGTCGTTCGGCGGCGGCGTCGCGCAAACCGCGCAGGGCTACAACGTCAGTGCCGGCAACAGCATCGAATGGGCCGTGCAATGGACCGACGACAACGGTCTCGCTCTGTGGCAAGGCAACAGCGCCGTGACCGGCAAGCAGCAGCAATACGCGAGTGCGTGGCATTTGCAGCGCGCCTATAGCCGCTTTGGCGAATTCGTCTCGTACGGCTACAACGGCTTCGATCGCGACGGCAGCGGACTGCTCACGCATGGCGCGGAACAGCAGGTCGGCGTGGGCGGTAAGCCGTACACCAAGGCCTGCTATCTGACGAGTATCACCGACGTGTTCGGCCGTACTGCAAGCTTCACCTATCAGCCGAAACTGTGGAGCAATGCGACACCGGAGAGCCCGCGCGAATATGCGGATCCGCACAAGACCGTGCCGGACATCACGCCCAACGGCTTCCAGGACCGTTACGAGACGCAGTTCCTGAGCGGGATCGCGGTCACGCATACCGACGGCTCGACGCTGTTTTCGCTGGCATTCGTCTACGACCCGAGCCCGTCGAACCCGGGCGCGCAGGCGGTGGCCAACGTTGCCGGCACATCGGGCGACACCTGCAAGCGGCTGCTCACCGGCTTCGCGCTGTTCAATCCAGCCGAAGAAAATTTGCCAGGCTATGGCTATGACTACAACCTCGACATCGGCGAGCCCACCAACCTCGGCGCGTTGCGTCGCGTCGTCTATCCGACCGGCGGCAGCGCCAGCTATGCGTATGAGCAGGTCGAGTTGCCGATCTGCGAGCGCGCGCTGACGCTATCCGCGCCCGCGCCCATGCCGCAGCAGTCGATGCCGCGCGTGTGGTTCGGTCCCGACTATGCGGTCGCGCTGTGGAACAACAGCGCGACGCAGCAGTTGTCGTTGCAGATCCTCACCTGGAACGGACAGTGGACCAGCTGGCAGGCGGACCCATCCAACCCGCTGCTGGTGGACGGCAACGGCGGCACGGATCTCTCGACGGTCGCCGTGCTGGCCGCCGCGGACTTCGTTGCGATTACGTACAACACGAGCACCAACACCAATCTGCACCTGTTCCGCAAGGATCCGGCGCGCCGGGCCCAGTGGGACGCAGCAGTGATTGCCGGCGGCGGCAGCGGCGGTTGCAACAGCCCGACCTGGCACTGGCCGATTGCCAACGGCCACGTCTCGACACTGGCCGGGCAGAACTTCGTGCTCGTGCCGCAGATGAGCACCTCGGCCAATCAGGGCACCTATGACCTGTTCACGTGGAACTGGCCGACCCAAAGCTGGACGCATACGACCCGGCAGACGGCCTCCTATACGTGGTTCACGGCTGGCCGCGAGTACTTCACCACGCTGGATATGAAGTCACAGGTCACGCTGTCGTATCTGAGTCCGACGGGCACGTGGCAGCAGGGCGGCAGCGCGACGCTCGGCTTTTCGCTGAGCAATACCACGACAGTCGCGCTGAGCTCGGACGTGTCGCTGCTGGCGGTCTCGCATCTGACCTCGGGTGGCGCGTCGAGCGGTCAGCAGGGCTACGACGTGTTCGTGCTGCAATGGAACAGCGCCTACCGCTTTGCCGCGCCGGCGAAGTTCTCCTTCATCGACAAATTCGACAACGCGTATCCGACCAGTTGGGCGCCCGCGAGCATCGGCAACGCGATGGTCGCGGTGGGCGGCAACCTGATCCGCTTCGACGGCGACGCGTGGCTCGCGAACAGCAACCTGAAGCCGCAAAGCGGCGTGATCGTCGGCGAGCAGCGTTACGCGTATGGACCGGACTACGGCACGCTGATTCTCGTCGGCAACGGTTCGCCGAAAGCACAACTGGTCGGCTACGACGCGAACAGCACCAGCGCGAACTGGACCGACACGGCGACCGCGATCACCGGCTTGAGCGTCCCGCCGAGCAACCAGAGCACGGCGAACTGGGCGAGCGGCGGCAACCCGGACTATCTGAGCGTCGGCACGCAGCTATTTTTCCGCGGCGTGGCGACCAACTGGTCGCATGCGGTGACGCAGAGCATCGGCGACATCCAGACGCTGATCAACCAGGCCGCCGGAACGAGCAACCGCTATCAGTTGAACGCGGCGTCGGTGATCAACGAAGGTCCCGCGTTTATCGCCTGTGCGGCGTACGACACGCAGAATCCGAGCGGGCATGCAACGGCTTCGTCGGCGCTGGTGCTGCGCAATGGCGGGGTGGCCGGCTCCGCCCAACTGCTCGGCGGCCAGCAGATGTGGACGGCGCAGGAGCACGATTTGCCGGGACAGGGCATGTATCCGGGCGGAGCCTCGGCGTTCTTCACGTACCCGGACACCGCGAGCGATCTCGACGACGCCACCAGCGTCAATCTGCATCGCTACGCGGGCGACGCGATCCAGGGGCCGATCGAGGATTGGCCCGTCGCCAGCATCACGATCGACGACGGCCTGTCGGAAAGCTCGACCACCTGCTATGCGCAGAACACCGCGAGCGCCGCGTGCGATGCGAGCGGCGAGGTCGTCAAATATTTCGAGAGCATCGTGTACCCGGGCGGCAGCAGCGCAAATCCGGTGAATGGTTCGGTGACGAGTTGCTACCTGAACGGCAACCAGCTGGTCGCGCCCGACGATTACTACAACATGCTCGACGGCTTGCTGCACAGCGTCGTGACCTGCGATGCATCGGGCACGACCCTGAGCAGCGTCGAGAACGAATGGAATGCGTATGTGATGCGCGCGGGCGACCCGACCGATACGCATGCCGCGCCGGTTCAGCTTTATGGCGCGTATGTCCTGCAGACCGCGCAGAACGCGGTGACGGACGGCGTCGCCTCGGGGCAGGCGACCGTGTACGCGCCGCAAGGGCTGCCGTACACCTACACGGGACAGCCGGCGAGCGTCACCCGCACGACGATGAACGGCGCGGGCGAACTCGAAACCGACGTGCAGACCAATGTGTACGCGTGCGAAGTCAACCCGGCCAGCCGCGTGCTGAGCGATGTCAGCAGCCTGGTGGCGCAAAGCTCGACCAACGCCGGCGTCACGACATCGTCGGCGGTCACGGCGCTGAGCAACTGGCCGACGCTATGGGGCGACGACGTGCTGACGCCCGCCGAAGAAGCCGACTTCAGCTGGACCGGCGGACCCGCCGCGTTCCCATTTTCGACCTATGCGCCGGGCGAAACACCCGCTGACTGGCAATGCACGACGCGCAACCTGGTGCGCGCGGCCAACGGCACCGTCTTGCAGCAGGCGGATGGCGCCGGGACGTTATGCGCAACGCTGTTCGGCACCGCACTGGGTTTGCCGGTGGCGACATTCAAGGCCGCGGCGCTCGCCGAATGCGCCTGGAACGGTTTCCAGTCCTACGAAGACGCGAGCGGCTGGACACTTACGGGCACGACCTTCGACACGGCCAACGCGTGGCTCGGCACCCGCAGCCTGAGCGTACCGAAAGGTGCGAGCGCAAGCGTGACGGTTGCGCCGGCGGCAGGGCGTACGGCCTATCTGCTGGCCGTGCGTTATCAGACGCCCGCGGGCTACGACGCCGACGGCTCGGGCATCGACATCGACTGTGGCTCACAGAAGAGTCACCTCGCGTTCGTCGACACGCAAGGGCAATGGCAGTATCTGAGCGCGTCGGTCGCGCTGGCTGCGGGCACCAGCAGCATCGCGTTGCGCCTTGCCAATGTCGGCAGCGGCAATGTGCTGGTGGACAGTGTGCTGTTCGCGCCGTTCGGCACCGACGTCACGGTTCAAAGCTGGCACGCGGACACGCGTCTGCTGCGCGCGACGATGAACGCCGGCGGCAACGTGAGCTTCACGCTCTATGACGCGTACAACCGGCCGCTGGGGGCGGTCGGCGGCGACGGTCAGTTGCAGGAACTGGACGTGCGCTTCCTGTCGCGCCAGGGCGCATCCGACGATGCGTTCAACAACGCCAGTCCGAATGCCGAACTGACATTGCACATGGCCGACGGCGGCCACGCGGAAACCTTCCTCGACGGCGCGCAGTGGCGCACCCGCTGGCAGCCCGGTAATCCGGGCCTGTGGAGCACCGCGGACGGCGTGCTGAGCAAGACCGGCAACGCCGCCGACTCGCTGGTCTGGCAAGGCGCCGCGAACGCCGCACCGGCCGTCGTGTTCTTCATCGAGATGGTGCCGCCGGCGACGCTGGGCAACGGCACGATAGCGTTCCAGTTCGGCGCCGGCGAGCAGATCGGCTGGACTCCGGGATCCGGCTGGCAATGGACCGGCGCGGGCGGCACAACCGTGCAAACCCCGCTGGCGACCCCGCCGCATCTGGCGACCCAATGGCTACTCGCCATGGTGCCGGGCGCCGTGCTGTTCTTCGGCAACGGCCAGTTGTTGTTCAGTCATGCGAGCGCCGCGACGCCGTCGCAAGGCCTGACGTTCTCCACCGGGCCGAACGCGTTGCAGATCGTCAATCTGATGGCGGGCGCCAATCCGCGCATCGGCCAGTCTTATACCGACGGCGCCGCACGCCAGCGCCAGGTGCATCAGTTGCAGGGGACCGACAGCCGCGTGATGGAAGTCGTCTACGACGCGCTCGACCGGCAACTCGCCCTGACGCGCATTGCGCCCGGCACGTTCGGCAGCGGCGCGGCGTTCGCACCGCTGCAATACCGCTCGAGCTTCGTCGACGTGCCGGCTTTCCTCGCCGCGCTGCAAAACACCTGCGAGATGGAAGGCGACGTCGCGGCGTACTACGCCGGCCAATCCGACGGGCCGGTCAAGCGTTCGAACGACCAGAACTATCCGTACAACGGACTGCGCTACGGCGGCTCGGCGCTTGGCCGCATCGTGGAAAGCGGCAAGCCCGGGCTGCAACTGTCGATTCACGACGTCAACACCACGAGTCCCGCCGAGCGCGAAACGACCCGCACCGTCTATACGGCAAGTGCCGCGAACGATCCGGTGCAAGCCGGCCAATATTTCGCGACGCTCACCACCACGCCCGGCGGTTACCAGGGACGGCAGTTCGTCGATACGGCCAAGCGCGCGGTGGCCACCGTGCAACTCGCCACCGACGGCAGCAACGCCGGGCAAACCACCGTGAGCCCGAGCTATGACGCGGCGGCCGGCACGGCCGGGATCCTCGGCACGATGAAATTGCCGAATGCGTTCACGAACGGGCCGCAGTCCGACCCGGCCGCATTCGTACGGACGACTTTGCAGAATCCGTTGGGCCAGCCAAGCGTCTATAGCGATCCGGATACCGGCAACACGTCGTATCTATTCGACGGGAAGGGCCAGTCGCGCTTCGTTCAGGTGCCGCTCGACGGCGATGAGCACTACTTCCTCTATACCCGCTACGACGCGCTCGGCCGCATCGTCGAGGAGGGCGTCGTAGCCGGCGCATGGGACGCCGCAAAACTCACCGCGGAAGTGGACAACCTCGCGTGGCCGAGTGCGAGCGATGGCGCAACCGCGGCGCGTGTCTACAGCTACGACGGCGACGGCACGGACCCGAACGCGCTCGGCAAGCTCACGCGCGCGCTCACCTACAATCCGGCGCCGGCATCCGCACGCGGCCTCGGCGACTGCACCGTCGACGAGCAATGGGTCTACGACGCCTTGGGCCGTGTCGTGACGACGCGTCTCGATGTGTCCGGCGCCGCGCAACTGTCGGCCAGCGCGACTTATCACTACAACGCGCTGAACGAGATCACGCAGATCGATCTGCCGGCGGGCAGTCCATTGCCGAGCATCGTCTACACGTACGACGATCAGGGGCAAATCACCGCGATCGGCGTGCCCGGCACGCCGGCCGCGATCGCAAGCTATACATGGACCGCCGACGGCCAGTTGCAAACCGCACAACGCGGCGTGCTAGCCGACGCGTGGGGCTACGACTCGCCCGGCAGCATCCTCACGCACCAGGCGAGCGTGGGCACGAAGACGGTGTTCAGCCAGAACTACACGTATACGCCCGACTCGCAGATCGCCAGCCGTGACACCGCCTTCAATTTCAGCGCGCTGAGCGACACGCGTTCGGTCGCGTACACGTACGACGGCCAGCAACGCTTCAACACGGCGGTCGTGGCCAACGCCGGCCGCGGCAATCAGGCGGTGACGGAGTACGACGCGAACGGCAACATCTGGAAGGCCACGCAGGACGGCGCGACCTTTTCGGCGAGTTGTAGCGCGGGCACCGACCGGCTCGACACCGCGACGCTCGCAGACGGGGAGGGCGTCACGTTCCACTATCGCAACGACGGCAAACCCGATCAGTGGCGCGGCCTGAGCATGGAATACGACCCGGCGCTCGGCACGGTCGCCGCCGTGACGAACGGCTCGAACGTGGTTCGCTACGCACGCGGCCTGAACAATCAGCGCGTGGTGCGTCAGCAGGGCAGCGCGTTGCAGATCAGTTTCCAGGGCGCGGGCAACACGCCGCTCGTGATCTGGAACGACGGCACGCCGCAGGTTTGCATCTGGGGGGCCAACGGGCTCGCCGCCGTGCACGATGGCGCCCTGAAGTATCCGATCGCCGATCATCAGAACACGGTCTGGGCCGTGACCGACACAGCCGGCGCACTGGTTGCCAGTTTCGACTATCTGCCGTTCGGCGGGTTGTTGAGCGAAGCGGGCAGCGGCGCACCGAGCTGGCTGTTCCAGTACGCTGGCAAGCCGTGGGACGCGACGCTCGGTTTGTACGACTTCGGCGCGCGGCTCTACGACCCGGCGCTGCTGCGCTTCGTCACGCCCGATCCGGCGCGGCAATTTGCGAGCCCTTATGTGTTCGCGAGCAATAACCCGCTGAACATGGTCGACCCGAGCGGCAACATTTCGCTATGGGCGCAGATCGGCATCGGTGCGGCGATGGTTGCGGTGATCGCGGCCGGCATCGCACTGAGCTTCGTGACGTTCGGCGCCGCCGCACCGGCGGCCGCGGCGGCCGACGGTGCGCTGGCGGGAGCGGCACTCGGCGGTGAGGCCGCAGCCGGCGCGGTGGCCGTGGGCGGTGAAGCGGCCGGTGCGGCCGCGGGCGCCGCGGCGGGCGAGGTCGCGGTCGAAGGGGCGGCGGCCGGAGCGACCGAGGTCGCGGCCGGCGCGAGTGCCAGCGTCGAGGCGGCCGCGCCGCTCACGACCGCGCAGGTCGTCGCGCAGAACGCCACCTCGGTGTTGTGGAGCGCGACCACCAGCGCGATCAGCGGCGCCGGCACGAGCGGCTTGCAGTACGACGTCCAGCACGGCCGGGACTTCACGGCCAAGGGCTTTTTCGAAGCCATGGGCACCGGTGCGCTGACCGGGTTTGCGAGCGGCGGCATCGGCGGGCTTGCCACGATGCCGGCCACGCTGGGTTTGTCACAGGGGATGAGCGCCACGGCGAGCGTCGCGTTCCGAGCCCTGACGAAGGCGACAGCCGGCATGATCGGCAAGGACGTCTCGACCCTGCTCACCGACGCCGTCTCCGGCCAGAAGGTAACGGTCGGACAGTTGCTGCTCAGCTCGGCGCAGGGCTTCGGCACGGGAGCGCTCTCGGGTGCGTTCAGCGGCGTGAAAGCGGCCAATGCCGGGCCGGCGTCTACCGCCGTCAGCGCGTCGGACAAGGCGATCGTGCGGGTCTCGAGCGTGATCAACGGCGCGGTCGACACGCTCAAGCAGCAGGCAACCTCGCAGGCGGCGATCGCCGCGTATATCGCGGGCGGCTATTTCCTCGTCACCGGTTATACGGTGTGGGGCGTCTACGGCGCGTCGTCGAAGAACCAGAGTGCATGAAGTCGATCACGATGATTGAACGCGGTGGTGGGGTGCGGCGCAGCGACTGCGCCGTGCGACGTTTCTCACGGTCCCTCAAGGAGATGCCATGTCGGAACGATCGATGACGATCAACCTTACGAACTGGGCTGCCGGCCTGACGCTCGAGTTCGGCAGCGCGGCCGCCAGCGACGGGCCTGTGCCGCAAGCACAGCCGGGCGCGATCGGCTATGGACAAAAGATGGTGGCCAGCGCGCTCAACCGCTCGGGCGGCTGCACCGGCCGCTTCAGCCTGACGGCCAGCGCCGTGAATTTCGGCGTGTCGTACAACCATCCATCTGGAGCGGGTTCGACGACGGTGAGCGTGGATGCGTCGACCGGTTATATCGCGGGCGCCAATGCAACGACGTTCCCAGGGCACGACTCGGTGGCTTACCTGAATCTATATCGGGCGGTCAACGCCAACGATCGTACATGGGTCGTGCCGCTGGGTCTGCTCGATACACCGGCGCGCAATAACAGCCAGGATTTCGTCAACAGCATGTTTGGCGAAGGCACACGCGATGCGGCCGTCGTCACCACGGCGTACGGCAACGGTGCGCCGAATGGCTATATCGAGCCGGCGGATTTCACCGGCGGCCAGATGGCGGGCTTCGCCGCGCAATGGGCACAACAGTGGCTCGAGGGCGGCAGCATGTCAGGAAACAACGCGGCTTGTCCGCCGCAGGACGCGGCGCTGATCGGATTGCTCGCGCGTTACATGAGCGGCGCGGCGAGCAACGGACCGCTGACCATGTGGGTGCCGCAAATCACCTGGCAGGCGGGCACCAATCCGTCCGTGTTCGCTATCAGCGGCTATCGTGCGTTTCCATTCGGCGACGGTGCGAAGTGGAACGCCGCGAGCGTGACAGCGTTCACCAGCTTGCTGGCGGCGGGCGCGCATTTCGTCGCCGTCAGTGCGAAGGACGATCTGCCGGCGGGCGTTGCCATGAGCGCGTTCGATCAGTTCTTCACTTCGGCTGGCCTGCCGACGCGGCACGACATGGGCAACTCGCACTATGCGAGCGTCACCAATATCACCGGCACGTACTATCTGGATGTCAGCGGCAGCTTTGCGCCGGAAAACTGTGGGTTGATCCTGGCGTTTCTCGCCGGACGCACGGTCAACGATCCGTACGCCAGCGCGGGCAGCTACAACACGTTTATCCAGCTCGAAGGATGGCAAGCGGGTTCGCAACGCCATAACATCGACTACGACACTTACAAGCAGACCCTGTGGAATATCTCGACGTTCGGTGCGTGTCCGTACAGCGAGAAGCGTGCGACGACGATTTTTCTGGCGCCTTCAGGCTGGACGCCACAGTTCTATCAGACGACTTGCATGATGCCTTACGTCGGCGCGTATGCGGTTTCACAGGGCACCCCGCAGGCGTGGCTGAACAGCGCGGTCGTGCGGATTCCTGCTGATGCGCCAGTACTTCCCTCGCGGTACATAACCGGTTAGCAGAGGTTGTGAGGCTCTCTGAAATGGGTCGATTGTCTGGACCAACTCGCCGCAACCCGACCTCTCGCGTGACGAGGTCGCAGTGACGGCTGCGTCAAGGTGAGCGTATCCGGCTGACTGTGGCGACGAGCCCTAAGGTGCCTCAGTCTTCAATGGGCACGTTGTAGAGCGTCTCGCAAGCGGGGCAGAGCATCGGCTGGATCGCGGGTTGCGCGGCGAGCAGGGTTAGCGCATGGTCTTCTCCGCGCAGGTAGCAGACCGGGCACGGGAAACCCTCATGAGATTTCAACTGGTGCCAGCGATCGATGAAGCGCGCGATTTCCGCCGACGATGCGTCGATCGATTCGAGATGGTCGAGCAGTACATGGAATAGGGGCGCGTTCTGCATTGATGTTCTCGTGGCGTCTGCGGTGAGACTAACTCGAAACGGGGTTTGAATCCTGGCGCTGATTCGGTTTTTTTCGAGCAGCGGCGCGCGAACTTGCGCGTCGCCTGTCGTGGCTCGCCTCGGCGCAAACCGACCGGATAATTGACGCGAAGGCTCGCGCGGCCGGGGAACGACTTTCCTCGGTCCGCCACATCAGGCCCGGCGCGCGCGTCGGCGTGGGGCTCTCGACCGGAATCATTCGCACGTCTTCACGCCTCGTTGCATGTTCAGAAACGATTGCCGCAATGTCCGTCGAGCTTACCAGTTCCATCATCGGTGCAATGGCGTTCATTTCGGCAACGACAACGGGCGTAGCGTTCGCCATGCGGAAGCATTCGTCAAGAAGTGCACGCGTTGCGAACGAGCGGGGCAGAAGCACGATCTTCTGCAGATGCAGTTCGGACATTCGAACAAAGCGTCGTTTAGAGAACGGATGAGTCAGGCCGACGGCCAGCATCATCTCTTCTGTGTACAACGCCTCGAATCGCAGGCCGGAGGCATTCTGCGGTTTGTAAGTCACGCCGATGTCGAGACCGCCGCGCGCGAGCGATTCTGCGATGTCGTCACCCGACATTTCCATCACTTCGACGCGCACGGAGGGGTGGCGCGCTACGAAGACCGATATGCATCGCGGAATGATGCGCATATTGAAGGTGTGCGTCGTGCCAATTCGCACCACGCCGCTCATCTCTTCAGCGGCCATTCGAACGGACCACAGGCCTTCGTCGACTTCGCGAAGGGCGTTGCGCGCTCTTTCAAGGAACGCCTCGCCTGTCTGGGTCATCGTCACCTTTCGACTTTCCCGCTCGAAGAGGCGGCTGCCCAGCTCGTCTTCCAGCTGTTTTATCTGATGGGAGAGGGTGGATTGCGTGACATGCACCTTCTCGGCCGCTAGCGTGAAATTCAGCTGTTCGGCGAGCGCGACGAAGTAGCGGAGATGGCGGAGTTCCATATGGGCTGGCGAAAGAGGTTGTCCTGCACGCTCATCTATCGATGGCATCGATTATGAGCTAGTGAAAAATACCATTTCTGTCGATGCTTGGCCAGTCGTAAACTGCTCCACATTGAAGCGATGAAAGGAGACTTCGTCGCGAGCGGACACCGACCAAACGGACATCAAGATGAAAATCGGCAAGGAAACGATTCCCCGGACTGCGATCTCGACATCCAACTCTCAAACGATTGTCGTGCGCGGGCGCGACCTTTCGGAAGAACTCATTGGAAAGATTTCGTTCACCGACTACTTCTTCCTGCTGGTCACCGGCCGGCTCCCGTCATCGTCGGCGTCCGCTGTGTTGAATGCGACGCTCGTAGCCATTGCGGAGCATGGCCTCGTGCCCAGCGTGCAGGCAAGCCGCATGACGCTCGCCGCGGCGCCCGATGCGCTGCAGGGCGCCGTTGCCGCAGGCGTTCTGGGTTGCGGCTCCGTCATCCTCGGTGCTTCAGAGGCTTGTGGCCGGTTGCTGGATGAGGTGCGTCGGCGCGCCGAAGAGAGTGGCGGCATTCCGCGCGCGGCGTCCGCGGTGGTGAGTGAGTATCGGGCTGCAGGGCGAACCATACCGGGATACGGTCATCCCCTGCATAAGGCACGTGACCCGCGTGTCGCGGCCCTCTTCAAGGTTGCGCAACAGGCAGGCGCCAATCTCGAGTATGTCCGCATCGCCGAGGCCATTGAGGCAGTGATCCCCGAGGTGGTCGGCAAGTCGCTCATGTTGAACGTCTCCGCGGCTATCCCCGCTGTCCTGCTCGGTGTCGGTTTTCCGCTGGAAGCGCTCAAAGGCGTGCCCATTCTCGCCAGGACCGCCGGGCTCATCGGGCACCTCACTGAGGAACTGTCGCGATCAATAGGCTTTGCGCTCTCTTACCAGGCGACCAACGGACTCGTTTACGACGGCGACGCGCCGGACGGTTTCGTCCCGGGTATTTAAAGGCGGTCTACGTCCAGGTCAGTCATCGCGTACGCAACGCACATAGCAAACTCGGAGCAGCGAATGGCAAAAGTTCTCGGAGGTCTTCGTGTCCTCGAGCAAGGAACGTTCATTACAGGGCCTGCGGCAGGCATGCTGCTTGGCGACCTGGGCGCGGACGTCGTCAAGATCGAGCACCCTGAAAACGGAGACCCGTTTCGTGCGTTCAAGGGTGGCTTGTATAGCCCTCACTACCAGACATATAACCGGAACAAGCGCAGCGTAACGCTGAACACAAAAAATGACAGCGACCTCGCTCTCTTCGACGAACTGATTCGCGAGTCGGATATATATATCCAGAACTTCCGGCCGGGCGCGGCGGAGCGTCTCAATGCCGGGTATGAACGCCTGCGTGAGATTAACCCGCGGCTCATCTACTGTGCGATCAGTGGGTTTGGACAGACCGGACCGGCAGCGGGAAGGCCGGCCTATGATTCGGTCGCCCAGGCCGCCAGCGGTTTTCTCGGTCTGCTCGTCAATCCGGCAAATCCGCGGGTAGTGGGACCCGCAATTGCGGATTCGCTCACCGGCTTCTACGCGACTTATGGCATTCTCGGCGCGCTCCATGAGCGCAGCCACACCGGCGTTGGCCGCAAGGTCGAAGTCTCCATGCTCGAGGCGATGTCGCACTTCAACCTCGACGCATTTACGCATTTTTATGCGGCGGGCGAGGTGATGGGCCCATACAGCCGACCGAGCGTCTCCCAGTCGTACGTGATGGAGTGCGCCGATGGAAAATGGCTGGCACTTCACATGTCGTCACCCGAGAAGTTCTGGGCGGGGCTTGCCAATGCAATAGAGAGGCCAGGATTACTCGAAGATCCGCGTTTTTCAAACCGTGCTGGCCGGATTGAGCATCAGGAAGAACTGATCAAAGTGCTCGGCTCGATTTTCATCTCACGCACCCGTGAAGAATGGTGCCGGCGCCTCGAGGTTAATGATGTCCCCCACGCGCCGATGTACGACGCAAGCGAGGCATTGGAAGACCCGCAGGCGAAACACCTCGAGTTGCTTGTAGAAACCGAGCATCCGGTGATGGGGCGGTTCCGGACAGTGCGCTCGCCAGTGACTTTTGATGGTGAGCGGCCGTTGGACGTCGTTGCGCCTCCAACCCTTGGCGAGCACAACGACGAGATTCTGTCTCCGGTGCGTGAGAGGCTTGAGAAGCGGGCCGGCTCCGCGAAAAAGATGCAGCAAAGTCTGTAGCTGCCGATGTTCCTCCATTGAGGACAATGGATACGTTGTTTGAATACGCGCACAAATACTATTAAGTGGAGACACGTCAATGAAAATGCCCCAGGGAACGCTTGCGGAGGAGCGGGTGGCCGGCATGCCGTCATCCGTCGACGCCGCTGCGACGGCGCCTGCGGATGTCGAGCGCACATTCGGCCGCATAGCGAAGCGAATCATCCCGTTTCTCTTTCTTTGCTATGTCCTCAACTATATCGATCGGGTCAACATCAGTTTTGCCCATCTCCAGTTCAAGACCGACATCGGGCTGACTGAAGCTGCATATGGCCTTGGTGTCGGGGTCTTCTATATCGGCTATGTGCTGTTCGAAGTGCCGAGCAACCTGCTTCTGCGCCGCATTGGACCTCGGCGAACCATCGCCCGAATCATGGTGTTGTGGGGCCTGGTATCCATTTCCATGATGCTCGTGCGTAATCCCACGCAGTTCTATGTGGCCCGCATTGCCCTGGGTGTTGCCGAGGCAGGCTTTTTCCCGGGAATCATCTATTACCTGACAACCTGGTTTCCGAACCGGTATCGTGCGCGGGTGCTTTCCGCATTCGTCCTTGGGATCGCGGTCGCGGGTATCACTGGCGGCCCGGTCTCGGGCTGGATTCTGAGCAACGCAGAAGGGTGGCAGGCGCTGCATGCGTGGCAGTGGCTGTTCCTTCTGGAGGGTATCCCGCCGGTGCTGGTTGGGGTGTGCGCCTTGTGGTATCTGCCAGATAGCCCGGAGACGACGAAATGGCTATCGGCGCATGAAAAGGCCATCGTTGTCCGCGAGCTGGAAGCCGTGCCGGGTTCGACATCCCATCAGATTTCGCACTTCGGGGCGGCCCTCAGGAACTGGCGAGTGTACGTTTGTGCCTTTGGATACTTCACCATCACATGGGCCGGAAGTGTCCTCAACTTCTGGGCGCCATCCGTGATCCGCCAGGCTGGCGTAGCCAATCCCTTCCATATCGGCCTGTTGTCCGCCGTTCCGTATTTCATCGGTGCAATCGGCATGCTGGCAGTGAGCCGGCATTCGGATGCCCGCGACGAGCGTCGCCTGCACTTCGCCTGTTGTGCTCTGGTGTCGGCCCTGGGCGCGGTGCTTCTTGGCGCAGCGCATTCGTCGTTCGGCCCTGCCATCGCCGGACTGGCGCTTGTGGCCATCGGCTATCTGACGTGTACCGCAATCTTCTGGACGATTCCGGCTACGTTCCTGTCGGGCACGGCGTCTGCCGGTTCAATCGCGCTGATTTCGAGCATCGGTCAACTGGGCAGCCTCACCGCTCCGACCGCGATTGGCTCGCTGACGGCGGTCACCCATTCGATAAGCGCCGGTTCGTATCTCGCAGCGTTCGTCCTGACGTGCGGCGCAACGGTCATCGCGGTGGCGATGCGCAAGGACGTAGCGAAATAAAAGAAGATTCAAGGAGACCCGCATGTCCCTCATCGCGAAGTTAAAGCGAGCGTTGACGCTGGCCGCGTTGTGCATGGCCACCTGCCCGGCGTTCGCGCAGAGTATCGACATTGATGAGCCTCTAACTATCGCGAAGCAAGGAAGCTTCTTCGTAGGCGGCCGGGATATCACGTCAGATACCTTGTCGACGTTGCCGCAGGCGGACCCGAAAGGAACAGTCACTGTTGAGCAGATGTACGTCCAGTACCAGGTGCCTGTCCACCCGAGTTCGACGTCCGTGGTCTTCATTCACGGCTGTTGTCTGACCGGTGCGGAATGGGAGACGACGCCAGATGGCCGCATGGGGTGGGCCGAGTACTTCGTTCGAAAAGGCTTCCCGACATACGTGGTGGACCAGGCTGCAAGAGGGCGGTCTGCCGCGAACGCAGCGTCCGTCGGCGCGGTCAAAACTGGCAAGCTTCCGCCCGATGCACTCCCTTCTGGTTTTTCGGTCGGCCGGGAATTCGCCTGGGCGCTCTTCAGGTTTGGTCCACGGTATCCGGAAGCGTACCCCGGCCTTCAATTCCCGCTGGAGGCACAGGATGAGTTGTGGAAACAGATGGTTCCGGACTGGGCTTACTCCATGTCGACGCCGAATCCCACGGTGCCTTCACTCGGATTGCTATCCGGGCGGCTAGGAAAGACCGTACTCATCAGCCATTCCCAGTCTGGAATCTATCCGTTCCAGGCCGTCGCAGGAGGAGCGGACGGAATCGCCGCGATCGTGGCCGTCGAGCCGACCGCTTGCCCGGCTGCAAATGTGGACGCTAGACCCTACACAAGGGTTCCGATTCTGCTTCTCTATGGCGATTTCATTGTTGAGTCACCCCCTTGGGCCGCGCACTACGCAGCTTGCAAGGCATTCGCTGCATCGGTGAATGCTGCCGGCGGGCATGTTGATGTGGTGGAGACGACGCAACTGGGCATGCACGGAAACTCACACATGCTAATGCAGGACCGAAACAATCTGAAAATCGCAGACGTTGTGACAGACTGGATTAAGCACAAGGTCCATTGAGTGGCTCTGATAGGCGGTCATCCCATGGACGAACACGTTGCTCAAACGTCAGGTTGAGGCGGGGAGCGCCGACGCGTGAACTGTCGCGTGATAGTCGTGGTTTTCGACCCGCGCGCCAGCCCAGGAAATAAAGCTCGCCAGTGTCATGCGAGCGGTGTTGAACTCGCCGCCCTCGCTTACCACTTCGCGACCTGAATGACCCGGCCCGTGATGTCCTCGACGAGACTCCGTTTGTACGCATGGGCGACGGCCTCGGCGGGAACGCCGGCAGAGCGGGCCTGGCCCATCGCGGCAAGGGTTTCGGACACCCAGCCCGGACTCACGACGTTGACCCGTGTCTTGCCCTGCAGTTCGAGTGCCGCCGACCTGCCGAACGCCTCGATCCCAGCATTCACGATACTCACGGCGGGGCTGCCTTGCATCGGATATTGGGCCAGGATGCCGCTGGTTAGTGTCAGGGATCCACCTTGCGTAACATGGCCGACGGAGCATCGGACGAGATTGACCTGACCCATCAGCTTGTTGGCCAGGCTGAACGAAAAATCTTCATCCGTCAGCGCTTCGAGCGGCGCGAATTTCGCCAAACCTGCGGCGCAAATCACGGCATCCACGGTTCCGAGTTGCCGATACATCGACACGATGGAGGCTTTGTCTGCGAGGTCGACGGACAGGTCTGAGCCCGTACGGCTGGCGCCAATGATCTGGTGTTCGGGCGAAAGCAGGCGAACGATCTCTTTGCCGAGCAGTCCGGTTGCGCCGACTATCAGTACACGCATAGGTTCTCCTATGTCTGGAAAGGTCCCGCGGCGCGGAACGACACATCACGCAAGGCGTGAGGAGACAGGACTTGAATATCGTACTACCTCTCGCGGCAACGTGAACGCTACGCGTCGTGCTGCGCCGCGGACGGGCGAAAATGGCCCGTTGACTCTCGTAGAGGAGCAGCACGCCATGTCCGCCATTTAGCACTGCGCGATACCTGGCACAGCGGACCGGGGCTTCAGCGGCACTAGTCCAATATTTTTTCGCAGTCGCTGACAATCGGGATTAGGTGTTCCATCTTCGAGCCATACGCGGTATTCGCGACATGGCGACGGCCGCAGAGGGTAGATTTCGCACCGGATGCCAGGCTTGCCGACTACCCCGCGCAGAGCGACGCAGCGTCCATAGCCGGCCTCCGTTCCCTTCATGCAGACAATGACTGGGTTGACGGCAGATACGAGCTCATCCGGTACCGTGCCGCCTGGCGAACTCGCCATTTCACCCATATACATCGACACCCGGAAGTGCTGGCAACAGGCTCCGCACGACAAGCACGGGTTGCTTTCGTCGTCAGCCATATCCACGAAGACACGGTTGTCGTCCTGGACATAAAGTAGTTGAACGATTTTGCTGTTGGTCATATTCGTACTGAGCCGTTTATCGTACGGCTGGTTGCCGCGGGTAGCAGCCCCCGGCTGTGCTGCCTCGCATACGGGCTTTTCATGAATGCCGAAAAAGCGCCGAAAACTATGAGAAGAGCGCTTTAAGGCGCTGCCAGAACGCAGCAAATTTGCGTGGTTCGCGAGCATGCATTGCGAGCATGGCGTCGTAGTGGGTGCGCGATTCCTGGACGTGGGGCAGTTGTGAAAGGAGAAGGCCTAGGTTCATCATATTTCTCCGAGCATTGAGCTTCTAGTAATCCAAATGGTGCGAATGAGCACAGCCGCGACTTGACGGCCGCGACATGGCGCCACGCGAACGCGCGCGAAAGCTGCATTCGCATGGGCGCTATCAAGTGTGTATGGGGAATTAGCTGCGACGTGCACCGTTTGCCGGCTGGCAAGACGGCGGCTGAAAGAAGAGCGCGCGACGTCCTGCAGGTCAGACAGCGAAACTGCCAGAAAATCGACGACATCGATTGCGCAAGCCGCCACTCCTTTATTTGATGTTCTTGAGATTCTAGGCGTGCTCCAAATGCAGCGGCAAGTAAAAAGGCTGTAAAGAAGGTCTTGCTAATTTCGAATAAAAAAACGCAATAGCAAGCGGGGTTGGCGTCGGCAGCGGCAATTTAGCTGACACTTGCACGCAATCGACGGTGACGTGCTCTGCCATGGAGCCCGACGCTATCTGGTTGCCGGTGCGGATTAGTACGCTGGTCTTGAGTGACATTGCACGTTGGCGAACTCCAACGCGGCCGCTCGCGACCGGCGCAATGGGCAACAAAAAATGCACAGCGTCGGTGCATACGAAAATGGCGCATCAAAGCGCCAATATATCGGTTGTGTCTTCCTTAAGTATTCGTATCGGGATGCCGTTAATCCCGATTAATTCTCCGAGTCGGCGAGGAGCCACGGGCTCCCCACTTCGCACGCAACTGGGATATATGAAAATGTCCATAGAGCAGGCAAAACCTCGTCAATCGTCCGAAGGGGCGGTCATCGCCGAGTTGACCCGCGAAGTGCGCAAGATATCCACGGATAAGATCGCCGATATCGACCTGATCAATCGCGAGGCGACCTATCTGGCCATCAACGCGTTGATCGAAGCCGCTCGTGCAGGAGAGGCCGGTCGCGGCTTTGCGGTCGTCGCAAACCAGGTCAAGAACGTGTCCGGCCGGATCGGGCAACTCACTGGCGAACTCGGTAAGGAATTGGCCAGCATCAGCGAACGCATGGTGACGGAGCTCGAGCGGCAACAAGGCCGGCGTCTGACCGACCTTGCGTTGAACATGATCGACGTGATCGACCGCAACCTCTACGAACGTTCATGCGACGTGCGTTGGTGGGCAACCGATGCAGCGGTTGTCGATTGCATGACGACTGGATCGGCGTCGGCTGCCGCGCATGCGGCAAAGCGGCTGTCGGTCATCCTGGATAGCTATACGGTATACCTCGACATCTGGGTGCTGGATATCGAGGGTCGTGTCGTTGCGAATGGAAGACCTTCGCTGTTTCCAGTCGTCGGCACAGTGAACGCAGCCCAGCATGACTGGTTCGCCGCGGCGCTCGCTACGCGGTCCGGCGATGAGTACGCAACCGCCAACGTTGACGTAGCCGCGGGATTGAACGGCGC